>PUMP01000038.1 GCA_003551425.1 Candidatus Nealsoniibacteriota bacterium | reverse complement strand
TCTAATCTCTATCTCTTCTTTGTTCTTCTTTAGCACTCTAAAAGTTACCGAAGGAGCGGATATAATAAGATTTAAACCAAAGTCTCTCCTTAGTCTTTCAGAGATTATCTCCGAGTGGAGTGAGCCTAAAAAACCGCAACGGAATCCTCTTCCAAGCGCCTCCCTAAACTCCGGTTCAAAGGTAAACGCGGGATCGGTAAGCTTTATTTCGTACAAAGCGTTACGAAAATTATTATAATCACTCGCTTCGCGAGGATAAAAGCTACTAAAGACCATTGGCCTTGGCTCTTTGTATCCGGGAAGAGAATCAACACTCTCTCCTTTTCGGCAAATGGTATCTCCCGACCTTACAACTCCTATCTCTTTTATGCCGGTGGCCATATACCCTATATCCCCTTCAACAAGCTCTTTTTGGGGAATCCGGAGAGGAGAGAAGAAGCCTATTTCTTTTGCTTCTCCGCTTTCTTTGGACGCAGAAAGATAAATATTCTCTTTTGTCTTTATTCTCCCGCTCATCACCCGGATATGAGCAATAATACCTTTATAGGGGTTATACTCCGAATCAAAGACAAGAGAGCGGAAATAATTGTCATCTGTCTTTCGGGGAGGAGAAATACGCTCTACAACGCTTTCAAGAACCTCTTCTATGTTCGTGCCTTGCTTTGCCGATATCTTAATAATATCTTCCTTCTTTATCTTCAAGGCTTCTATCATCTCGTTCTCCGTTTCTTCAATCATCGCGTTCTCCATATCTATCTTATTTATCACCGGAATAATTGTAAAATCATCTCCTCTTTCTTTGGCAAGCTGCAGGTTGGCAAGAGTTTGTGCCTGAATACCTTTTGTCGCATCTACCAATAATACCGCTCCCTCTACCGCGGCAAGAGATCGAGAGACCTCGTAAGAAAAATCAACATGGCCCGGTGTATCAATCATATTAAGAATATGATCTCTGTAAATCATGCGTACCGGCCTTAGTTTAATGGTAATTCCCCTTTCCCTTTCCAGCTCCATGTTATCCAAAAACTGGTCTTGCATATTCTTCTCCGAAACGGTTTTCGTAATCTCGAGAAATCTATCGGCAAGAGTGGATTTACCGTGGTCTATATGGGATATAATGCAGAAATTTCTTATTTTCATCTTTTCGAAAAAGACCCGATTACCCCGGAAAGCTCAGGAGAATCAAGTAATTTTGATGACAAAACGTATATTAAACATCCTGTTATAAAGGCAATGAGAATCTGGGTAAAAATATCTAAAAAAGTATTAACCTCCAGAAGAGTTCCTGTTATACGCAAAGAGGCAAAAACAAACACTCCCGCTAAGAAAGAAGAAGCTATGATCTTTAAAAATGATTCCATTATCTCCCTCTCTCGCAAAAATCCCATTTTCTTTCTTAAAAAACACATAAGTAAAAAGAAGTGCAAGGCAGTAGATATCAAGATAGCAAGGGGAAAAGCGATAACCTCAATATGAGGCAAGAGCTCTTTAAGGTGTAAGATATCCACAAAAAACGCACGAAAGAGATTATCAAAGCCAAGAGCCCAGATAAAAAGAAAAGAGAGTATTATATTAAAGGTCATCGCTATTACGGAAGCGATAACCGGTGTTCGTGTATCTTGAAAAGAGAAAAAAGCACGTACTAAAACATGCACAAGTGCAGTGGCAAAAAAGGAAAAAGAGAAAATCCCAAGAGAAGCGGCTGTCAGTTGCGTCGCCCCCCATCCGAATTCTCCCGTCCCAAGAACAAGGCGCACAATATGCGCGCGCAAAAGAAAGACAAAAACACTTATTGGGATAATAAGAAAAAGTACTTGCCGCACCACCATGGAAAAATGCTCTAAAAACATTTCTTTGTTTTTAAGCGCAAAAGACCGAGAGAAAGACGGAAAAGCGGCAACAGCGAAAGCCACTCCCACAACCCTTACCGGAAAAGCTTGTAGGTGTTCGGCAAAATAAAAAACGGAGATACTCCCTGCAGCAAGCATAGACCCAAGGGCCGTAATTACAACTAAATTGATTTGAGTAGCGAACTGCCCGATAAAGCGAGGTATTATCAAATAAAAAATGCGCTTTAGCTCCTTTTGCTTTAAATCGATAATCCATTTATAAGAAAAGCCCGAAAAATAGGCCGGAAAAATTTGTATAATAAAATGCATCACGGAACCGACAACAACGCCAAGAGCAACCCCCATAAGAGCCTTTTCGGGGTCAAAGAGCGGAGCCAGGAAAAGAATACCGAAAATAATCCCCACGTTATAAAGAACGGGAGCCAATGAATAAGCAAGAAAACGATCAAAGTATTGTAATATCCCGGAGAAAAGACTTGATATTCCAAGAAGTACAGGGCTTACCATCATAATACGAGTTAAAAGCGCCATAAACTCTCTTTCTTCTCCCGTAAATCCGGGAGCAATGAAGCGTACAATCACAGGAGCAAAGATAAAGAGAACTGTCCCTAAGAAAACAAGAACCAAGCAAAGTACATTTAACGTATTATTCGCCAACTTCCAACCATCTTCTTTATCCCTTTCCAGCGTATCGGCAAAAACGGGAAGAAAAGCGGCCACAATTCCTCCCATAATCAAAACCCCGTAAACAAAATCCGGGATTCTAAAAGCCGCAAAATAGATGTCGAGATCGACTCCGGCTCCAAAGTTAGCAGCTAAGAGACGATCTCTCAATAATCCTAAAAGCGCACTCATCCCCACTGAAAAAGCAATTAAGACAGCGGAAAAAGTAATCGTATTAGATCTTGAATTGAGTATACGCTTTATCATCACCAAATAATATAAAAAGGCTCAAGCAGGAAGTAAGCCGAATTCTGTTATCCCCGCAAAACAGGGACGGTAATCATTTATCTTGGCCCCGGATTACTCCGAAGCTCCAGCGGGCCACCAAAGTTTGCCCTTGCACCCGGATAGGGATTTAGCCGTTTCACTCCCGATGTTTCCATCAAGACTGTTCCCGAAGGAACCGCTTTTTCTTGCGAAAAAACGCGTCTCTGCTCGCACCCCTCGCCTTACAGCGTGTGGGAGTTACCCACTATCTTCTTACTAAAAAGTGAGTGTTCGGACTTTCCTCTCCTTCCTTTTACAAGAAAAGAGCGATTACCTCACCTGCTTGAGCCGGTTTTAATAATGACACAACCGAAAGAAACTGTCAATAAACGCATTAAGGGAGAGAGTGGTGTTCTCTCCCCCTTTTTGGGTTTTTAGGGCGTATAGGTATCTATAACTTCTGCTTTCTTTTTGCCACCGTTGGGAACATCAAAAGATATAATCTCCCCCGGACCTGGGTTTTCCCGCAGAAGAGCACTGGAAAGAGGGCTTTTCTCAGAGATGATTTTTAGTGAACGGTCGTCGTTTTCCACGAAGATAGGAAGCGCATTTTCACAAATCAAAACGTCAAAGACCTCGCCTTCCATTCTCAAGGTAGCGATAAAGCAAACTCCGTTACCATTAAGACAACGATTGGCTCCGGCAATACTTTTCTCCAGAATTTCCATATCAGTAAGAATATTATTTATTGCCTCTCGCTTGTTCTTCGTACTGTCCACTCCTCTGTTGATTCTACATACCTCTTCCCTTTTTTCCTCCAGTTTTTTCTCCAACTCCGCCTTCATTCTTTCCAGCTCTCTTTTAAAGATCAATTGAAATACCTCCTTAAAAATTTTTAAAACCCTAAAAACCTTGTTAATATAATACAATATTTGTTGAAAAAGTCAACACTTCGTTTTCCACAAACCCACTTAAGTATCTTTATGGCCCTTTTCATCAAGAGCTTTGTATGCCTCTTTGCGATAAAGACAAAAATCACAATCTTCTCCGCTTTCAGGAAGAAGTTCACTGTCTAAAACTTTTTTTATGTTATAAAGTGTTTCTTCCACCCATTTGTCGCTTCCCTTATAAGGAATTAAAGTCACATCAAACTCTATTTTCCCATCAAAAGCCTCCACATCGGTTCTGCCGTTACAATAAACAAAATACCCCGTATCAGAAACATTCAATTTGTTTTTACGTAAAAGCCACTGATAAATCTCCATTTGTCTTTTATATGCGTCCTGCCACTCTTTGTTAAGCTCCGTAATTTCTCCGTCTTTGCTTGTCGCCTTGTAATCAACAACGATATACTCCCCTTCTTTATTTATCCACAAGTCATCAATCGCTCCCGTTATAATAAAGTTCGTCGGTTCGTGATAAAATTGCACGCCCTTAAAGTTCTCCCTCCATTCGTCTATTTCTTTTACCTTTGCAGGAACTGCATCCACTCCATATTTTTCAAGGAGCGGGTGCGTAGTGCTCTTTGCTCTGTGTAAATCAAACTCCTGCTTTAAAAGAGTGTCTACTGCGCTATTAATCGCAAAAGGATACCCGGGAGGAGTTCCCACACCAAGTCTTCTGTCAATATAAAAGCAACGAGGACAATTTAAAAATAAGTCTATCTTCGATCTACTAAGCCGAAAAGGTTCTTTATCTTTTGGATTGTAAATATTACGGCTTCTTTTTCCTTTATAATATTCTGACATAATTTAAATTTTTCTAGAATCATAGGCCCAATGTAAAAGAGCCTGTCTTTGTTTTTTTCGACAATTTAAGTCTCTTGCTCTGCAATTTTTTTTAACAGCGCCTAGGTGCCGTTTTATCGCTTTCCAGCGCTTAATCTGCCTTTCATCTTCTCCTTTTATTCTTCTTCCCTGGTAATAGCGGCAATACCATTGAAACCACCCTCGCGGATCATCTTTATAAATCCATCCTTTTTTTCTCCAATAAGAAAGAGGCATGCTTGCGTTTATTTGAAAATAATTTAAAGAACAGTTTCTTTTTTCCGGAGAGAGCTTGGCTTTTTTAAACCAACTCCTCGGAAATTCATCCTTACAGTCCGTCATATACTTTCCACAAAAAACTCCAAGTTCCAACATCTCTTTGGGTGTAATTTCGGGATTAAAATCAGGGTGAAAATCGCTTCCCGGAGATTTTGTAAGTATATACTCATAGCCCTGCTGCATCTTATCATTAACTTTTACTTTTTTCATTTTTTAGGCCAAAGAGGCAATAAAACAAACCATTGAGGAGAACAAAAAAAGGAAAAAGAAGAATCCGAAAAAAGTCCAAAGAATAATAGAGAGCCACCTTTTAAAATTTTTCTTATAAAGAAAAGCTCCCAGAACAGAAATTAACCCAAAAGTAATAATCACCACATAAGTGTGAACAAAAAGAAAAACTTCTCTGTGTGATACTATAAAATCAATCATCTTTGGGAAAGCTTATTTGTTTTAAAAGCATATACATCGTATAACCGCCGCAAAGCATAAAAAGTATGAGAAGAAAATAAAGGAAATCGGAAAAAAAATAATGCCAATAGGCTCCAAGGACAATCCCCAAAGAAAGAACGGCGATTTCGTAAGGAATAAGTTGCCACCACTTTATTTTAAAATACATAGTTTAAAAAAAGGAGGCACTCAAAGGGCACCTCCTACTTGTTTATTACGTCAAGAATTTCTACAACTCGTCTTCTTTTTTCTTTTGTTTCTCGACTCTTTATCTCGTAGGTCACTTTATCACCCTTTTTAGCACCCATTGCTGCTTGAGCAAAAGGAGACTGCAAAGAGATTTTTAAAAATTCCTCGTTTTTAAGGTTTGGCCCTTGTTCTTCTGATATTTTAACCATTACGGGTGATTTACTGTCCTGAAACTTAATTTTTATAAGTGACCCGACACGAATCAAGTCTTCGCGTGACATCACCGCTCCCTCCTTTTATTGAGCTACTTTAAAGTCTACCAGTAAAAGGAAAAAGCATCAACCCTAATAAGCTTTTGCAAATATCACTCTGCCCGAAGAAGGCTTTCCGGTTTTTATACACTTACCCTCTTCTTCCTTCTGGTCAAAAGGAATATATCGGACAGTAGCTTTCGTTTCGCTTTTTATTTGAGCCTCCACTTCTTTCTCTCCGCACCAATGGGCATGAACAAAGTTGCCGTCTTCGATTGCTCTTACAAAGTCTTTCCAAGTATCCACAAATTTTGTTTTTTCTTTCTTATATGCCAGTGCTCTGTCATATAAATTCTTTTGTATCTCTTCCAAAAGGGAAACAATATCTTTATAAAGGTCATTGCTTAAAGGTTTCTTTTCTTTTTCTCCGTTATCACGGCGTACAAGCACAACGGAATCTTCCGCAATATCTTTCATGCCTAACTCAAGGCGAATAGGAACTCCTTTCTTCTCCCACTCATAAAACTTTTCACCGGGACGAAGGTCTCTCTTGTCAATTAAAGTCCTAACATCAGCTTCTTTGAGTCTTTTTTCAATTTCATGCGCCTTTTCTATGACCTCTTTATTGTCTTCCCCGCCAATAGTGGTAATAACAACTTGAACAGGAGCCAGTTTCGGGGGCACCACCAATCCTTTATCATCGCTATGAGTCATAATAAGACCGCCAATAGCACGAGTACTAAGTCCCCAGCTCGTTTGCCAGCCATATTTTTTGTCACCCTCCCTGTCTAAGAAAGAGACATCAAAAGCCTTCGAAAAATTTTGGCCAAGATTATGTGATGTTGCAAACTGTAATGCTTTCCCGTCTTGCATCATAGCCTCAATAGTATAAGTGTGAAGCGCACCGGCAAATTTCTCCGCTTCCGATTTAACTCCGCCAAAGACGGGGATTGCCATAACACTTTCCGCAACGTCACGATAAATCTCAAGCATTTGTCGCGCCCTTTCATCCGCTTCTTCGTGTGTTTCATGAACAGTATGCCCTTCCTGCCATAAAAACTCTGTCGTTCGTAAGAACAACCGAGGGCGCATCTCCCACCTGACAATATTTGACCACTGGTTAATAAGAATAGGTAAATCGCGATAAGACTGGATCCATTTTGAGAAAGAGTCATACATAATGGTTTCCGATGTCGGGCGCACAACCAAAGGCTCTTCAAGCTTCTTCCCTCCTGCATGAGTGACAACAGCGATTTCCGGAGAAAAACCTTCTACGTGCTCTTTTTCTTTGTTTAAAAGTCTCTCCGGGATAAATAGGGGAAAATAAGCGTTGGAAACACCTGTTTCTTTGAACTTTTGATCAAGTATCTTTTTTGTATGTTCCCAAATACTATAACCATAGGGCTTTATAATCATACATCCTCGAACCGGAGCATTTTCGGCAAGATCAGCGGCATTTACCACATCCAAATACCACTGCGAATAATCTTCACTGCGAGGAGTAATTTTCTTCTCTACAATTTTACCATTAGTATTGTCGGACATAATAAATAATTTTAATCTTCTTACCTCTTTGACAACTATAATATAAAGCTTTTAATATTACAACAAAGGCCCGGAAAAACCGGGCCTTCGTGTATGGGCAAGACACAATGTTAGAAATACATCTCAAAATCCGTCTCGTCTATGTCAAAGTCTTCATAGTCAAAATCCTCATCGTAAAAATCTTGAGTAGGAACGGAGGGCATCATCATCTCTTCAAAACTTTGCATGATGTCGTCGATAAGCAAATAATCGTCCGGAGCAGTAATATCAAAATTTTCGTTGAAATTACTGTAACTTATCTCAAAATAAAGAGAAATATTGTCTGCCTCCGGAATGTCTTCTATATCAAAGTCATCCTCATCCGCCTTAAAGTCCATCTCTACTCTTATTTTGTGGATATAATTACCGTCTGTCCAAATATACAGATCCAGCTTTTCAAGAGATTCTTCTATCTCTTCTATGTTTTCTTCGTCTTTCAAATAATCTTCTGCTTCTTTTAAGCCTTCCCTCATCTCCTCCATTTCTTCTTCGTCTAGCTCAAGTACATCTTCTCCGAGAAACTCAAAAAACGGCATTACTCCCTCTTCGTAAAACTCCGGCACATTGTCCAGATCAACTACAACAGAGTATTTGGTAACTTTCTTTCCGTCTATTTCATCGGTTTCTTTATCTTCCAAGAGAAGTACCTCCTTCTCCCAAAGCAAGACGAATAGCTCCTCTGCCTCTTTCGTTAATTTTTTCACAGTTTCTTCGTCCATCTCAAACTCATCTAAGTCCTCTACCGTTTCTTCTGAAAGATCTTCTTGTAAGAGGATCCATTCTCCCGTAATCTCGGAAATCATTTCCGCTTCAGTAACAGGTAAAAAGACCATTAAAGGAGCGGGAATAGTTTCTATCTTCCCGTAGAGATTATCATCTACAACAAGCAGCCCTCCTTCCAAAGAAAAACTCATTTCCATTCCTTCCATTTGATAATCAATATCAAAAGCACCTTCTCCCTCTATCGCTTTTTCAACCGTATCAACATCAGCTTTAGCGGAGAAAGATATTTTAGCAACCTCTTCATCTTCTTCTAGAGCTATAGTACCGAAATCAAATTGCGAGGTATAAGAATCAAGCTCTATCGTGTTTTGCATTGCCCTTACAACTCTTTCCTCATCGGTAAGAGATAGTTCTGTATAATAATAAGCACCTCCTCCGATTACTGCAAGAACAATCAAAATCACCAATAATTTTATTTGCATAATTTTTATATTTTTAATTTTTCAATTTCGACCTTTTATAAAGAATACTTTTCTTTTCCTTTTTTGTAAACAGAAAGGCTTCCAATTATTAAAAAATGTGGTATAATATATATTGAAAGGAGGGTGTAATCTTTGGAAAATTACAATCCAAAAGAACCTTGGACAACAAAAAAAGGAAAAACCTTGGAGTTAATGATGTTCAGTGATTACACTGAGTTGTGTAAATGGCTGCAACAAACGGAAAGCGCTTTTACCGGAAAAAGAGAAAAGAACAACTATCATCGCCATCTGGAATGGCTCCTAAAAAGAAAGGGCGAGGATAGGTCTCCCGTAATGTTATGCTCTTTTTGTGAAAAGAACGTCGTGCAGTATTTCACTATTCGTTTTTCTTACAATAACGAAATTTCCGTCAGCCCGGAACATACTTATTGCCACAAATGCGTAGAATTTGCGGAAGGGCCTCCCCTTCCCTTCAAATTTTCCGTACTTAAAGGAAAGAGTAAACAAGATCAAGAAAAAATAATAAGTCTGTTCAAGCAAGTTTTCCAAATTAAGAAACCTTTAACTAAAAAAAAGGCATTCCAGTTCTTTGATTCAAAGCACCGCAACTAAAGCGGTGTTTTTTCTTAGTAATGTACATACACCCAGGTACCGTTTCCAGCAAAAGTAGACGCCTCATTTCTTTCCGGCAGAACTTCCGGATCAGACCAATGAAAAAACCAGTGTGCATCATAAGGACTTAAGTTCACACATCCTGAACTTTGAACCGTTCCGAAATTATCATGCCAATAAGTTCCGTGCCATGCATAATCGCCTGAAAAATAATAAATCCAAGGAACATCTGCAAAGTCATATGAATATTCTTCTGCTTGCATAGGAGCGGAACGAGCTTTTACTCGTGGCCAAAAAAGTCCGGTAATGGTCTCACGTCCATATCTTCCCGTAGAGGTTAACGTAGCATAAAGAGGAGTGTCTCCTTCATGAGCAAATATGGTTTGTTCGGTCAAGTTTACCTGAATCCACTTATCGTCTTCTCCGACACCGGCAGGTCTTTTCCCGGGAGTCAAATTACGCACATAACCGCTGTGAGCCCATTGGTTCTCCGCAATTTGATACCAAATTTCACCCTCAATGTTCTTTTTGTTCTTTACCGATATTAAGTCATATTTATTCAATCTCCCGACAATTGCTTCTTCTTTCAAGTCACCGGGAGAAGACCTTACGTTTAGTGCTCCGACATAAACCATTGCCAAGTGTTCGTCCATCCGCTCTTCTATTTTTACCCCCTTAAGTCTTGATAATATAGGGCTAAAATCAAGCGCCTCGCTTGTAACCCATCCGGAAAGCCCCCAGCCCCAATTTATTTTATAAAACTTTTGCCCGTTTACAAAAGTGTTTTCCGTTACATTAGCCCAGGCGATATCACTGTCTTGCTTTCTGTGATGATGCTTGGCCTCGGGAGAAGCATAAATCAACGGTTTTCCTATAACCCTCGCATAATTTTTTCCTTCCGGAAGGTAGTAAAGAGGATTATCATCAATTAGCCTGGGCTCGGAGGCAATCTCTATCACCACCTCTTCTTCTTTTTCTTCTTCCTTTTCTTTTTCTCTTAGTTCTTCTAAATATTCATGCGGAACAACAACCTCTTCAATTTCAGGTATTTTATGTATCTGAAAAAAGTAGAATAAACACGTTCCACTTAAAAAAAAGACAATAATGATTGTAAAAATAAAATCCTTACTCATACTTTTCCGTATTTTAACATAACTTCCCAAAAAACAAACTAATCTATCTCGTAACTCCCCACCGCTGTTCTTCGAAGGTCAAGAAGTACCGATCCGCTTTTCAAGCGCTTGCCGGCTCGATGCGCGATACTTCTTACATAGGTTCCGCTGCTGCAAAAAATCTTAACCTTTGCAATCCAATAATACTCCTCTTCTTTAAGTAACTTCTTCCACTCTTTCTTTATCCTTTCTTGCCTAAAGTTACCCCTTACCATATCCAAATTATTTAATATCTCCGACTCCAGATTTTCTTTACAAATTTGTTTGACCTCTCTCACTTGCAATTTATATATGCTTACAACTTTCTTCGGAACCTTAATTTCATCTGTCCTGTTTTCCAGTTTCCACTGAAAGAGCGGTTTTCCTTTTATTTTATATGCCGAAAACAAGGGAAGCGAAAAAGAAAACTCTCCTTCAAACTGAAGAAGGGTTTCTTTAATAGATTCTTTATCGAGAGACCCTCTTCTTTTCTCCGGAATTCCGAGAATATCATGAGTATCACTGCAAAAGCCAAAAAGAAACGCCCCTTCGTATTTTTTATCCAGCTTTAGGTATTCTTTAATTTTTTTCAGCTCCTTTCCCGCAATTATCAAGAGAACTCCTTCCGCCATCGGATCCAATCTTCCGGCGTAGGTCATTTTTATATTCTCAAACTTCGGATTTTTGCTTTTAAAATCTTTAATTGCATCAAGAGGAGAGATTCCTTTCGGTTTGTAGATATGAAAAACTTCCTGTTGCATTATTTTATCTTCTCTTCTAACTCCAATAGATCTTTGTTTTTTATTATCCAAAAATCTTTTCTTCCTACGGTCTGACCGGACTCCGTTTTAATACTTACCCTCCACTTCCCCGGCCATACACTGCGATAAGTAAACCACCGATATCCGATATCACGCCCCCCTTCAATAAAAAACGGTATCCTTGAAACAACTTCCCATTTTTTTTCTTCTTCGTTAAAATACCTCCATTCATGAATCATGTTAAGACTCATTCCTTGTGGCGCAAAGACGGAGCTATAGAAATATATTGTTTCGAGAGAGTCAGAGATATAAATTCTTTCAT
>PUMP01000015.1 GCA_003551425.1 Candidatus Nealsoniibacteriota bacterium | reverse complement strand
TACTCTTAATACAGTACAGGAATTTGCAGGATCTGGTTCAAGGTTGGTATTCGATCTTGAGTGGCCTGTGGATTTAAGAACAAACAAAACAATTGTTAGAATAAACGGAGTAGAATCACTTGTAGGTAGTTACACTCTGCAAAACAAACAAGATACCAGAAAAGGATATACCAGAACACAAGGAGTTGTAGAGTTTATTACACCTCCTCCAGAAGGTGCACAAGTTGTTGTCGAATATCACAAAGACACCAGACTGTTGAACGCACAAGACAGAGCTAAATTTCTCCAGGGAGTTGACACACCTAGCCAGCTTGCTCAATTAATGGACGGTGTGGACTACGGCGGAGTAGAAGTAACAAGCTTCGGTTTTGAAGGAACAACGGGATGGGACACAGCAGGCTGGATAGATCAAGCTTATGATAATTTTGATCAAAATTTTGAAGATGAAATTATACAACTAGATGGGTCTACTATAGAAATTGAACTTAGCAAGCCTCTAGATGTTGACGTAGTGTATAACATATATCGAGTAGCAAGAGACTCATTCGGAAACGTAGTTTCGAACACGCGAATGGATGATCCAAACTTTGGAACAGCAGAACAAACAAATCCAGACGCAACTACTGAAAGTATTATAGGTGATGGTTCGACTACTACAATATTCCTAGATGAACTAGACATTCCCACGGTGCCCCTAACACCTGAAGAACAAACCGTAATTATTATTGTTAGAAAAATCACAAGCGACGGCAGCTTTATTCCGGATCCAGAAGCATTTGACACTGTTCTCAAAGGAGGAAGCTTTGATAAACTTACTGCAACAGGACTGGAGTCTGCAGACATAACAGTAGATGGCGATGGATTTGTAACGCCTACAACCTCAAAGGGTCCTGAAGAAGTCGTACCGGGGCAGGTTTTAGATACACTAGACCTAAAAGTATTCGAACGTCCAGATACAGGGGCTAGCAATATTACTTCTGTAAATTATAGAGGCGACGGGTCTCGAACCGTGTTCGATGTAGGCAGCGACATTGTAAACAAAAACGCAGTGTTTGTAAAAGTCGACAACGACATACTGTCATCAGATGATTATTTTATAAATGTATCTGCAAAAACAATCATTCTGGATCAGCCGCTGCTACAGGACAGTATACTGAATATTGTCAACCTTGGCTTCTCTGGCAAAAATATTTTCGATATCGACACATTTATTGCAGACGGAGAAACCGGTCAGTTTTTAACAAGAGCAAGATGGCAAGACGATTTACAAGCTGTTGTTACTGTAAACGGAGAAACAGTTCCGTTTGTTCTAGAAGAATCTGATTCAGGTTTTGAAATACAAGGAAATGTTGTAGTAACTGTTCCTGATATGCCACAAGTAGGGCATCAAGTAGCAATAATGATCCTGGAAGAAGGACCTATATCTGATAACTTTAGCACTGTAAACATAGACAAGTTTATAGGAGACGGCTCCACTGATCAGTTTGTGCTAGAAAACAATATATTTGCACAACAACCTGCTCTAGTGCATGTATTAGTTCAGGTAGGAAATAGAATTTTATCTGCAGGCTTCAATCAGGTATTTGATGTAGATGAACGCAGAGAATATCAACTGGATCTTACACAAGTTCCAGAAGGAACAGTTTCAAGTCAACAGCTAGAAGTTTATCTAAATGGCAATCGCATAGAATTTTTACAACAATGGAGATTCATAGGTTCTTCTGGTCTAGACGATGTAGATGATGCAAGCACAATTGTGCTCGAGCCAGGAGTAGGAAGTCCGGGCGACGAACTCAGAGTATATGTTATATCAGATGCAGAATACAGATTTGGAGAATTCGACGAAAATGGAAACTTTGTTCCTTCAAGAGGAGAGGATTCTACTTTGCCTATAATTCATCTGGATAACGCTCCTGAAGCAGGAGAAGAAGTCACAGTTTATTCTTTCAGCAATCATAACAGTCAGAGAATAGAAAGACAGAACAAAGATGTAATTGAAAGAACCGCACTGACTCCTGAAACTGCTGATTATTTTGATTTTAGACAGCTACAGAATGGTTTGATAAAGTTGAAAAAACCAGCAGCTGGAACAGCATGGGTGTGGGCAATTGTAAATGGCGAACTACAATCACCTAATATTGATTATACTCTTGTAGGAAATAGAAGCTTTGTAAAATTCGATAGAACATTCGGTGAGCAAGACACGGTAGAAATATTTCACTTCTCTGCTGCACCTGTTCAAAATGCATTTGGTTGGAGACAATTCAAAGACATCTTTAACAGAACTCACTACAAGAGGCTGAGAGATACTCAGGTTATAGATGAGGACCTGCATTTCTATGACACAGAAATTAAATTAGAAGATGCATCTTCTCTGCCTGATCCGGTGCCACAAAGCAATGTTCCGGGTGTGCTGTTTATAGAAGGCGAAAGAATAGAATACTTTAGAAAAGACGGCAATGTTCTTAAGCAGCTTAGAAGAGGCACGTTAGGGACAGGAATCAAGAGTGTTTATCTAGCAGG
>PUMP01000044.1 GCA_003551425.1 Candidatus Nealsoniibacteriota bacterium | reverse complement strand
TTGTTCTGCTGTAATAAGTGGTTCCTCCTGTTCCGGTGGTTCCCGCAGTACGGGTTATGGATGCTCCGTAATTGAGTGAACCGTCAACGCGGCTGCGGACTTGGATGGTGTTTTCCGGATCATCCGGCGTCGTATAATGCGCCCTTATTGTTTGTGAAGATCCTCCGCTTAAAATAGCTCTACATCTTCTATTGCTTAAAGTTTGATCACATCCCGTCCAGTGACTAAAATCTCCTCCGGCATGAGTTGTGGGAGCTCTTAGCGTTGTATCTATGTTTGAAGTTCTAACAACGTTATATGAAGTAGTCCCGCCTGTCCCCGTAGTCCCGGCTGTGCGACTTATCGAAGCTCCCGTGCGATTAGAACCATCAAGACTACTGCGAACTCGAAGAGTGTTTTCGGGGTCAGGCGTCGGCCCCGGTCCCGGACCATTATCACTGATACACCGCACCGAAATACCGTAATCTTCTCTTGGCTCCGAATCTCGAGTAACTCCTGACCAGCTTGTCCCTACTTGCCGCATCCAAGCATCGGCGGTTCCGCTTCTGGCCGTAGAAGACCAGTAATTTCCTCGACCCAAAGAGCTGCTGGCGGTTGAGCAGTAAAAAGAATCAGCTCCCGAAGGAGTTACCCGTACCCTACCACCGTATTGAAGATTAAAGCCGGTATCGCCCTCTGGCTTCAGCCTATCACCCGCAGGCCTGCAATCTAAAGTTTCTCTATCCGGGTCACATCCCCCGATACTTGCTGGGTCGTGCAGATAATATTCCAAAATATGCCAATCATTGTCGGAAGGCAAATACCACCCGGATGGACAAACGTTTCTTGCCGTATCCCAGTCATACAATCTTCCGTAAATAGCACAGTTTGTCTGAGAGTTGTCATAACACCAATTGGTCCCCGTATTAATATTTAAATTTTCATCCATCCAATACTGCGTACCTATTTGAACTCCTGAATAAGCTAATAATTCATTACCAAGAGGAAGCAAAAAAAAGATAAATATTAAAAAAAGAAATATTATTTTTTTGGTGTGAGAGCGCATATTAGATTTATTTTTTATTATAAAACACTTCTTTCATTATAACACAAAAGAGCGAGAGTAAAATGCTTAACACATCCTCTCTCGCTCTCTGCATTTAATGTTTTTTTCAATTATTCTTCCTCTGTGCAGTCGTACTCTGGTCTTATATAATCCGACAAATATCCCATTGAAGTTTCTAATGAATTCCCTCTGGCATCTACGCAGTATATTCTTGCTCCTTCTCCGTCATCTTCAGAACAAAGCGGCGCCCATGCAATATAGTTTTGAGGGTTGCTTACGTCTTCAATTTCAAGCTGATAAACATTAGAAGGGTCATAGCCTTGTTCAGCTAATATTGCTTGGCTGCATCCGGGAATTTTGTTTTTTATCGTCTCCCATCCGGAAGAATTTCTATAGTCACCATACTCTCCTTCCGCCTCGTAATAATACATCTCCGCGTTGCTTCTTATCTGAGAAAGCTCCGATCTTATTTGCGTATCAAATGCTCTAAGCCTTGCTCCTTGAATGGAGATAAAAGCAATACCACTTAATATGGCAATAATCGCAACTACTACTAAGAGCTCAATAAGCGTAAAACCTTTTTCTTTTTTCATCATAACTTTAGTTTATTTTACACGACCTTTTTTTATGTCTAACTTCAAAATATCACTTTAAAAATAAATAGTCAAGCTACATGGCAAGCCCTATATTGTAAATAGGAAGAAGAATTGACAAAACCAATGACCCGACAAGTCCGCCAAGGAGGATAATAAGGATGGGTTCGGCAAGCTTTACATAAGAATCCATGCTTCTTTCCACGTCTTCTTGATAAAATTTAGTGGCGTTTTTGAAGGAAAAGCTCATCTGTCCGCTCTTCTCTCCGGCAACCAGCATCTGCACAAAAAGAGAAGGAAAATAATCCGGATACCTTTCAAGTACAGAGCTTATGTCTCTACCTTCTTTTACTTCTTTCTTAATCTCCCGCACAATCATCTGATACACGGTATTTCCCACTACCTTTTCGGTAATATCAAGAGCCTTGACAATATTAAGACCGCTTGCCATTAAGGTGGACATGCTTTCGGCAAAATAAGAAAGGTATATTTTTTTAAGAAGCTTGCCAAAGAGAGGTATTTTAAGAATATAAGTGTCAAATAAATCTTTTCCTTCTTCCGTTTTTATGTAACGTGAAAAAGAAAAGAAAATAACAAGCAAAGTTATAATCACCGCCCACCACCAACTTTGCACAAACTCGGAAAATCCTATCACTATACGGGTAAGAAGGGGTATTTCCGCATCAAATTCCTCAAGCATCTCTACAAGCTCGGGCACTACAAAGATAAACAAGAACGTAAGCACGGAACTGAAGACTACTATAATAAGGGCCGGATAAGTGATCGCTCCGAGCATTTTTCTTCGGAACTCGTAGCTTTTTTCAAGTTGGGTAGCAAGATAATCCAGTGAATCGGCAAGCTTACCGGATGCCTCTCCGGACTCTACCATGCTTGTGTAAAAAAGAGAGAAGACGTCGGGGTGTTTTCGGAACGCTCTGGAAAGAGGGACCCCTCCTTCTACGTTCTCCATTATGTTCCTTATCTTTTCCCGAAAAGTGGTATTGGTGATCTGTTTGGATATAATTTCCAACGACTCCACGACGGTTATCTTTGACTGAAGCATTATGGCCAACTGCCTGGAAAAAACCACTATATCAAGTTGAGAAATCTTTTGTGGCAACTTAATGCTTCTTTTGTAGAAAGGAACTTTTTCTTCTTCAAGCAAAGTGACATAGAGATTTTGGTCTTGTAGCTTTAAAATTGCAGCACCTTTTGACGAAGCATCAACTGTTCCGGTTTTAAGGTTTCCGTCTTTATCTCTTGCTCGATAATTAAACTGCATGCTGATATAAATTACTAAAGCATTTTCTCAAGCGCGCTTGGATTCAAGGAGTAGGCAAGAGCGTTTTCCGAAGAAATCTTCTTTTCGGCAACCAGTTTCGCCAAACATTTATTCAAACTTATCATTCCGTCCTTAGAAGAGGTTTCAATAAAAGAGTCTATCTCATGAATCCTGTTCTTGCGGATTAAGTTAGAGACGGCAAACGTGTTGGTCATTATCTCATAGGCGGGCATCATTCCTCCTCCTCTTGCCGGAATCAGTCTCTGAGACACCACTCCTTTAAGAGAAACTGCTAATTGCGCACTGATCTGGCCCTGTTGTTCGGGAGGAAAAGAGTCGATAATTCGGTGAATCGTCTGACTTGCGGAGTTCGTGTGTAAAGTGGAAAACACCAAATGTCCGGTTTCGGCAGCGGTAATAGCGGTAGCGATCGTTTCCGGGTCCCTCATTTCTCCGATCATTACTACGTCCGGATCTTGGCGGAAAGTTGACCTTAACGCCCCTGCAAAAGAAAACGCATCTTGTTTCATCTCCCTTTGGTTTATAAGCGACTTGTCGTCTTGAAAAACATATTCTATCGGGTCTTCAATAGTAACAATATGATCGAATCTGGTTTTGTTTATTCTGTCTATCAAGGCAGCCAGAGTAGTAGATTTTCCGTGAGAAGCCGGCCCCGTAATCAATACAAACCCTTGAGTAGCGGCAGAAAACTTATACAAAGATTCCGGCAAATTCAACTCTTCAAGTGTTTTTACATGAAAAGGAACAAGTCTCATAGTAAAAGAGACTTCTCCTCTTTGGCAAAATATATTTACCCTGAATCTCGCTTTATCATTGATGTTATAGGAAAGATCAATCTCTTTCTTTCTGAGAAACTCTTTCTTTTGTGCTTCATTCATTAATACAAAAGCAAACTCTTTTGCATCTTTCGAGCTGATCTCTTTTTCCCCTTGCACCTTGGTAAGGCTTCCGTCAATCCTTAAAATAGGAGGGTGAGGAACGGAAACATGAAGGTCGGAAGCACCTCTCTCTATCGCGATATGAAGTAGTTCTTTTAATTTTTCCTCGTAATTTATCATAGATTTATTATGCTGCTTCTTTGGTTACTTTTATTACCTCTTCAATAGTGGTCTCGCCCTTTATTGCTTTCATTATTCCGTCTTGGCGCATGGTTATCATTCCTTGTCTTTTCGCTTGTTGCTTTATTTTGCTTTCACTTGCATTGCTTAAGACTACTTCCGCCAATTTGTCATCCATGGATAAGGTCTCGTAAATACCGATTCTTCCCTTGTAGCCGCTTGAGCCGCAAGTATTGCATCCCTTGGGCCTGTAAAGCTTAAACGAGTCGGTGTCCGCTTCTTTCACTCCCTTTAGCTCACTCTCTATCATTTTCTTTGCCTCTTCGGGAGGATCATACTCTTCTCTACACTTCTCACATAATTTTCTTACCAGCCTTTGAGCAATCGCCATATTAAGAGAAGGAGTAAGAAGGAAGGGTTGGATACCCATATCGATAAGTCTCGGAATAACTCCCACCGCGTCATTGGTGTGCAGGGTAGATAAAACAATATGTCCGGTAAGAGCGGCGTGAATGGCAAGCTCGGCGGTCTCTTCGTCACGAATTTCACCGACCATAATAATGTCCGGGTCTTGTCTTACTATCTGTCGGAGTCCTTGCGCAAAGCCGTATCCTATCTCCGGCTTGGTTTGTGACTGGTTTACTCCCGGAATAAAGTACTCTACCGGATCTTCGAGAGTGACAATGTTTACCTCTTCTTTGTTTAGCTTGTTTAGTAGAACATAAAGAGTAGTGGTTTTACCGGAACCGGTAGGTCCGGTGGCAAGTATCATTCCAGTAGGCTTCTTTGTCGCTTCTTTAATGGTTTCGGCGTTTTTGCCCGTTGCTCCGAGATCTTCAACTTTGTCTATCTTGCTTTCCGGGTCAAGCACCCTTATTACCACCTTTTCTCCCAGGGTTGTAGGAAGAGTAGAAACCCTAAAGTCAATGGTTTTTTCTCCAAACTTGGAAACAAACCTTCCGTCTTGAGGAGGTCTTCTTTCTTCAATCTTCAATTTAGAAAGGATCTTTACTCTGGCCACGATCGCTTCGTGTGTTTTTAGGGGTAAAAACAAAGAAGAATAAAGCATCCCGTCCACTCGGAAACGGACCTTTAACTTTTCTCTTCCCGGTTCAATATGAATATCGGAAGCTTCTCCTTCTACGGCGTTACGCAAGATAACCGACATCACTCTTACAATGGGAGCCTCTTCCGCCATTCTTTGAAACTCTTCCACATTCTTTTTGCTTTTCTTTCTGAGCTCTTCTTCTTTTTCCAGGTCTTTTTGATCTATCGCTCCCAGAGCGGTTCCCATCTCTTTCCTTAGCACATTATACTGCTCCAGCATCTTATTGAAAGAACTGGGGGTAATAAGAAAAATCTTATAGGAAAAACCGCCTCTTCGGGAAACAAACTTAAGAACCTCCTGCGCCTTCGGTTCCTCGGGGTAAACCATCCCTATCTCTATTGTCTCCTCGTCCTTTCCCATGGGAACCATCTTGTAGTACTTTGCCGAATCTTCCGGAATTAACTTTAAGATATCAGGAAGTACGCTTCCTACGCTTTCTATATCTATTTCTTCCCGAAAAGGAATGTCAAGCTCTTTACTCTTTAGCTTGAAAAGGAATTTTTCCGAGACCACTCCTTCTTCCAGGATAATCTCTTCCTCCTTTTTACCGGAGTTCTTTACTTCGGCATCAAAAACAATGGCTTCTTTCTTGTCAATAATGCCTTCTTTGAGCAATTTTTGGATAAGAGTACTCATGGCAAATCTTCTGTTACTTCCTCTTCCTCCTCTTCTTCGTCTATCTCTCCTTCATCCCAAGGATAAAACGGCCTTTCTCTTCCAATCAATTCGTCTTCCGGAAAACTTATAATCTCAAAATAATCAAGGTCTTGAAAATAATCTCCCGTGAGAAAATCCGTATTTATCTGAGGAACTCGCGGCTCGGGAACCTCTTCAAGGGGAGGAGCCATAAAGAAGGCTTGCCACGCGATCACTCCAAGCACTCCTATTACAATAAAGATAACAAGAGGAGTATATATTGATTTTTGGGTTTTTTCTACTACAGGATCGTTGTTTCCCATGATTTTATTTAATAGGAATAAGTCTTTACGCTTAAATTAAATGTCAAAGGCCTTCTTCTATCTTCAAAATAATTTATTGTCATGTTTTCAACCTCTATAATCCTGGAAAGATTTTCAATGGAATATCCGCTCCTTTCCATGTTATTTTCCAGATGATAAATAAAATGCCGTAGGTTAAAATAAGTTCCCGATACTTCAATAGTAAAATCAGTTTCCTTTAGTCCCTGCAAATCCCTCGAATCACGGGTGCTAAAAGAGCCAAAGCGCTCTACCGCTACTCCGGAGTATCTTTCCATATCTTTTATCGCTAAGAACAAAGAGGGAATGTAATGACCGTCAGGGAGAGCGTTGCTTAGTTTATCTATCTCTTCTTCGTTTTCTCTTATTATCTCATAAACATCCGTTATCTTATTTATATAGTCTTCCCTAATCCTAAATTCCTCTTTCTCCGTTTCCAGCTCCGCCATCTTTAGTTGCAACGCTTCATAATGAGGCAAGCTCAAAAAGAAAAAGATGGCGATGGAGGACAAAAGAAGGGCGATTGTTATAATAACACGTAGCATATAATTAATCCGTGCTTATTTTTCTATTTTTAAACAATTCCGAGCTAAGAACGAGCAAAAACTCAAAAAATACTCTTTCGTCCTCGTCATCCTCTCTCAAGGAAAGAAGCTCGGCCTGCTCTATCGGATTATCAATCTCTTTCTCTCCCTGCGCCAGAGAAAGGTTCTTGAATATATGGTGCTGCTGCTCCAGTGCTTCCAAGTTGCGAGCAACTCCGTTCATGCGAAGAGTTCTTTCATCGGTATCAATTCTCGCTTCCCGAATTTGTACGTGGGAATGCGTACTTTTCTCTAAAGCGTCCAAGAAAGGATCTACCACCGCCCTATGCTCTTGTACTTTGATAAAATCATTGATGGTTCTTTCGTATTTTCTTACTTCCTCTTCTTTATCTTTAAATCCGGGAAACTCCGCCTCCATCTCTTTTATATCGCTTTTTGTTTCTTCAATTTTCCCTCGAGTTTCTCTATTTAAATAATCTAGAAAGAAATAACTGGACAGGGCGATTATAAAAAGAATGATGGAAAAAACAAACAAAACATTGAAATCGTTTGATAAAATAATCTCTTTCTTTTTGGGGGCTACTTTTATTGCCATAGAATTTTATGAAGTAAGTCTTCCTAAGGCCATTCCTACGGAAACCGCATAAGAAGGACCAATCTCCAACAAGGTTTCCTCCAACGCTTTGGGACAATTTATTCCTTGAAAGGGGCTGGCGATTTCCACCGAAGAGACACCGCTCTTTTTTTGGAAATATTCTCTTAATCCCGGAAAGTTTGCCATTCCTCCGGCAAGAACAATTCTCTCAATCTTTTGCTGGTGTTTTTTCGTATAATCCGCTCCTATCTCAGCGCTCTTTCCTATGATCGAATCAAGGAGAGGAGATATTGCGTTTAAGGCGTTTTCCCCTTCATTTTCAATTACCTCTCTTGTATTATTATAGTCAATATTAAAGTGATTAGCAATGCTTTCCAAAAAGCTTTCCCCCGAAACATCCAAGCTGAAGTTCATTCTGGGAGCTTCGTCTTTTACAATATTGATGGTAGTGCTCTGCATTCCGATATCAATAGCGATCATCGGTTCGTTCTTTCTTTTTCTTCCTACCGCTCTCGTTAAGCCGAATATTTCTCCCTCAAGAGAACTGAAGCGCAACCCCGAATCTTTCGCTATTTTCTTATAATTTTCAATTGCTTCATTGGGTACAGCCAAAAGCAATATTTTTGATCCTTTCTTGTCACGGTCAACAACAATCCAGTCTAGAGCAACCTCGCTTAGAGGAAGAGGAATTCTCTGTCTTGCTTGAAATTGAACAGCGGATTCTATCTCCTTTTCTTCCATCACAGGAACATCAAAAGCGGTAAAAAAGCTTATGAAATCCGGAATGGCAAAAGTGGAATCTTTGGTTTTAATTCCCGTCTCCGACAAAACAGCACGAATCGACTCCGCGATCTCTTTCGAATAAGTAAAAAAGTTTTCTCTGCTTTCTTCTTCCGATATTTTTTGAGATATTTTTCCGGTAGGAATCTCTCCGTAGTTTTCAAGAGAGATTTTGTTTCCTTTTTTGGATAATTCAACTATTTTTATGGAAGATGTTCCAATGTCTACCCCTAAGGATTTGGCGGAAGAACTGAAAAGAGATGCTATATTAATCATATAATACTTATTTAATTGCTTGTGTTTATGTATAACACAGGCAAAAGATAAAGTAAATATTCCTCGGGCGGAGGGGGTGGGATTCGAACCCACATGTCCTTGCGGACGCCTGTTTTCAAGACAGGTGGAATAGCCGTTATCCGACCCCTCCTTTTTAGGTGCGGAGGAGGTGGGACTCGAACCCACAAGCGGTTTAACCCGCTACGGATTAGCAATCCGCTGCCTTGCCATTCGGCGCACTCCTCCTTGCAATGTATGATTATATTATAAAGCCCTTTAAATATCAAATTGCAAAAGTCGATAATTTTGAATATAATAAGTTTCAAGCACCCGTGGCTTAACCGGATAAGGCGCTTCCTTGCGGAGGAAGAGATTGCAGGTTCGAGTCCTGCCGGGTGCACCAATCTTCATTTATATGGATCTTACAACTCCCATTCCCAAACTCTCCTATGTTGGCTCCTCTTACCAGAAAAAATTGGGAAATTTAGGGATTAAAACGGTGGGAGAGCTGCTTTTCCACTTTCCTCACCGTTACGAAGATTTCTCCAAGATATCCCCTATCTCTTCGATAAGAGCAAAAGGAAAATACACCGCCATAGGGGAGATAATAAAAATAGAGGCAGGTAAAACTCCCCGCCAGATGATGCCGTTTACCAAAGCCACTCTACAAGACAGTACCGGAGAAATAGACGTGGTTTGGTTCAAGCAACCCTATCTCGCAAAATCCTTGGAAGAAGGAGAAAAGATCTTCGTTTCCGGAGACGTAAGCTATTTTAATAACGGATGGCAGTTTTTAAGTCCTTCCTACGAAAAGATAAAGGGGAGCAAGGCCTTTCCTACGCACACCGCTCGTATTATTCCCATATACCCTTCAACGGAAGGAGTCTCTTCCCGATTTTTGCGTTTTCTTTTAAAACCGATATTAAAGAACGTTGATCTATTAATCTACGAGACGCTTCCTGAGAAGGTAATAAAAGAGAAAGATTTGCTTCCGATAGCGGAAGCATTACGGCAAATCCACTTTCCTAAATCACAAAAAGAGATAGAGAAAGCAAGGAAAAGACTCTCTTTTGAAAGAATCTTTCTTCTACAGCTCCTTCTTTTAAAGAAAAAAATGGCCATGGCAAGAGAAACGGGTATTCCCGTTCCCATTAATATAGAAGAGGTTCAAGATTTAATCGGTAATCTCTCTTTTTCTTTAACCGATGCTCAAAAAAAAGCCTCCTGGCAGATACTCCAAGACATGCAGAAGGAAAGCCCCATGAACCGCCTTTTGGAGGGAGACGTGGGCTCGGGGAAAACCATCGTCGCCCTTATAGCCGCCCTTGCGGCAATTAAAGCGGGCTATCAAGTGGCCTTTATGGCGCCTACGGAAGTTCTCTCTCACCAACATTTCGACGAAGCGGCAAAGACGCTTTGGAGATTCAAAATAGACGTAGGACTTCTTACCGGAAAGAAAGACAAGCTCCGCTCCAAAAAGCTGAAAGGAGACACCGTAGAAATATCAAGAGAGAGACTAATTAAAAAGTGCCAAGAAGGAGAGCTTGACCTCCTCGTGGGAACTCACGCCTTGATTCAGGAAACGGTTAAGTTCAAAAATCTCGCACTGGTAATACTCGACGAACAACACCGTTTCGGAACAAAACAACGCTCCAGGCTTTGCTTGAAAGATAAGCGCTACATACCGCACCTTCTTTCCATGAGTGCTACGCCTATCCCCCGCACACTGGCGCTTACCGTTTACGGGGAGCTGGATCTTTCCGTTATTGACGAGATGCCCAAAGAAAGAAAAAAGATAAAAACCAGCATTGTTCCTCCGAGAGAAAGAGAAAAAACATATTCTTTTATAAAAGAAGAGATTAAAAAAGGAAGACAAGCTTTCTTTATTTGCCCCCGCATTGAAGAAGCGAAAGACAAAAATTCCGGCTTGGCCGAATTAAAGGCGGTAGAAGAAGAAAAGGAAAGGCTGGCAAACTCGGTTTTCCCTGAGCTTAAGGTAGAGATGCTGCACGGAAAAATGAAAACATCGGAAAAAGGGGATATTATGAAAAGATTTCAGAGAAAAAAGATAGATATTCTCGTTTCAACTTCGGTAATAGAGGTGGGAGTCGATATCAGAAACGCCGGAATTATGGTTATCGAGGGAGCGGAGAGATTCGGGCTCGCCCAGCTCCACCAGTTCCGCGGAAGAGTGGGAAGAGGAGAGTTTCAATCCTACTGCTTTCTTTTCCCCACTTCCTCTTCAGAAAGAACAAAGCAAAGGCTGAGAGCTCTCCTTTCTTCCGAGAACGGATTCGAGCTTGCGGAAAAAGACCTTGAATTACGCGGCCCGGGAGACTTTTTGGGCAAACGGCAATGGGGAATACCCGATTTCACAATGGACGTCTTAAAAGACCACAAGCAAGTGGAAGAGGCAAGAGAAGCGGCAAAAGAAATACTCTCCGAAGAACCGGAACTAAAAAAATATCCTCTTTTAAAAAAGAGGATAAGTAATTTGGAGAAAAAACTACATCTGGAATAATTCTTGGTGACCCCGACGGGATTCGAACCCGTGTTACTAGGATGAAAACCTAGCGTCCTAAGCCAAGCTAGACGACGGGGCCAACAGTCTGGATTATAGTACATCGGAAAATAAAATCAAGGCCTCTCTTAAAAAACAAAACTCCCGGAATGCCTTCGGGAGCTTTATTTTTCAGTGTCTTTTAAGGATTATTGAGTTACTTTCATGTTAGATTCTCTGGTTGGATCGGGGTGCCATGCAGAAGTACTAATTTGAATCCTGGTACCATCTTCATCAGAAGCTATCGTATAATACTCGCCTCCTTGAGGGTCTCGCGGAAGATCGGGTAAATAAATGGTATCACCGCCGGCCAAATCATCGCCGCAAGCTGCCAACGGTCTTTCATTGTTCCAGTCACTTGTCGCACCATCGCCTAAAGAATCTTCTTCCTCATAATCCTCCCAGGTTGTGTCATAATCATCCCAGTCCCACTGATCACTCCAAACAGTTTCAGCTGGGTTTTTATCACAGTCAGGAAGAACTCCGTCATTGTCCACAGCAAAAGAATAAACCGCATTCACAATAGAATTTGCGTGAGCATCTCTTGTAGCTTCTCTCGCCCGCTTAAAGTGCTCTCCCGGGTTAATGGCAATAATAACCGCCGAAGCAAGAATCGTAATAATACCGATTACAATTAAAAGCTCAATAAGCGTAAAACCTTTTCGATTAACAAGTTTCTTATCTCTAGTATTTTTCATAAATATATTAATTTGTTTTGTACGACCTTTGATTTTTAAACAAGCATTTTCCTGCTTACAGTTATTATATTCTCTATGTGACACATGTCAAGCTACATATTTCCCTTTATAATCTTTTCTGCTATACTAAATCATAATATAACTATTTGCAAGTTCTATAAAATATTGTAAACTTCACTAATAAACAAATTTATGTTAGTTTCTCCCGAAAAATTGGAAAAAATATTAACGGACTCCGGTCATATACAAAAAATAGATTTTGACATGGTTAGAGTCGCGGCCCAAGAGAAAAATCAACCCCTGGACAAGATGCTGATAGAAAAGGGGCTCATAAAAGACCAGGTCTTGGGCAAAATAATCGCCAACGAAGCGGGATACCCCT
>PUMP01000008.1 GCA_003551425.1 Candidatus Nealsoniibacteriota bacterium | reverse complement strand
GAGAGCGGATTACGATCACGACTCACGATTTACGGGTGCTACTCGTTTACCGTTATCGTCGTCCCCTATCGTTCACCCGTGTTTCTGTTCCGGGGTATCAGGCGCTTTGCGCCGGCGGTCGGGCTTGTGTGAAACACCGTATTTAATAGCCACAAAAAACACAAAAAGACACAAAAAATTTATTATCAGTGTTCATCAGTGTTCATTAGTGGTTTTATTTTATTATGTTTTTAGAACCACGGATCAACACGGATACACACGGATAGGGTCACGGTTCTTCGTCAGTCGCTGTTTCTGTCCGGAGTATCCGGCCCGCTTCGCGCCGGCTGCCGGGCTTGTTTATAACGAACGGAAAATATGAAGGGGGCGGTCGGTTATGATTGGAAAGCGCAGAAAGCCGTCCTTGTGATCCGCGGTAATTTCCGTGTTATCATCGTCAGTCACTATTAGTTCAGCATTGGGGTCGATCACCGTACATGTCCGATTTGTTTTGGACACAATCGACGCCTTGCTCAGTCGACTTTCTGCCCATTCGATATCGACCGTGTAACCGCCGCGTGCCCGCAAGCCGGCGGCCGCGCCGTCAGGCCAGGCGCTCGGAAGGGCGGGAAGGAGATTTATTTCTTCGTGATAGCTTTGCAGCAGCATTTCGATCACAGCCGCGGCGCCGCCGATATTACCATCTATCTGAAAGATTCGCGGCGGATGCAGATCGAGCAGGCTGTCGGTGGCGAAATCGGTGATCAGGTGAGTAACGTGTTCCAGAGCTTCGTCGCCGCGTCCGGCACGGGCCAGACAGCAGGCGATCCAGGCGCGGCTCCAGCCGGTGTGGCCGCCGAAGCTGGCCAGACGAAGTTCGAGCGATTTAATGGCGGCGTCAAACAGTTCCGGAGTATGGCGCGGATCTATCTGGTCGCCGGGGAAAAGGCTGAATAAATGACTGATGTGGCGATGCCCGGGCTCGACTTCTTCGAACTCCTCGTTCCATTCGAGCAGTTGCCCGCGGGTGCCGGTCTGTAACTGCGGCAGGTGATCAAGGATATCCTGCCAGATCGCCCGTTTATCTGCATCAACTTCCAGCAACTCGGCGGCCCGAACCGCATGCGAGAGCAGATCCCGGGCGAGTTCGATATCCATTGTTGCCGAAACGCAAAGCGTGACCGGCATGTCGCCGCCGCCCGCAAAACGGTTTTCGGGTGACTGAGAAGGTACGATCTGACAGGTACCGTTATCGTCGCGCACCAGATAGGATTCATAGAACGCGGCGACTTCTTTGATGAACGGATAGGCGCGGTCACGGAGAAGATCGAGATTCTGACTGTATTCATAGCTCCACCAGAAGTGTTGCGCCAACCATGGCGCGGCGCCGATCCACACCGCCCAGCCGTAGCTTTCAGGTGTGGCTCGTCCCCAGGGATCGGTCTGTATGGGGAACCAGACCCCATTGCAGCCGTACAGGTCGCGGGCTGCTTTCCGGGCATGGGGGATAAAGCGTTCGATATGCTGAAACAGAGCTTCAGTATACTTCTGCATACCCGCCGGTTCGGCGATCCAATAATTCATTTCAAGGTTTATGTCGTGATGATAATCACAGTTCCAGGCTGGATGCAAGTCTTCGCACCACTTCCCTTGGAGGTTGGCGGGCAATGCGCCATTGGCGGAACAGGCGCAAAGCAGATAGCGTCCGTAATTGAAAAAGAGCAAAGCCAGGCCTGGGTCTTTCGCCCCTGCGCGTATGGCTTTGATGCGCTCATCCGTGCTCAGTTCCGGCTCGTTTAACGGCATTGACAACAGCATCGATCCGTAATGAGCGGCGTATTCACTGCGATGCGTTTGTTTCAACGCTTCCCAGTCGGGCTTGGGAAACGTCTTCCTCCCGCATTCGACGGCGGCGCTGCCGCCGTCGGCTGAGGTTCCGATATTGACGGCGACAAGCACTTCAGTGACATCAATCAATTTTAATCGGGCGCGACTGCGGTCAACTTCCCGGCTGCCATCCGCGACGTGTACCTTGGCTTCGACTTGGAAATCGATGCCGTTCTGGATGTCTCCGGTCATGACCAGTTTGTTTTCGTCCGCCTTATGGGTGATTCGGCAATCCGGGGAGAAGATCCGGTCGAGCCAGAGCGTGCACGTGAACGGATTGCCTTCACCGTGAAATCGGGCCATAATCAGGTCTTCGGTCAAGTGGGCGAGATATTCACGATGAAAAGTCGCCTGTTTGGTCTTGTAGATCACGGTAGACTCGGCATGTTCGAGATCAAGCGTTCGCCTGTATTCCCAGTGCGCTTCGTGATTGAACTCCACATACAGGTCGCCGGCCGGCTGGTAGCTGTCTACGCGTGCCGGCTTGCCGCTTTTGCCGCCCTGGCCGCCGAAAGCTTCGTTCCCCAGGCGAGTGCCGGCGGCATAATCGCCGGCCAGTAGAGTTTCGCGAACTTTGCCGAGCCGGTCGGCGACTCGAGCATTGTCGCGTCCACGGTTGATACCGGTCCAAAGCCATTCATGATTGAGTGCCAGGCGCTCGCGCTTGACTCCGCCGAGAATCATAGCGG
>PUMP01000028.1 GCA_003551425.1 Candidatus Nealsoniibacteriota bacterium | reverse complement strand
TCCAACTTTTGCGGTAATAACTTCGCGCCGAGATCGGAGGAAGTGTATCCGGAATTGGGAAAACTCGGTGCGCGGTTTGCGGGTTGAACCGCGTGCCGAGGTAAACTAAGTGGTTCCGGTTCACTTACCTGATCCGGTGCGAAGTTGGAAACGCCAGTCTTCGGGCCGACGTCGACAGGTGGAGTTAACCAGGATATATGTAGTAGCCGCGCGCGATCGGTCGTTGCTGAACGCGCGCGAGCATTTTGCGGTTAACACCAGTTGTCGTCGACAAGTTAGACAAAAAAAAGACCGCGACTGCCCGTCTAACCCCACCGATCCTCGTTCTTCCCTGCACCTTTGCCATCCTGGTGATCAGAGGTATCGTACATATCAAGACCAGTTCTGGGTGCATCATCTGTGTCAAATGGCCCCTCGTGCCAGAAGTCATCCGTCTCAAGGTCAGCACCATCGTATTTTCCACGCCCACCTGTCACCTGTTCATCCTCATCGGGTTCGAATGTATCTGGCTCGGGTTCTGGCTCCCACATACCAACCGTCCCTGCTTTGGCATCCTTCACTTTGAACACTGTCGTACATTCCGTGTCAGAGTATTTACATGTCTTCCGAACACCTTCTGCGTATTTTCCATCCAACACAATCACGACTTCATCTGCCCAATCCACGAGATTATTATTTCTCTCCATAGGTGCCATTCCCCAATGGATATCCTCCACTTTATTCACATTAAACGGAATGCTCGACAGGCTTCGAGTCTCCGGCATTCGACCCTTCGGAACATCATCTACACAATCAATCCCGTGTTTATCCAACCAATCACTGTCAATAAATCGCATTGGATCCAGGAATCTCGCATAATCCTCCCATGGGGTGTAAAATTGTTCGATCATCAGTTTGGGGTGTGTCGCTCTCTTGAAACCAAACCATTCCGACACCTCTGTACCACCCATATCGTCAGTAACATACCCGACCCTCGTATCCTCATCTAATTTCACATTCGCAACATTCAGAGCCTCATCAATCAGTTTTCCTAACTTAACCTCGCCTCGTACACTGTCAAATGCACCCTTCCCCGCGACTACAGCAACTCGTTTCTCTCTCGTCAGTTGCTCCCGTTCCATCTGAACCTTCGCAACCCACCCCTGCGCTGATCCTTGAATCCGCCGACCAATAACCGGCCCGACCGACCACACTTTCATAATTTCTTCCAACTCCGCTTTTGCCAACGACCTAACCGTAGTTAGATCAGTATCACGACGGAACCTCATAGCCCGAACAGGCCCCACACACGCCAATTGCATTAGATTTTGATTCGATTCAACCGAACTTACCACGCTTGTTTCTCTCGTCATAGTTATCTCTCAGGTGGCCTATCTCGCCACCTTCGTTTCCGTCTCCGGGGGCGAGTCGTCCCCTGGGGGGCCAGGGGGTACCTATGTGGGAGATAGCTCGCTATCTCCCTTCTATGGTGCCCCCTCGGCGGTAGAGAAACACCAGGTTAGCCCAGCAGAGTACGTTGTGGTATCGGTCGTGACTCGTGGGGCGACCTCGGTGGGGTCGATCTATCCTTATGGGTGGCTCTCTCCGCCCACGGTTTGCGGAGATCGGGGACGAAAAGGTGTATTAAAACGCGCGCGATTCGGCGCGCGCGAAACTGTTTGCTGCTTTTCGTCCCCGACACTGCAGGTCGTGGAGTCTCCCATATGGATAGACCCACTGGGCCCAGAGACGGAATCCCGGCGCTTATGGGGGTTTTCGTTTCTGAGCCTGCTGTCCCATTTCTGGCGACCCGGTCTTCTACAAGCGGTGTACCGGTTCGGAAACGACGTGAGTTACTTGTACACCCCAGGCTGTTACCGGGTCGCCTTGGGACAGCAGCTCTCGAAAACCCCCTATAGCTACCGGGTTCCGGTCACGACCGACGATAGTGGCAAACTACACATACGGGCGAAAACCGGTGGTAGTGTCTCATAAAGGGGTTGAATGGCTCCGTTCCTGGAAGGATACAATTGGAACGCGCGCGATCGGTCGTTGTGGAACGCGCGCGAGTCGACCGAACGGAGACAGACGCCCCTTTATGAAGAAGGATCCACCTTTCGCCCAAGGGAACTGTGGCGATCACCTTACTTCACACTGGTCGACGACGTCGACACAATCCAGGCATCGTGTCGACCAAACAAAGGGCCGACGTCGACATTGAAGCCGAACATATGCGTATATGTCAGTAGTTACAGAGGATGCGGGCGGTTGACTCGATGGCTAACAGAGCCCTGTTCTGTCGAAACGTCGGGCTCCTGGAGGGTGGGTGGGGACGATAGCTAACTAACTACTCCACGATGCGGTCAGAATCTGTACATAAAAAAAAGACCGCGACTGCCCGTCCTAACCCCACCGATCTTCGTTCTTCCCTGCACCTTTCCCGCCTGGATCGTAATGGGAGAGATCGTTACTACGTCCGTTCACCATTCGACCATCATCTGTGTCAAACGTCCCTTCGTGCCACAAGTCATCCTCTTCGAGGTCAGCACCATCGTATGTCCCACGACCGCCTGTCACCTGTT
>PUMP01000012.1 GCA_003551425.1 Candidatus Nealsoniibacteriota bacterium | reverse complement strand
TGTCTTTAATGCCATTCATTCCTCTTAGCTATGTGATACAGTATTAAAAATCTAGCTTTTTAATACTATGAGACTTTTGTACCCTTATTGCTCTTTGCAGCTGTCTCGTATTCCTCTCTATATTTACCCACCATCCCCCCACCCATGTAAACATTGCCTGACAAGTCAATAAACCCTATGTCAACAGGGTATCCTGCAATTTCGTGTCCGTACTTCTCTACAAAACTGAGTGTTTTGTTATACGGTGTTAGGTATGCCCCGGCCTTGTCCCATGATATTTCAAGCTCCTCGTTAAAAACAACTACAATATCAATATCGCTCTGTTCATTAAACCCACCGTTTATAATGCTCCCTATTAGTACAATTTCATATATTTCGTTTAGGTTATCGTTCAATATCTTTCTACAATACTCTTTAGCTTGGTGCTTGACTTCAGATATGCTCTCCACCTTGATCCGCTCCCTTCTAAATAGCCTGTTTTTTCTCAGCAAGTCCCTCTTTAACCATGTCGAATATTGCCGATATTTGTTCCTTGCACGGCAGCAGCCACCTGCTGCGAATGTCCTGCCAGTCCTCTTTACCGTTTATGCCTGTTACTTTCGGATCGCCATAGCGGGGTAGTAGTTTTAAGTTACCGGCATTTAGCTCCAACCTGCCACCTATGCAGCGTATTCCGTGCAGCACTCCGTAAACCTTGTGGCTCCTAACTGCTGCGGTCCGCAGTACTAGCTGCCATAGCTTGCTATCCTCTTTAAGGTCCGGCCTGGGCTCCAGGGCCCTCTTCAATTCTTCCGCTTTATCTCTGGCCTCTGCCAGTAAAGGCTCCACCTTCTCCGGATCGGGCTCTTTAGGCCCGCTATATTCATATACCAGGGCCCCTTCCTCGTTAATTGTTAAGGAGTAGCCCTGCTGCTGAAGCTCTCTGACTAACTTCACCCTAAAACACCGCCTCGCAGATCCATTTCTGTATTTTCAACCTGGCCCTTTTTACCCTTAAAACCCTTTTTATTCACTCCTGCTGATCTGTTTCGGGGGTTTATAGGGTTTTTAGGGTTTATAGGGTCAAGTCTAGGATTTAATTTAACCTTCGGGCTGGGGGGTCTACCGGGCCCCTCACTCGGCTGCTCTATCAGTCTTATAGCGTTATGCTCCTCCAATATTGCCAGTGGCCGGGCCAGATCCTCTGACTTTTGGATCTCTTTTTTGTCTTTAGTTAACTGAAACAGCTCGGCCCTTGTAAGCTCCGGCTTGTCCTGCTGGGCTATTCTTTTTAATACATAGCGGGCAAGTGCTACCTCTGGATCGCTGTCCAGAAGCCCATAAACCCCTTTAGCATGGGGTATAAGCTCCCAGCCTAATTCTACTGCCCTGCTCATAGCTTCGCCCGTTATTGGCTCATTCCAGCCGTTGAATGGGCTTCCACTTTCAGCGTCCACTTTATCGGCTATGTGCAGCAGGCCCGCCACTCTCGTTATATTGCCTACTAGCTTTCCACCCCAGTCTCGCAGGCTTGAAATTTCTCCACCTTCTGCCAGTTCCTGCTCCACTTCTGCCTCGAATTTATCATGTATTCTTAACGCCTCTTCCGAAAGCCTTAACTTGTGCGGTTGCCACTCTCCGGCTTCATCCTCTCCTGCTGGCTCCGTGTTAAGCAGTACTGAAAGCCCCCTGCAATACTTAACCTCTGCCTCTTGGTCCAGCGGGGGGACTTCCTGGCCGGTCTTTCTATTCCCCACAGGGCTCTCGGGCACTGCGTAGAGAAAGCGGCCCAGCAACCCCTCACCCTTAAAAGCCTCTTTATTAGCAAGTTCCTTTAATACTGTGGGCTGCACTGCAAGCCCCTGCGTTATTGCCGGGCTCTTAACGTATGTGCTCCTTCTCCCCATTCTGTCTGTCCGTATGGGTTCCGATCCGGTCCAACCCTTCTTAAAGTTCTCGAAATTAGCCGTCCCGCTCTTCGTGTATCGGCCGGCCATTAGCTTGAATATATCACCTTCGGGGGAGAGTGTTGCGATCCGGCCGTTGTTCTCGGCCATGAGCTCCGCCACTTTCTCCGCCGTTATGTCTGAAACAATAACCCTCGGGACCGCCGGCACTTCAAGCTCTGCCAGCTCTTCATCAAGCCTGTAAACATCCTCCGGTCTGGCCTTACCGTTTACTGCGTCCCGCTGTTTTTTGTTCACTCTTTCCTCTAATATCTCTTTTTCCTTCAAGGCCCTTCTGCGTTCGGGCTTTACCTCTTCCGCCTTCCGCTCTTCGTGCTCTACAATAGGGGTCATTATCTTTTTAAATACTGCTGACTTGCGGTTCCCGGGCTCCATTACTGTGCATGTCCACAGGCAGAGCGGTTCCGTGTATCCGGGCCTTACAAGTATAACGCCCTTGCCAGCCACCGTTGTTGACAGGGCCGCAAGGGACAGCATTATGGACATGTCAGCCGGTGTCTGTGTAAATTCGGCCAGGCTTATAACGTATTCCTTCACCCACTCGGGCAGTATATTCGCCGGCAGTGGTCCGATCTCTATCTCATGGAAAGGTACGGGGTCGGGCCAACTCTCCCCTGGTTCAACCCTCT
>PUMP01000047.1 GCA_003551425.1 Candidatus Nealsoniibacteriota bacterium | reverse complement strand
AATTTTTCTATTTCATTCTGCTGTGGCAGTACTCCAAAAATAAAAATAATTCCAATAAGCAAAATGCAAGCTAAAAAAGTAGCGAGTTCAACTTTCATATTATCTCTCCTTTCTAGAATGGAACATCAAATTCTTCCGGGTAATCATCTTCTTCCAATGATTGTATGGCTCGCCTTTCCTCATCCTCATAAACTCCTTCAACAGCTATTTTCTTAATCAACTTTTCTATTTTTTTGGCTTTATTTCGGTTGCAATCGAATATTTCTCTTATTTGCTGTAAGGTATTAATAGTTATCGCCTCCTAATTTTCAAATGATAAGCTATATTGTATATTCCCTAGCATTTTTTCTTGAGCTTCTTCAAAGAAATCTTTGTCAACTTCAAATCCATAACTGTTGCGGTTTGTTTCAGCAGCAGCTTTCAATGTAACAGCACTACCCGCAACTGGGTCTATAACCACTTCCCATTTATCCGTAAATATTTTGATTAATTTTTTTAATAATGGTAAAGGTTTTTGGTTAGGATGTATATCTGGCGTTGAGTCATTTTTTGGCCATTCCATCCAGTTGTAAACCATTTTCCCATTATTATTAAACTTCGGTAATTTGTCTCTATACAAAACAACAGCGTGTTCAGTAGCTCCAACTATTCGCATATTTGCCTTTAATACCTGTGGACTGTAATTTTTAACAAAAAACAAAGGATAACTGTTCTCAAAACCATGTTTTTTACCATACTCTATAACCATTTGCATTTGTTCAAAGGCACAAAATACTATCATAGCTGGAGCTTCTCCTGATTCTTCAGGTTCTTTTTTAAGCAAACTACTGCAAAAGTGCATATATTCAGCTATATTAAAATTGGAGTCTGTGTTAAAAAACTGTTCTCCAGCTTTATCACTTTGGCCTTTTTCTATTTCTCCATCTTTATACCATTGAGGATTTGAAGCATAAGCATTATTACCTTGATTATATGGTATATCTGCAATCACTAATTGAGCTGGCGGTATATTATATCTCTTATAATTCTGGAAATTATCATGATATAGTTCTGTTTTTAAACTTTTTCTTTTATATTCTTCACTCTGATAATATTCTTTGTCTTTGCTCATTTTTGCCCTCTCCTGGCGACAATTCTTCCTAAACCTTCCACATTTCTATCCCATTCCGGGTCATACATTTTCAAACTAATTTTGCTATAATCTATATTTTTGCTGATAACTTTATTAAGTATTTTGTTCATCTTCGCCACCCCACCAAATTCTATAAGTGTTATCAGTACAAACTTTATCTGGTATCATTTTATCTAATCTCTGTATATATTCTATTAAGCTCTGGATATCTTTTTGTAACCAGTTTTTATCGGGAACTGGATAATTTATATTTTGTTTTTCCATTCTTTCGTGAAACAAATTTAAAATATTAATAGCATCAAGTAGCTCCTCCATAACATCAACAAGATTATATTTTCTCAAATGTTCTCTCCCATATTTTTCATTCCCCACTCTCTGCCTTTCTTCTCTCCATTCATTTATTTCTTTTTTAGTTAATTCATATAATCTTTTCAAATTATCTCCTCCTGAAAATTATTAATTACAAACTGAAAATCCACAACTGAAACACTCTTTACACCCTTGAATATTTTCCAATTTTGAATAACACTCCGGGCAAATCCCAATACCAATTAAAACATCCGGGTCTATCTCATCATATTTTCCTGCTTTTACTTTTTTGCTTATATCTTCGTTATTCACAGGTTATCCCACCCTTCAATTTCATCCACAACATCATTACACGCAACTGCAAATTCCACTTTCGGCACTCCAACATCCCTGGCCATTTCTAAAATAAATTTGCAGAAATCATGGCTATCTTCAAAAGTAATTCTCTGCCAAACAGCATCACTTTCACCTTGCTTTTTCTCAACTACTTCTATCATTGCTGGCTTTTTGTATACTCTTATTTCAACATTATCTCGCAGTTTATTCATTAATCTTCAACCTCCTTAATAATAACTTCAGTTCTAGGATTATCCTTATCCACTTCCCAAGTTTCCTGAAATCCTTTTACAACTTTCCAGCCATCATTTTCAATTACTCCTGCCTTTTGTAAGCCGTCTAATATGAATTTTTTCGCACTACAAATGTTATCAGGGTCATACATCCTATTCTTCCTATAATACGTTATTTGCAGTAATATTGTTTCAAAAAACGGTACTCTATGTTTTTCAGAGAATACTTTCACCAAACTATCATAAGTATCTTTCATTTTTTTATATTTCGCCCAGTGGGTTTTTGCCTTATCAATTATTTCATTTTCAGTTGGTAATTCTCCGGGAATAATTAATTTAGCTTCCTTTTCTTTTTCAATTTCAACTGGTTTATATATTACTTCACTTTTTGCCTTCTTCTTATAATTTTGGCCACCAATGGAGGATTTTACTTTAGCGCCCGGTGGTAATTTGTTTAGCCTGGTCATTTTTATTGCTCCTCTCTCTTTTGCTTAACCAATTTTTGACACATCCACTAAATGGACAATAATATTTTTTGCTGTTCTTTTTAAAACTCCACACACATTTAACGCATCTTTCAATTTCATCTGGCGTTCTTTTTTCTTTGTCTTT
>PUMP01000066.1 GCA_003551425.1 Candidatus Nealsoniibacteriota bacterium | reverse complement strand
TTGAGGAGCCCGGCACCTACGACCTCGAGTTAGGTGACAGAAGTGCTGGTACCGTCGAGGTCGAACCCGCCGAATCGGACATCACCGTCATCCAGGCCTCCAACTCCAGGGTGGAGATGGTCGAAGGCGAGGAGATGTACATCGTTGGCAGTCTCTATCAAGGAGGTACTATCGAGGGGCCCGAAACGGTCGAAGTCACCGCAACCGACACCGACACCGGTGAGAGCGAGGTCGTGGCGAGTCAGGATGTGACGGTGAGCCCCGGAATGTATCACTTCGGCGGGATTAACGTCAGCTTCGTCCTTGAGGAGCCCGGCACCTACGACCTCGAGTTAGGTGACAGAAGTGCTGGTACCGTCGAGGTCGAACCCGCCGAATCGGACATCACCGTCATCCAGGCCTCTTCATCGGCGCTAGAACTCGTCGAAGGCGAGGAGATGTACATTGTCGGAAGTCTCTATCAAGGAGGTACTATCGAGGGGCCCGAAACGGTCGAAGTCACCGCGACAAATACCGATACGGGTGAGAGCGAGGTCGTGGCGAGTCAGGAAGTGACAGTGAGCCCCGGAATGTATCATTTCGGCGGGATCAACGTCAGCTTCGTCTTTGAGGAGCCCGGCACCTACGACCTCGAGTTAGGTGACAGAAATGCTGGTACCGTCGACGTTGAAGCCGCCGAATCGGACATTAATGTCATCCAGGCCTCTTCATCCGAGCTATCACTCATCGAGGGCGAGGAGATGTATGTCGTCGGGAGCCTCTATCAAAGAGGCACTATCGAGGGTCCCGAAACGGTCGAACTCACCGCCACTAACACCGATACGGGTGAGAGCGAGGTCGTGGCGAGTCAGGAAGTGACACTGGAGCCCGAGTTTTATCACTTCGGCGGGATCAACGTCAGCTTCGTCCTTGAAGAGCCCGGCACTTACGACCTCGAGTTAGGTGACAGAGATGCTGGTACCGTCGAGGTCGAACCCAGCGAGGCTGACATCCGAGTCATCGCCGCCTCCGCGTCCGAAGTCGAAGTAATAGAGGGTGAGGAGTTGTATGTCGTCGGGTCGATACAAAACCAGGGTGACGACGAGGGGACCGAGGAGATCGAACTCACCGCGACGAACACCGATACCAACGAGACCGAGGTCCTCGGAAGCCAGGAGGTCACACTCAACGCCGGCTTATTCCACCTCGGTGCGATCAACATCACCGCCGAGTTCGACGAGGGCGGCACCTACGACCTCACACTCGGTGAGCGGGACGCCGGACTGGTCGCCGTCGAGGAGGCGATCACCGACATCACCGTGGTCGCGGCCTCGGCTGGGGACATGGAACTCGTCGCCGGCGAGGAGAGCTACGTCGTCGGCAGCATCTACCAGAACGGCAACGTCGAGGAGACCGAGGAGATCGAACTCACCGCGACGAACACCGACACCAACGAGACCGAGGTCCTCGGAAGCCAGGAGGTCACGTTGGCCCCCGGCGTCTACCACCTCGGCGCACTCAACATCTCGTATATCCCCGAAGAGGCCGGTACCTACGACCTCACCCTTGGTGACCGCAACGCCGGCACCATCGAGGTCGAACCCGCTGAATCCGACATCCAGGTCATCGCCGCCTCCAACTCCAGGGTCGAGATGATCGAGGGCGAGGAGAGCTACGTCGTCGGCAGCATACATCAGGCCGGGAACATCGAGGGTACCGAGGAGATCGAACTCACCGCGACGAACACCGACACCGGCGAGAGTGAAGTGATGGGAAGCCAGGAAGTGACACTGGCCCCCGGCGTCTACCACCTCGGCGCGATCAACGTCACCTTCGCCCCAGAGGAAGCGGGCACCTACGATCTCACACTCGGCGACCAAAACGCCGGCACCATTGAGGTCGAACCCGCCGAATCGGACATCAATGTCATCGCCGCGTCGGCCTCGGAGATCGAACTCGTCGAGGGCGAGGAGCTGTATGTCGTCGGCAGTATTCATCAAGCCGGGAACATCGAGGGGACCGAGGAGATCGAACTCACCGCCACCAACACCGAAACCGACGAGAGCGAGGTCGTGGCGAGTCAGGAAGTGACACTGTCGCCCGGCGTCTACCACCTCGGCGCGATCAACGTCACCTACGTCCCCGAGGAGGCTGGTACCTACGACCTCACCCTTGGTGACCGAAACGCCGGCACCATCGAGGTCGAGCCCGCCGAATCCGACATCAACGTCATCGCCGCCTCCAACTCCAGGGTCGAGATGGTCGCCGGCGAGGAGAGCTACGTCGTCGGCAGCATCTACCAGAACGGCAACGTCGAGGGAACGGAGGAAGTGGAACTCGTCGCGACGAACACGGAAACCAGCGAGACCGAGATCGTCGGGAGCCAAGAGGTCACGCTGGCGCCCGGCGTCTACCACCTCGGCGCGATCAACGTAACCTTCGCCCCGGAGCAGGCTGGCACCTACGACCTCGCTCTGGGTGACCGGGACGCCGGCACTGTCGAGGTCAACGAACCGATCGTCGAGCTTTCGGCGGTCGAGGTCGACGGCTACAGCGAGGCCTTCGACCCCGACAGTGACACCGTTTTGACCTACGCGAGCGACGACGCGACCGTCTCCGTCGACATCGACGCCGACTTCGAATTGGAGACCGTGAACGTGCTGT
>PUMP01000003.1 GCA_003551425.1 Candidatus Nealsoniibacteriota bacterium | reverse complement strand
TCGCGATCCGGGAACACCTCATATGTATTGTTCCCGGTAATCCCTGTCTCGATCTGCTGGATGATATGCAGTGGATCCTCACTGCGCGGATTATCGCTGGTCACGATACAGTGGTCACTGTGGCTGACCGCGATGCGACCCATAACTGGCCTCTTCTCGCAGTCCCGATCACCACCACAGCCGAAAACTAAAATCAGTTCTCCATCATTGATCTCCCTGGCCGCCCGCAGTATATTCTCTAACCCATCCGGGGTATGTGCATAATCGACGATCACGGTAAAATCCTGTCCACAGTCAACACGCTCAAAACGTCCGGGTACTCCCTCCAGACCCTCCAGTGCCCCCTTGACTGTCATTAGATCTAGGCCATAACCGTAACCCAAAGCGATGGCTGCCAGGGCGTTGTAAATATTGAAGATCCCTGTCAACTGGAGGTTGATCCCGCAGTTCCCGGCGGGGGTCTCCACCGTAAAGCGCGCACCCTCCCCGTCAACCTCCATCCCCCGGGCATGAATATCAGCCCCGGCCTGCAGACCGTAAGTAATAACCTCTGTCTTTAGTTGATCGCGGATATAAGTTGCGTGACGATCATCGGCATTGAGCACCACAAAACCGTGCTCATTATACGCTCCCACCTGCTTTAAGAACCGCAGTTTGCAGTCCAAGTAAGCAGCAAAACTCGCATGGTAATCAAGGTGATCCCGGCTGATATTTGTAAAAATGCCGGCAGCGAAAACCATCCCGGCCGTACGTTTGAGATCAACAGCATGTGAAGAGACCTCCATCACCACCTGGTCCACCCCCGCTAGAAGCATTCGGGACAGCAACCCCTGCAGATCCGGGGCCTCCGGGGTCGTACGCACCGTCTCGAGCTCCCGGTCCCCGATCTTATTCTTTATGGTCCCGATAAGCCCGGTGGTATAACCGGCCTCACGTAAAATCGCCTCCACGAGATAGGTGGTCGTCGTTTTACCGTTGGTCCCTGTCACACCAACCACTTTAAGCTTGCGTGTCGGGAAGGAGTAGAAGGCATTAGAGAGCAGGGCCAGGGCCAGACGGCTGTCCTCAACCTGAATCTGGGTCATCTCCTCCGTAAGTTCGCAAAACGTCTCAACCACGGCCACCCTCGCTCCCCTGTGGTAGGCCTCCTCCAAAAAATCGTGACCATCGTGGTGGAAACCCCGGATACAGACAAAGATCTGATCGCTTTGTACCTGCCGGGAATCGTACGCGATACCGCTTACCTCGCGGTCGCAACTACCCCTTATCGCTTTCACCTCGAGATGTTCTAAAAGGCTGATCAGATCCATGTCTATCTCCCCTGTAGAACGACAGTAATTAACAACTGACAGACACTCCCACCACTGGGAAGTTTTCTTTACCCATTATACTACAAGCGACCTAAGGGTTAAATGGTTTTTTCTACCTGTACAACTGGGTCCTACCTTCCACCAGTCCCAACTACTGGCCCACCGTGGTTAATCGGGACTGAAAAAGACCCGTACCGCGCTCTCGCGCTCCACCCGGACCCCGGGGGCAGGGTCCTGTTCACGAGCCAGACCGCTGCCCTCTGGTATGAGTCTGAGATCCATTTCCTTGAGGATGCTCTCCGCTTTGCGGACGCTGGTTCCGGAGAGATTGGGTACTGGAACCCTGAACCGTTCATGTGTGGAAGGTAGATCCTTGAGATAGATCACCACCGCCCCACCACGCTCAAGCGTACTGCCAACAAGTGGCATCTGTTCGATTACAAGTGAGCCACTGCCCACAACCTGCACCTTTAGCCCCGCCTCATGCAGCAGGCGTCGTGCCTCCTCAGCATCCATATTGGTCACATGCGGGACTTCGACCAGATCCGGTTGATCATTTTCCATCTCGGTGAGATCGGGATCAAGATCCAGATACTTAACAATATCCTCCATCATGGTTTTAAAGATCGGAGCCGCCACCTGACCCCCGTACATCGCACCCTCTGGTTTATGGACGATAACGGCTCCCACAAGTTGCGGATCATCGTAAGGTAAAAATCCCACAAATGAAGCTATGTACCGGTCCTCCCCGTAAATTTCGGCTGTACCGGTCTTGCCCGCAACCTTATAACCCGGCATCTGGGCCCGGTACCCGGTACCATCGCGGACTACCTCACGTAGGATGTAGCGCATGTTCTGTGCGGTCTTCTCGGAGATTACGCGCCGCTCGGCGGGGGAGAGGTTGATCTCGGATCCATCGTGGTCAATGACCCGCTCCGCAACATATGGTCTCAATAGCAACCCTCCGTTAGCGATGGCGGCGGTAGCCCGCACAAGTTGCAAAGCGGTAATCGCCACCCCCTGACCAAAGGACATGGTGGCCAGTTCTACCGGACCTATCGCTTCGGGGGTCATGACAATTCCCGTCGCTTCACCCGGGAGGTCAATACCGGTTGTGGTCCCAAAGCCAAAACCGTGGATGTAGCGCAAAAACAGCTCCTCACCCAGACGCTCACCAACCTCCATGAAACCCACATTGCAGGAATTTTTGAAGATCTCAACGAAATCAAGGCTACCGTGGCCACCTGGCAGATGACAGCGAATCCTCTGCCCGGATACATTCTTAAAGCCGGGGTCAAAAAAGCGATCCCCCAGATCTGCCAGTCCCTCTTCAAGGG
>PUMP01000063.1 GCA_003551425.1 Candidatus Nealsoniibacteriota bacterium | reverse complement strand
TATCTGCGAGATTGCCGCTGATTTTTTTGAAAACCAGCTCCAGAAATCCAATAAAGGGAAAGAAGCGAAAAACTATTTTTTAAAGAGAGGAATAAGTGAGGAAAGTATCAAGGAGTGGAAACTGGGATATGCTCCCACAGCGCAGGACGCTCTTTCCAAATTTCTTATCGGTGAAGGATATACCAAAGAGGAGATTAAGGAAGCGGGGCTGGCAACAGGAAAAGAAAGTCGTATCTATGACCGTTTTCGCGCAAGAATAATTTTTCCGATTTCTAATCTCAGCGGGGTTCCTGTCGGTTTTGGAGGAAGAGTTCTTTTTGAAAATGACGAGAGGGCAAAATATATCAACAGTCCGGCCACTATTCTTTACGACAAAAGCGCTCTTCTTTACGGAATGCACCGGGCAAAGGTGGGAATAAGGAGAGAGGGTGTTGGCGTGGTAGTGGAAGGATATACGGACGTTATACTTTGCCATCAGGCGGGATATGATAACACGGTATCGTCTTCGGGAACTGCCCTTACTTTACAGCAACTCGATGTGCTCGGTCGTTATACGGAAACTATTTATACTGCCTTTGATATGGACGAAGCGGGAAGCTCGGCGACGAAGAAGGGAATCGATCTTGCCAGGCAAAAAGATTTTGAAGTGAAGGTTATTATGATGCCACAAGGAAAAGATCCGGCGGATATAGTAAAAGATAATCCGCAAGAGTGGAAAAATTACTTGAAGAAAGCGGAGTCAATCATGGAATTTTATTTCCAAACTGTTCTTTCCGAGCATGACCTATCGGATCCTCGAGAGAAACGTAAGGCGGCGAATGAGCTTCTTCCGGAAATAAAGAAAATTAAAAACAGCATCGAGAGATCTCATTACGTTTCCAAGCTTGCCTACTCTCTGGGAATAGGCGAGGAAACGATAATGGAAGAGATGGGTAAAGTAAAATTGGAAAAAATAAAAAAGGAGGAAGCAAAAAAAGAAATAAAAAAAACGAGAAAAGAGCTTTTAGAGGAAAGAGTAGGATCACTTTGTGTAAAAAGAGTAGAGCTTCTTGGAAAGCTCAGTAAGGAAGACGTTTCTTTTTTAAAGAAAGAAATAGGAGAGATACTTCTTTCTTTGAAAGAAAAAAAGACGCCGAAAAATATCGCTCTTGCCGATTATCTCTCCACTTTACCGGAGATGGAGACTGAGCTTGATCTGGAAAAGGAGCTGGAGCTTTGTATGAAAGAGATTAAAAAAGAAAAGCTTAGAGGAAACCTAAAAGATGCGGAAGCAAGGCTGAAAGATGCTGAGAGATCAGATGATAAAAAACAACAGGAGAAAATTATGCAGGAGATAAACGATTACTCTAAAAAACTACAAAACATATGACTAAAAAGAAAGAACCTTTCTCTCAAAGAAAGATGGAGCTAATCAAAAAGAGGGCGGAGAAAAGAATGGGTGTTGTCTATTTTTCCGATTTATACGAAATATTTCCGAAACTTAAAAAAGACGATCTATCCTTGGCGAACCTTATCTCTATCTTGAAGAAAAAGGGAATCAAAATTAAAAAAGAGAGAAAATTCTTGGAAGACCATATAGAGGATGAAATAGAAGATTTAATGGTGATTAATGTCGATTCTATCCAAAGTTATCTCAAAGAGATAGCTACGGAGCCGCTTCTTAGCTCAGAAGAAGAGGTCAAGTTGTCCAAAAGAGTGGAGAAAAAAGACGAAGACGCAAAACGAAAAATGATAAGAGCCAACTTAAGGCTTGTTGTTTCTATCGCAAAAAAATATATTGGACGTTCTCCCAAGCTCACCTTCCTGGACCTTATACAAGAAGGGAATCTTGGTCTTTTCCGAGCGGTGGAAAAGTTTGACTGGAGAAGAGGGTATAAGTTTTCTACTTATGCTACATGGTGGATAAGACAATCCATTAATCGCTCTTTAGCAGATCAATCAAGAACGGTTCGTATTCCAGTACATATGGTAGAGAAGATATCTAAATATACAAAAGTGCGCAAAGAGCTTTTCCAAAGCCTAGGAAGAGAGCCTTCTCCGGAAGAGATAGCCTCGGAGATGGAGATAGAAATAGAGAAAGTAAGGCATATTATTAAAATTTATCAAACAGCAACTTCTTTGGAGGCGCCGGTAGGAGGAGAAGATGACAGCAGTACACTTGCTGACTTTATTGAAGACGAAAAGTCAGTACCTCCCTCTACGGCAGCGGCAAGAAAACTTCTCAAAGAAAGATTGGACAGTATACTTGTTGATTTAGATGAAAGAGAAAGGAAAATACTTGCTATGCGCTTTGGCTTGGAAGATGGAGTAACACATACCTTAGAAGAAGTAGGGCAGGTATTTGGAGTGACCAGAGAGAGAATAAGACAGATTCAAGCGAAAGCATTAGAGAAGATAAGAAAGCACGAACAACTGGAAAGATTGCAGGGCTATTAACTCTTGAAAAATATATATTTTTGTTATATATTTTAGCAGTATTCCGCGGTAGCTCAGTGGTAGAGCGACCGGCTGTTAACCGGTTGGCCGTAGGTTCGAATCCTACCCGCGGAGCAGTTTGTCAAAATCAGGGTTATTATGCCCTGTTTTTGCTTTATTTGTGCCTGTTTTCACTGGTTCGAAATTTTTATCATCAATTATGTTTAAAATAT
>PUMP01000037.1 GCA_003551425.1 Candidatus Nealsoniibacteriota bacterium | reverse complement strand
GAAATAAATGGGGAGGTTTTCCAGAAAATGCGGCCTGCCTTGATACTGAAGTTAGCGTTGGGACCCAGGCAAAAATTGTATATTCTTTAACAACATTACTACGATTTTTTAGTTTAATTTCATCCTCCATGATTAACCATTGGTCTAGTGATAAACCATCTATTAAAATCATGGCAACTTTGATTCTATCATTTACTTCTATTTTGCGTGATAAATATCTTGGGACATGATGCAGCATAACCGGCGATGTTGGTGGCAAATTAACAAGGCTTGCGTAGCGCTTAGTTAGCCAATCTGAAAACTGACAATCGACAATGTGGTGTAGTTCTACGATCGTGTTATCAACTTTAGAGCCTAACGTTACTTGCTGATCATTTTTTAGCACTATTAGTTCTGCCCAAATACGAGCAAATTCAAGCCATTCATGGTACTTGGCATTATTGCCAGGGAGAAATTGCTGTAAGCGTTCAATTAGCCTGTTTAAACGTTTTTCCCTACTTGATAAAGGACCTGCTATTATCCCAACTTTATACCAAGCGTCATCTATAGCATCAGCTTTTTCGTGATCAACTGGATTTAAATAACCTTCGGTAAATAGATTATCTATGTATACTCTTATATCATGATGGTCAAAGGGAAGTTCTTTTAAACCCTCGACTGCCATGCTATATTCAACCTGATGTTCTTCTACCATTTCATCTGCTAAACCCAATTTTAGATCAACATATAACTGCCACCTCTCTTGAAGAAAGGTAAAAAATGTATCACGATCTGCAATTATATTTTCCAGTGGCCATTGATCAAAAACATTTTTATTATTTAACAGATTTATGCAGCGCCTTTTTAGTTTGTCAGGTAGCTTCTGTCCCTTATAATGCCTTCTAAGCAGTACTCTCAATAAATCTGTATCATCTTTGATCATTTCAGGTGCAAACTCAAACACATGCCTTAATATAAAATCTTTCGTAGCATTTACTCCAAGAGAACCAGGTGCGTATTGTTTATATGCATCAAACAAGCTGTCAAAATAAATATGATCTATAGTTGACACAACAGAATAACTTAGATCCGGAAATATGTCATTTAGACTAAAGTTTATTTTTCTGCTAATATCTAATATGTCATATGGTAACTGCTGAAGACTATTGGTATCATCCTTAACAACAACAATCAACTCAGCTTGCTCACCTTTATCCCATCTATCACGATAGCTTGATTCAAATTCATAACGAAAGGTTACGCTATCGTTGTATTCAATCAATTCGAAGCCACGAGTTTGAATCGTTTCTATGATATCCTCGTCAAGGATTAGACCATCTGGGTCGGAAACTAATAGAATCCGAGCTAAGCCTGGAATAAACTCTTTTAGAATTCTTTCACGCCAGCTAACCATCAACCACCCTCCACTCTTGCTATAAAAAAGGGAAGTATTTCTGGAGTGATATCTGAGTCTGTAGTCAACTGCTGTTGGAAGCTATCTTCTCCATTTTTTCATAGCTTCATTCGGTGGTTCCGAACTTGAGTCAAACCGATACGTTCTATATTACACCGAAGCATAGCAAAAACATAATTATTTTTTTCTTTCAATCGCTTTATGAGGTAGTGGGATAACAGATGACTCGATAGGTGAGAGTAATATATTTTCATTAATCTCATTAGCAATGCGGGCTGCCGCAGTAATGTATTTTACATACTCAGCAGTAGCTACATATTTGTTATCAATAACCAAAAGCTTGTTTTTTTGTACTCTTGCAAGGATATCATTGCCAGGCAACCATACTTTGCAGTAAGTTTTTACCCATAAGTTTTCGGTATTTATGACCTGGCAAAGCTGTTTATGTTCTAAGCTGTAAAACCAATTAAGTTCCATACATTACCTCTTCTTTTATAATGAACTACAGCTTACACATCTACACTTTGAATAAGTGCCTGATCATACCACATGAGCAACTTTGGATCTTCTTGCAGGGTATCATCTGGAATTTTTTCCGCAACTGCGATGATTGTGTCATAATCACGCTCCTGCCAGGCTTTTTTAAATCCTGCACGAACAGCTTCAAGACGAAATTCTTTTAGCCGTTTTTTATTTGATAACCGGTATTCTTCAAACTCTTTTAAAAGCGACCTCTCGCGTAACTTTTCCAAATCACCTGCTCTGTTCGGATCTGGCACATACCAGCGATTTTTAGCCTTTGACATTAAGAGTGAATCATCTTTTTGTAAATTACGTAGGTCTTTATAGTTTGTAGACAGATAGCTGTGTATTTGGTTTGGAACTTCACCTTTGCCGTCATAACATATAAAATTCTGCTCAAGCAGTGTAGACAGCTCTAGCGGCTTTTCATGTTTCTGCCAACCGCCTAATTCTTTCATAAAGTAAGGAAGAATGTCCTGATATAATTGTGGTTTATATTTCAAATGTTGACGTAACCATGTTATAGCAGATGCTTCATCACTGACAAACATTGCTGTCTGCTCAAATACTGATGTGGTTAGTTTTTTCTTGTCGTATTCCGCCAACTGTTCGGGTAAGAAAAACATGCCGTCACGACTTGAAAAGCGTTCAGACAGACCCTTTTGAAAATCAGCACTGTTCAGTGGAACAGCATAACCTCTGCTAACATAATAGGCAAGCATTTGGTCGTAAAGTATGCGCGGATCACGCTCTGT
>PUMP01000039.1 GCA_003551425.1 Candidatus Nealsoniibacteriota bacterium | reverse complement strand
GATGCCCCGGCTCCGGTATCAGATTTTACCGTTAGCCCGGGCGATGAAGGTGCACTATATGCCGACCTCAGCTGGACTAATCCCGACGAAACTCAAGCAGGAGAACCATTAACCGAACTCGACCATATTTATATATACCGTGATGATGACATTATACATACTATCGATAACCCAACAATTGGAGGAGACGAAACATATCATGACGATAATATTGACACCGACGGATTCTATACTTACGATGTAATTGCTGAAAACGACGCCGGTGAAAGTTCATCTGTCGCTGTAGAAATTTATGTCGGAGAAGATGTGCCTGAAGCTCCGCAAAATATTACCCTCCAGGCCGACGGAGAAGATGGAATAATCACATGGAACGCCCCGGCAGAAGGGTACCACGGAGGATACTTCACAGGTGATAATATAACTTATACTGTTGTAAGATTCCCTGACGAAGTAGAGGTAGCTACAAATATCACAGAAGAAAACTACACGGATAACGAAATACCCGGAATTAGCACTTATTATTATACCGTAACCGCTTATAATGATGTTGGTGAAGGTGGTACAGGTGAATCAAATCAGGAATTATTAGGAGGATCATGGGAATTGCCTTTCTTTGAGTATTTTACAGGAACCGAAACCGGCGAAATACCTGTAGGATGGGAAAGAGATATTGATAACTTTGGTGTAGTTGATAATAACAACGCAGGTGGAGAACCACCCGAAATGCAGCTTAGTTGGAGCCCCTCACAAGATGGTGAATTTTATCTCACAACTCCACCTATTAATACAGAAGGAGCTGAAAATCTGATGTTCTCTTTCAAAAACTACCTCAACGACTATAGCGGTAGTGGTTATACTCTCAAAGTCGTCGCAATCGCCGATGGTGAAGAGCATATAATATGGGAAGAAAGCCCGACAGGTAACATGCAGGCTGAAAAATTAGAATTTATTCTTACAGAAGGTGATCATGGAGTAGGCTATAGTGACTTCCAACTTGCATGGGTATTTGACGGCGACACCTGGGATATTAATAACTGGAACTTCGACAACATCTTACTGGATGAAGCACCCGACTTATACAGCCTGACCCTTAACGCCAACCCCGATGAAGGCGGCTCAGTTAATGGCCAGGGCAGCTACGAAGAAGGTGAAGAAGTTGAAATTTCTGCACATCCGGCTAATGGATGGGAATTTGTCGAATGGACAGGTGATACCCAATATGTAGATGCCCCCGAAGCTGCCATTACTAATGTAACAATGCCGGATGATGACCTGGAAATAACAGCTAACTTCCAAGAAGAAATTATCCCAACTGTAACATTTATAGTTTCTGATCAATTTAATGATCCCGTCGAAGATGCCAAAATCACAGTAACTCCCGACAGAAATAACAAAAATTATCTCCATAAAACAGGTGAAAAGTCAGGTAAAACGAAAAAACAAACTAAAAGCACCGGCAAAATTTCATCCAAAGACTTTGACCGCGACCCTGAAACATCCCCAATATCAATGGAACCAACAAGGGATATGTTTGACCTGCTGTTTGAATTCCCACCTGAACTGGCTGATGGCGAATATTCGGTTGTCACCGACGGTGAATATATTTATACGGCTCACTGGAATGACGTTACCTTCCAAAGGTATGAAATGAATGGCGATTTCGTTGAGTCATTTACTATAGCAGGAGCAACCAATATGAGAGACCTTACTTACGACGGAACCTATTTTTATGGCTCCGATAACAGTAATACCGTTTACGAGATGTGCTTTGAAGATGAAGAGTTAATAAGTACATTTACTACTACGGCTGTTTCCAATATACGAGGTATAGCTTATGACCCAAACGAAAACGGATTCTGGACAACCGACGGCTTTAATCCGCCACTAACTTTAATCGACCGCAACGGTGAACAAATGAATCAGCTGAACCCCGGCATTGGAAGCCTCACAGGCCTTGGATGGGATGACTATAGCGATGATGATGGCCCTTACTTGTGGGTTCATGCGCACCCCGGAAATGATGATGCAATACTTAAACAGGTTGATATCTCCACAGGTAACTTACTTCAATCTTTCGATGTATCAACTGTAGCATCCATAGAAGACGGATCCCCGTCAGGCGGGCTACAAATAACCGACCAGGCTTATCCGGGAAAATGGGTATTTTTGGGCACATCACAAAATGACATGATCTGGTGCCTTGAAATAACTGATGACCTTGTTATACTTTATACCGATGCCGACGGTGAAGCAGCCTTCGAAGCACAAAGCGGCGATTACGACTTTATTGTCGAAAAAGAAGGTTATGAACCCTACACAGATAATTTCACAGTCGAAAATGAAGATAAGGATATCTATATAACACTAGAAGATCAGCAATTACACTACCTCACACTAAATGCTGAACCCGAAGAGGGCGGCGAAGTTTTAGGAGAAGGATATTACATCTATAACCAACAAATAATTATTACGGCTAATTCAGCAGAAGGATGGGAATTCGTCGAATGGACAGGTGATACAGAATATGTGGATGACCCGCAGGAAGCAACAACTAACCTGACAATGCCGGCAGATGATGTGGAACTTACAGCTAACTTCGAACAAATACCGTATAACCTCTCTCTTAACGCCGAACCCGAAGAAGGTGGAAGCACAGAAGGTGAAGGTGAATACCACTTTGAAGATGTAGTGG
>PUMP01000060.1 GCA_003551425.1 Candidatus Nealsoniibacteriota bacterium | reverse complement strand
CGCGTTCGCCTAATAATATGGCGCAAGAAAGGGTGATGGCGGTCAAAGAGATCGTCGGCTGTGTTTTTCATTCGAGTCTGCAGATCTCTCGGTAGATTGCCGAAGATACGCTCGTCTCCGGTTACCACCGCCTGGTGATCAGGCATTTCCAGCCTCGCCCGGAAGTAGGCGAAATTGGTTTCCTCCCAACGCGGAGGGAGAGGGTTTCGCAGCCAATCCCATAACTCATCACTTTCTCGAGGTGGTTCGGTTGCTCCCTGGAGGTACGGGAGGGCTTTTTCCGGCCGACGCCAGTGGCTACCGCGGCTTCCCAGTACATGATCGTTAGACTGCGACAGCAAGCGCAGTAGATCCCACGCTTCAATCGGGTGTAACTGTACCGGGGTAGCAGTAGATAACAGCATAGTTCTGGTTTTATCGGCGAGCTTATAGAGAAACGCATAGAGCTTGTTTGCTTCGGTGTCTGGGTTGCTGAGTCGCTTCCCCGGGTCTGTAAGTTTCGGTAGTTTGCGGCGTCTTGCTCGATGCGCTTCGTCTACGATTACCACTTCCCAATCGCGACGAAGGAGGTGTTCGGCAATCGTGTCGTTTCTGGTTACCAAGCCTTGAGAAACAAGACCAATCCTCCGAGGGCACTGTCCGATTGGGCTCTTCCCAACTGGAGGGTGCTCCACGCCAAGCTCGTCAATCCATAGTTTCCCATCCCAGCGCGCACAAGGGATCTCCATCAAGTCCCAGAGTTCGATTTGCCACTGCTCGAGCAGTGTCTTAGGAAGTAACGCGAGAATGGGACGATCGCTTGTGAGTGCGGCCATCTGTGCCACCATTGCAAGCTGCACAGTCTTACCGAGCCCGACTTGGTCGGCGAGAACCAACCGCGCGCCGTAGGCTTCATGTGCCTGCCACGCTTGTTGCACGAAATAGCGCTGATGCGGCCACAGGCCGAACTGTTCGCGATAAACCGGGGCCTCCACAGCAAGTCCTTGAGGTGCTCGAGTTCTCTTCCACGCAGAGAGATCGACCTCGACGCGATCGGAAAGACGCTCAACTTCGCGGATCACTGCCGTCGCTAACGGAACGGCATGCGGATGCTGCCAAAGCCGGTCAAACTCAGCTTGTACCCAGTCACACGCTTCAGAGCTATCGTCCTCCCAGACCAGTTCGTAGTTTAGGTTCCAGCCGGCCCAAGTCTCGTTGGTTGAGCCAAGGAAACTCGTGCGTGTGTCGTCGGCCAGCGTGATAACACCTGCATTTCCGTGGATCATCCCGAAGGATTCATCAGGCAGCACTCGCACTTCCAATAGTTCATCCATCAGTAAGCTGTAAAGACGCAGCAGGCGTTCGCGCCCGCGCGTACTAAGTTCGGCCGGATCGTTTTCGAAAAAGAGTCTCTTCTGTTCATGCTCGGCCTGGCGGGCTTGCAGGACATCCTCGGGACTGAGTCTCGAATTGCAGACTATCCTCACTCTGCCCTCGACCGACTCGAACGCCTCTCCGGCAAACTCAAGAAGAGAACTGTCAAAGTAACCGGCGATCCGGTCGTAAGCCTTTGCACCCGCCAAGCGTTCCGGGAGAAACAAACGGCCTGACTTCTCTCGGTGAAAGACGTGCCTACGGATCATATTTATGAGCTGCCCCCGTAATCATTGGCAACCATCCCCCCGAGAAGCTGGGCTGCAGTGCCATCGTCGTGCCAATAGTCTAATCGACGATACTGCAAGGCAAGCTCAAGGTACCGTAGAATTGCCCGGATATCTTCGCGACGCGTCCAGTAGTCGTCTCTTGCCGCCTTAATGTAGTTCAACCCCTCACGCGCATTCTCTTCCTTGGCGGCAACGTGCACCGCAAAAAGCACGTGTCTCAATAGGCTGCTGCCCCATTCGTCATTCCCCATCTGGCTTCTGCCAAACTCACCCGGCGTCTTCAGTCGTGTTTGATTTGCCGCACTGCTACCAAGGAGGAACTTGTATTCCTGAATGCCGAAACCCCTTGCTAACTCGGTATAAGCCCCTTGCCTCAGTTCACCATGGCGCTCAAGTTCCAGGCCACGCAAATAGAAACGCTCCATGTTACTGAGGTTTCGCCAGATATATTGGTCGATATCACGCGGAATAAGATGTTGTGAAGCAATTGAAACGGCGCGATCGATAATATGCTCAAACGGAGACTTCTCGTTGCGTTCACGGACGCGAAACAACTCATGGCGTATATCATGCCCTTCGATATCGGCGTAGGCGGTGAGTACGCGCAGTGCTGCTGCATAAGCGGCAAGTTGATAATCGGTATCGCCGAACTGAGGTGCCATTTCGTCGTCTACGGAGTGCATGTGGTTAAGCTGCTCACGAACTTCGTCGTCCACCATCGGATACAGTTCGTCGAGAAATACGGTCTCTTGATCCAGCCGCTTTCGCAAAGCCAGCAATACCGTGCCCTGCACGTAGTTGCCCACTTTGAGTCCGCTGCCAGTTTCCGTTCCCACTGTCCAGGCTGCGGTCACCTTTAGGCCTGCTGCCCAAAGAATCATACCAAGATCGGCCCATACGCCTGCATCCTGGTGGATAAACGTAACGAGCTGCAATCCGTCGTCCGGCATATGGTGTGTGAGGTTTGAGTAGACGTCTATCATACTACGCTTGAAATCTTCATCGGCTCCTTTCACAGCCAGTGCCGCACGACTGTCCGCATACCAGTCGGGGAAGAGTTTCACAAGATGCTTATCATACCATGCGAGAAAAAAGTCACCGAGTTCATG
>PUMP01000030.1 GCA_003551425.1 Candidatus Nealsoniibacteriota bacterium | reverse complement strand
TGAGGGGTGTACTAACTGTGAGGAAGAATGGTTACAGAGCGCAGACGCTGTACTTGTGCGAGTATTGCGAACAGCACGGGATCGATGAGGCTTACGAGGATGAGGAAAAGGTCAAGCGGCACCTGAAGGAATGCATCTTCAATCCCGAGAACAAGACATATGCAACGAGCAAGTGGTTGGGGGTAGAGATGTTCCCTCCGTTTCCTCGCTTTGAGAAAAGAGACAGGAGTTACCAGGTGGCCGCTCTATTGAATGGGTATCATCATCAGCCATACGATACAAGAACGGGTGAACCGATTTTCGAGGAGGACTTTCATAAAGAGTGTCCTGACTGGGAAGAAGCGGAGAAGATCTGGACGGGGAGAGAGAACGTGTACAAACCCGCTGAACACAAGTATAGTAAAGCATTAGTGGAAAGCAAGTATTACAAGACCTTGAAAGAGGCTGTGGATGAAGCCGCCGAAAAAGGCGAGGTCGAACTAAAGGATGGTGGTGTCAATTGAATAAAGAGAAGTTCGTAGATGAACTTAAAGTAAAAGAGAAGGGTCTGCATTGCGAAGTGGACTACGCTTATAAACAATGGCGTGACAATGTAGAGCCTTACTTGCACCTCATCCCGAAGTGGAAGAACGATGACAAGATGAATATGGATGAAATCAGGAAGGTTCTTGGTGTATCCAAAGCATTGTGGGATTCCTTCAAGACGATGCCCACGATGAAAGAATATTATATGGCTAAGGGTTCTTTCATGCAAGCGGTTATGGAAAAAGAGTTTGTGGAGGCTAAGCGGAAGAACCAGGGCAACGCCAAATTTCACGATATGGGCTTCAAGTTGTATCATCCCGCTTACGGTAGCAAGAGCGATGTCAATGTGAAAGTGCCGGATGCGGTGAACTTCAACATTCAAAGCGCCTCCATGTCTGACGAGGAAATCAAGAAAAAAGCGGGCGTGACAGGTGATGAAGACATCGACTAAGCGGCAAATGGTGTTACAGCCTTACGATCGACTTTACTTCGCCGAAGAGACGTATCTGTTCCTGAAATCGGGGCGGTCGGCGGGCAAGTCCAAAGCGGGAGCGCAGTTCATCGTCAGCAAGTTTTTCGAGGAAGACGGTGACATCTTTGCGGGGAGAGCGTATGGCTCGGATGTACAACAATCCATCATGCAGGAGATACTGACCGTTACCGAAGAACTGGGGCTTATCAACTCGGTGGAGACGAGAACAAGGCCCTTGAAGATTATTAACAAACGCAACGGGAACAGGATTCACTTCATGGGGATTGGGGGCTCGGACATTCACCGCACAAAAGGCTTTGTACCCAACAAAAAACTCTCTCTCATCGCGTTTGATGAATTACAGCAGGTTGAGACACAATCACACCTGGAAGAGGCCAAGGCGACACTTTTGCGGCATTTGAAAGAAGACGGGAAAGTGTTGTACATGTTCAACCCCGACCGTAGAGCGAGTCATTGGTTGAATGAACACTACCGTCTCAAGAAACACGATGACAACTACTTGTGTTTAAGCACGACGTACAAGGACATAGCGGGGATATTGAACATTCACACACTGCGGGAGATAGAAGTAGAGAGAGAAACCAATCCTTCCGAATATAGATACCGTTATCTTGGGGAGACAGAGGGATTGTTCGGGGCTGTGTATGCTTCGTTCAACCGTGATTTGCACCTGGTTTCCAAGGATATAGCGAAGTTGTTGGTGAAGAAGATTGGTTACGCCTATCTGATTGTGGGAGCGGATCCCGCCTCGACAAGAGACTGTACCGCGTTAGTACCGTTGATTTTGCTTCGTAACGGACAGATGATCGCGGTGGATTACTTTTACCACAACCCACAGAAGAACGGTGTTATCACAAATGATAGAATCACACCCTTGATTGAACAATGGATTAACTACGTCATGGACGACTGGGGTATCAGAAGGAATCATCGTGTTGACTTTATCTTCGACACAGGAGCGCATTCTCGTGATTTGATGGACACTCTGAACTACCGTCTACCAACAAATTTCAGTTTCCAGACGTACAACTATAAAAAAATAGTAGAGATGGCTGACGTGGTAAAATCCACGTTCTCACGAAACGTTCTGTTCATAAGTGATTCAGGCGGATATTACAATTACGTCACCCAAAGGTTTGTGAGAGGGGACAACCCGCTGGTGCAACAACTTGAACAGGTTGTGTGGAACGAACGTGGGGACGGGTTCGACAACAATGTACCGAACGACATGACGGATGCTCTGACCTATGGTACGGTGGCATACTTCAAGAACAAAGATAACATGTACTACCCCGAACCCAAACAATTCTACAAGCCACTCGATAAGGATGATTTAGATGCCTGATAATCCCGTAGTCAACCAAAATCGAATAGGAGATTCAGGGCTTAAACCCTACAAGTCATATACTTATGCCGACAATTCCAAGTTTTACACGGCTGTTCCCAAGAATTATTGGCAGTACTACAACCAGTTTGTCAGGGAATGGTTCCATTGGTACGACGGCTATGTTCCCTGGTTGCATACGGCTTCGGATGAGGGCATCTTTTCGACGAGACTTGCTACGACCATTTGTCGCAAGCTGGCCAAGAACATCACGGGCGGAAGGCTGCTTTATGACGATGGGGGTAAAAAGCCCCAAAGCACCTTTGAAGTCGATGGAGAGGAATTGAAACCAGTCGAGTTTGTCCAAGACTGGGCGAAAAAAACCTCCTTTGACAGCAAACTCGCCCGTGCCGTTGAGTGGGCGTTAGCAGGCGGCGATG
>PUMP01000043.1 GCA_003551425.1 Candidatus Nealsoniibacteriota bacterium | reverse complement strand
GGCATGAGCGTATAATCATGAGTACTCCATCCCGTATTATCTGCATCATAAATTGTTAATCTAGCCCTCCTTCTGTCTGGGGTGAGAGCACCAGCAACAGTTACCAAGAAAAAACCAAAATTATCATTAAGAAAAGTGTCTACTGTATAACTAGCCCCTGGCTCAATAGTAGGAACAGAATAATCTTGTACATCAACACACCCATGTTGTTCAACAGGTAAAGGGTTTTCATCATCTACAACACCATCAGGAGTATATAATATATTTCTTAGTGTAAATATACCAGATTCTATTTTCTCCCTGAAATATTCAAAGGGGTTCGTATCATTACTCATTATAAATCAACACCTTTCGTTAATTCTCCGCCAATATAAACGTCTTTATTATCATCAATATAAAGTACGGTATCTCCTTCACTCTCAGTTATACTTTTAATAATTAAGTTTCCTTTTTCGTCAATCCGGCAGTTTTTTACGGGAATATCGCTTACATTAATTATTTTGATAAGTTCTGTTAAGTCTTCAGGTGGGTCATAAGTTCCATCGTCTTGTATTTCTCCGGGGTCTTGTTGGTTTTCATCTTCTACCCCTAAAAACCAAGCCAAGAATTTTGTTACGCTTTCCTCATCTTCTATTTCATGAGTATCATCGACTTCATAAGTGTCATCTACCTCATACGTATCATCAAAAGCTATAAGCTCTAAATATAAATCTCCTCTAATCTCTAAATCTCCATTTGAGTGAAGTTTTCCTATTTTAGTTGGCATTTAGTCTATCACCTCAATCTCCAAACTGTCGTCACTATCATTATGTGATACTTTAAACCTGTCACCAAATTTTACAGCGTTTTCATCCTCTATTTCTAAATCGCCTGTCATACTGTCGCCGCTTCTTTCTACTTTTCTATCTTCATAGGTATCTAAAGCGTCTTCTACTTCAGTAATACGGTCATCAATATAATCCTCAAAAGTAGGAATACTAATTGCAGTATCTACTTTTGAATCAACCTCTCCTCCGTCAATCTCCGCAAGAAGGAGATAGTCATGAGCAGGATTAACCGGGTCAGTAGTTAAATCATACTGAATCTGGATACGTCTACTTGTTTCTGAACCCACACGTTCATCCACAAGATAATTTGTTACTGTACTTTCTTCTTGTTGATTACCCCAAAGTTTAATTTCATCCTCATAATCTATTACTTGTTCCCAAACCTCTAAATAAATTTCGTCTCCCTCAGAAGCGTCTATTTCCAATTCAGTAATAACAATAAATTTACCTTCTATAACAGCTACCACATCTTCAATTTCAAAAGTTCCATTATCATAGCTCATATTATTTTCTACGCCTAATAATCCGTCCTCGCCCATAAAATGTTCGGCCAAGCTCTGAAAATTATCAAGCATTATTTGTTGAAATTCGTTTAGTTCAACCTCTAACAAAGGAGCGTTAGCTCCAAATCTAAGGAGAGAAAACCCTGTTTCTGGTTCATAGTTACTAAATTCGCTGAAATCAACAGCCATTATTTACACCTCCTGAATTAAAGTGTTAAAATAAGGTTACGTTCTAATATCATTTCTTCAGTTTTAGTTATTACAGGATGGTAGTAATGATTAATCATAATTCCTGAATTTGTATCGGAGCTAGCGTCTCCTCCGAATAGTCCGAATTCTCTAAGAGAATAGTTGGCCTCACCTTCGCTGAAAGTTACTTGTATTAATAGCCTATTTGTTATATCTCCTGTTTCCTCTTCTACGGCATCTATAAAAGAAATAGAATCATGTGGTTTTCTTGCTTGTTCATTTAATAGTTGATTTGCTTCATTACTAGGTTCGGGAGCGTTTTCTTCCCAATTTAAATCATCCCAATCTGAATTTCCTTCTCCTACCGCCCAATACTGTATTCCATTTATTCCCTCTTCTTCTTTTAATAATGCGGCTATCAACCTACTACATTCGTCTACTACAATGTTATAACCTGTAATAATTTGTATTGTTCCGGTTTTTACATTAGTAATTTTGTCTACTATATAACCTGTTGGATTCCAATTAAATTCTTCCTTTGTTTTATTTTTTAATTTCGTGCGAGAATGAGGTTCAGCCAAGATATTATACTTTTCGTTTAGCATTAATAATGATACCTCCTTTCGTCTTTTCCAACCAAACGTATATAATCGCTCTCCATTAGTTTCGTTTGGTTAAGTACAAACATTTCTCTGTGTATCTTTAGTATATCATAATGCCGGACATTATTTAAACAAAAACTCGATGATAAAACAGATAGACTGTAATTAGTTCTTGCTTTATTATTATCTGGTATATAATAATCATCCTCATTTGTTGTTTTTGGTGTATCGAATTTTTCATCTTCCATATAGTTTAATAAATCTGACACGCTCTCGTAAAAATCTTGTATTTCATCTAAATTTTTACTTGAGAATGTATCTTCATATCTAAATTTATCAAATTGTTCATACATCATTGTTTCAAATAATATATGAATAATAACGTTAACGGGCCTAAACATCTCTACTACTTCAATGAATTTGTCAGATACTACTTGAAAATATTCCTGATATGTTTTTTCTTCTTTAACCCTAATTTCAACAACCGTATGAGGTTTAATTAAAATATGGTGTTTACGGTCAAATATACCGCTTTGGTTTAAAGTAAAAGTCTTATAATCATCAATATCGTATGTCCATCCAAACATGTCTTTTGTTAATAAGTCTATTACTTCTTGCTTTCCTTTTGATTTATAAAGATAAGGCACTAATTTTAAATACCGTCTTTGGTCTTTAATAG
>PUMP01000040.1 GCA_003551425.1 Candidatus Nealsoniibacteriota bacterium | reverse complement strand
GGCCCGGACCGGATCGAACCAGAACACCTGGACCCCGGAGCAGCTGGCCTCAACCCTTTATGTTTTAAAGCACTGGGGCAGGACCTATGATCTGCCCTTGACGCGGCCTTACGTCTTCGGCCACTTCGAAATTGATTCGGTGGGCCGGTGGTACTGCCCCGGAGAAGGGTTTTTCGAGCGGGTGATCGGTGAGCTGTCCAGGCGGGAACCTGATGATGATCCGGTAAAAGCTGCCCTCTGGCACCGGGTGGTGGCCGGCAGTTTCCGCAACCCTGATTATGCCAGGCGCCGGGTGGAGCATTTAAAAAAAGGCGGGATCGATGCTTTTATGGTCCCTTTTAATGATCCCGATCCGGCCGGTTCCCAGGGGTTAATCTGGCACCGGGTCATTGCCGGCAGCTTCCGCGATCCGGAAAACGCCCGGGTGAGAGCAGCTGAACTGTGCGCTAAAGGGCTCGATGCATTTGTGGTCCGCTATCCCGGGCCGGAAAGGAGTTGATGGTGTGGAGCAGTGCGCGGTCTATAAGCTTGCGCCTGAGTTAAACAATCCGGTCCGGCAGGTGATCAAAGAGTACCATCCCCACCTGTCGGATGCTAAAATGGCCTGCCTGTTCCGTTGCGGGGAATGGAAAAACAAGGGCCGCACGGTGCTGGGCAAGGCGGTGGTGGCCCCTTTGCTGTGGCAGGTTTTAAGCGGCTATGAGCTGGTTCTGGTGATCAATGAAGTGGTTTACGGTAGCTTAAACGACAAGGGAAAAACAGCGCTGCTTGACCATGAATTGTCCCGTTTCAGTGAACCGGTGGCCGGCCGGGAAGGAAGCTTAAGCTATAGCATCCAGGACCACGACGTCAAAGAATTTTCAGCAGTGGTTAAAAGGCACAACGTTTGCTTCAGCAACCTGCGGGCTATTGAAGCAGACGGCTCCTGTCAGCTGAGTATGTTCGAAACTCTTGCCTCAACGGTGGAAAATACAGAAGACCTGATGCAAGCGCACAAGCCCACTGAAATTACTGAGGCCCCGATTACTGTCGAGGAGTTTGATGAGGAAGACGAGCAGGATTACGAGGTCAAGCAGCAGTTTATTTTTGATGATTGAGCTCTTTCTTGTGGGGGAGTGCAATATAACAGCCGGAAAGGAGGGGGGTAAAAAGTGGCCGTGCAGAGGGTTACATACCAGGATACCCTGCGGATGCGCTATAACCTGGGCCCGGATCCGAAAGATCCGGCAAGGGATCTGATCCGCATCCGCAGCTTTACCCGGGCCAGGCCGGCCACCAGCGACCAGAACTTGCTTGATCTGGCCCAGGGGTTTGAAAAGCTGTTCGATGCAGGTTTGATTAACATCTACCGGGTAATGCATGTTGAGCTGATTGAAATTTGAAGAACTAAAAACTGAAGAAAGGAGAGTAAGGATGGACACCACGAAAAGGCTCAGACTGCGGTTCCGGGACTCTAATGATCGCATCGTCAGCTTTTCCCTCACCCCGGCCCGGGTGCCGGTTAATGTAGGTGATGTCCTGGCTTTAATGGATCTGATCATCGGTACCGATTCTTTTTACACCTATACCGGGGGCAGTATTGTAGAAAAGCTTGATGCAAACCTGCATACTGAAACGATTAACCCGGTTATAGATGACTTTGATTGACCGGGCCGGGAAGGCTAGCAAACAATAGTCCGGGCAGGGGGAATTTAAAGGTGATCGCCTGATGGGGGGAGGGAAGGGTTTTACTGATCGAAAAATGCAGCATTATGGAGCAATACGTAGAAGAAGGCCTGGTGGCCCTGGTTCCGGTTTATGATCAAGAGTGCCGGGCTAAAGTGATCACCCTAAAGGGGCACCACCGGGAACAGCGAAGCGTACGCTGGTTGATCGAAAAACTGGCTGCCCGCTACAGCCTCAATTTGAGCGGCCTCAGGCAGCGTTACGGGGCGATCTTGAATGTGAAGCATCACATTGCCGTTCCCATTAAAAGCGATCTGATCATGCTCCCCTTGAAGCTGCGCCAGGCCCGGGTCCCGGGTGATATCACCATGGGCTATATCAGCCTCCTGCAAATTGCAGAGGTGATGCCTCTGCCGGAGGGTGAGCCCGGGCCCTGGCTTTCAGTGATCAGCTTTAAAAACGGGGAGAGCATAAAAACCCTCAACCACCCTGAAACCATCAGGGAGCGCTTGCGCCAGGGCGAGATCGTGCGCAGCGACTTTCTCAAACTCAGGAACCAGGGCCCGGGCTTCAGCGGCCTGAGCAAAAGGTCGCTGGTGGAACAGTTGCCCAACTGCGAGTGCCTGTTAAAAGACTTATTTGTCGACCTGATCAGCATTGATGGTGGCAAGAGATTAAGAACTATAAAGGTGATCAAGCTGCTCCGGAGCCTTAAACCTACAGTTTAAAATTAACCCTTTTACCGCCTGCGCGATCTAACCTGCCGCCTCCTTGTTACTGCGTAAACTACTTTCAACCCCTCCAGAACCTGGAGGGGCCTTTTTTGCCCCATTCAGGCCCCCAGCCGCCATTTTACGGTAACTGCAGACCCTGATACTTTAAGAGGGCATCGCCAATACCTGTGAAAGGAGGTTAGCCAATGAACCCTGTATTACTCGGAACCCGGATGTCTTTAAGGCTGAACATCGGCTTAGATGAAAACTTCAACCCCATCTACGCCACCAGGTCTTACTCCAACATCAAGGGAACTGCTGACAACCAGGATATCTTTGATGTCGGCACTTACTTTGGGGATCTGACCGACCACGGCCTGAACAGGATCAGCCGGCATGATGAAACCATGCTGGAAGAAGCGTAAGCGTAATTGTTGGATAAGACAAACCTTACAT
>PUMP01000023.1 GCA_003551425.1 Candidatus Nealsoniibacteriota bacterium | reverse complement strand
TCATACAACTCGAGGCTCAAGAGGTACGTTCCCGCTTCAAGATTCTCTTCAAAGCTTGCCGATGAGCCGTCGATGCTCATGCTCACCTCGCTCTCTTCGCCAGTGGCTCCTGAGCTGAGCGTTCCGCTGATACTCGGCGAGAGAAGCTCAAGCTCGCCCCAGTGCGCGGTGAGCGAGAGCGTCCCTTCACCGGTCAGCGAGCGGATTGAGATCGCGGTGGTTGTCGTTTGCCGCGGGGAAACGCTCACCTCGCGCTCTCCGAATCCGATCACCTTCGCCGGGCTGTCATCGTTGAATGCGCTCACCGTCACCTGCCAGGGCCCGGGAAGCAGGCTCACCGGGTCAGTCTGTGTGGTGTCTCCGGGCACACCGCCGACGGTGACCGGCCGGAAGCCGCTGCGGGTGAAGCTCAGCTCGTAGGAGTCGATCTCGAGGCTGATCTCAGGGGTGATTGTGAGCGATCTGAGGTCATGGAACTGAAGCACCACAAGGCCGTGCTCGCCTGATTCTGCGCCCGTGCCCGCCTTCGGTGCTTCACCGGTTGGGTTCCAGCACCCGGCTGCTACCACCAGCAGCGCGGCAAGCAGCGCTGCTACACGTACTGTCTTGGGTTTCATCGTTTTCCTCCTGTACTTTTTCTCAACTCCTGCAGCGGTCTAATGCTGCAGCCGATTGCTCTTTGAACCATGCGCTCGTGCACTCCGAGCGCCGGCATCTCACACGGCGGCCACGGCTAGTGGGTGCGCAGGCACATCAACACCGGGCGCCCCTCTGTATCACCACCCAGTCACTCGCCCGAAGGTGTTTCTGCTCTCCGATGTTCCGTCGCCGAGTTGCCCGACGTCGTTGCGGCCGGTCGCCCAGAGCGTACCGTCGGTGTCGATGATCATCGTATGATGCTCACCAGCGGAGACGGCTGCGACGTTCTCCCTTACAACCACTGGCGAGGTCTTTCTTTCGTTCGTTCCGTCGCCGAGCTGGCCGCTGTGGTTGTGTCCGGTCGCCCAGAGCTTGCCGTCGGTGTCGAGGATCATCGTGTGGGCGCCCATCGTGACGCGCCCTCCGGCTGAGACCGCAGCTATACCGTCCACGACTTCTTCCATAATTCGGACCGGCGTGAGTCTTTGCGTGCGCGTCCCGTCGCCGAGCTGGCCGCTGTTGTTATATCCGGTCGCCCAGAGCCTGCCGTCGCTATCGATGATCATCGTGTGCCTGCCTCCGGCGGAGACGGAAGCCACACTCACATGGCTCATGATCTGGATGGGGATGGTCCTTCGCTCATACCAATCGCCGTCGCCAAGCTGGCCGAAGAAATTGTACCCTGTTGCCCAGAGCGTCCCGTCAGTCTTGAGGATCATGGTGTGCTCCCCCCCGGCGGAAACGGACTCCACACCGCTCATCACCTCAACCGGGCTCATTGCTATCTCCCCGATCGGAATTTCGTCAGTGCCGAGCTGGCCTCTGTTGTTTCTCCCGGTTGCCCAGAGCGTCCCGCTCGTGTCGAGGATCATCGTGTGGAACTCACCGGCGGAGACGGCGGCCACGCCGCTCATGATCTCAACCGGCGTGCTGTAGTGCTCAGTAGTTCCGACTCCGAGCTGGCCGTAGGAGTTTCGGCCGGTCGCCCAGAGCGTTCCGTCGGTGTCGAGAATCATCGTGTGCGTTCGCCCGGCGGAGACGGCGGCCACACCGCTCGTGACCTTAACCGGCGTCCTACGGACCGAAGTCGTCCCGTCGCCGACCTGGCCATAGTTGTTTATCCCGGTTCCCCAGAGCGTGCCGTCGGTGTCGAGGATCATGGTGTGACTTCCTCCAGCGGAAACCGCAGCCACGGCTGCCTCTGTTACCCCCGGCACCACACTGAACTCCCCCGCCTCGGCGCTGTAGATCTCCCCACGTTTCACAACCACGGTGAGCAGATACTCCCCCTCGTGCAGTCCAGGCCCAATGGTGATCTCTTGTCCGGTCTCCCCAGGAATCGCGTAGCCGTCGAGATACCACTGATAGGAGTCAACCGCCACCGCCGTCTCGGCGCGTACGGTCATCGACTCCTCAGGGCTGAGGGTCTCCTGTAGCCCTTCAAGCGTGATCGCGATCGGGCGGGTGATCTCATCGGCAAGCTCAGCCACCACCGTTCCGCTCACGGGCCTGAACTCAAGCTCAGCAGTGCTTGTCTCCTCATAGACAATCAGCACCGCGTTCACAAACCCCGCTATCGGTGTCTCGCTCTCATACAACTCGAGGCTCAAGAGGTACGTTCCCGCTTCAAGGTTCTCCTCAAAGCTTGCCGATGAGCCGTCGATGCTCATGCTCACCTCGCTCTCTTCGCCGGTAGCTCCTGAACTCAGCGTTCCGCTGATACTCGGCGAGAGAAGCTCAAGCTCGCCCCAGTGCGCGGTGAGCGAGAGCGTCCCCTCGCCGGTGAGCGAGCGGATTGGTAAGCTGACCGTCGAGGTGTGTCCGGAGATAACGGACGCCGGCGCAGCTCCGACGCCGATCACCTTCGCCGGGCTGTCATCGTTGAATGCACTCACCGTCACCTGCCAGGGCCCGGGAAGCAGGCTCACCGGGTCAGTCTGTGTGGTGTCTCCGGGCACACCGCCGACGGTGACCGGCTGAAAGCCCGTGCGGGTGAAGCTCAGCTCGTAGGAGTAGATCTCGAGGCTGATCTCAGGGGTGATCGTGAGTGCTCTGAGGTCATTGAACTGAAGCACCACCAGGCCATACTCTCCTGATTCTGCCTCCGTGCCCGCCTTCGGCGCTTCACCGGTTGGGTTCCAGCACCCGGCTGCTACCACCAGCAGCGCCGCAAGCAGCGCCGCTGCACGTACTGTCTTAGGTTTCATCGTTTTCCTCCTGTACTTTTTCTCAACTCC
>PUMP01000055.1 GCA_003551425.1 Candidatus Nealsoniibacteriota bacterium | reverse complement strand
TGTAGAGCACGATATGGAGGAGGTGTATGAAAGGTATGTTAAGGCAAGCAAAGCTCAAAGAGCGATTAGAGATAGAGATATGCAATTTAATGCAAAATTGCTAACCCTCCGACAATATATAAGAGAATAAAAACATGAAATCTGTTTTATTATTTTTTGTTGTTTTAGTCTTTCTTTTCCCTCTTTCCACTTTTGGCGGAGGGGTTATTTTGAACGAAGATGATAAAAAATACGAATTTGAAGTTCCTTCTAATTACTCCGCCTTTATAACCAACAAAGAAGGAGTCCAAGGCATGGTGGTTTCTTTTGAAACGGAGAATGTCGATGATGATTTGCTTTGGATATTTCCTGTTCCCGCCTCTCCGGAAGAGATAGAGATAGGCATTTCTCCGGGAGACGTGAGGTTTAGCGGAACAAGAGTTATTCATAAAGCAAAGGAGGAAATTGAAGACAAAGAAAAATGGCTTCGTTACAGTCAAATATGGCCCTATTTTTACGAAAAACTTTTTGATAAGGTACCAGAGGAAGTTTATATAAAACCAATTTCCCTAAAGGAAGCCAGCGTAGAAGTTCAAGAGCTGGTAAAAATACACAAGCACCTGAAAGAAGAAGGAATGGAAGTCCAGCTTATAACTGCAAAAGAGAAAGAAGCGCTTCTTGAATATCTTAAAGAAAGAGGAATAGAGGTGGAGCCGGAAAGCATTTCCTCTCTTGAAAAGTATTTAAGCGAGGACTTTTCTTTTATTGTTTCTTTTATGGAAGCACCCGAAAAAGAAGAAGTAGGGGGAGAAAAAGAAATTTTGAAAAGCATAAGGCGTGGAGTGATGGCTAAATTTCCAACTGAAGAAATTTATTATCCTCTTTCTTCCATGCAGATTCACGGAGACGAAAGAGCATCTGTTACACTGAATGTAGCCGGGTTTGTTTCTCCTGAAATATTTGAGAGAATTAAAGAAGATACAAATACAGAGTATTTTTTAAGCGAAAGAATTACAATGGAAGATGGTCACAAAACTTTTTTGGAAAACCCGGAAGAGATAGAAAAGTTTACGAAAACAAGAATATCTACTGCTTCTAAAAACTTAACACAAGACCTAAAAGTTTCAGAAGAAACCCCTTTCCTTATATTCTTATCTTATAATTTTTATAAATGCCCTTGGGTCTTTTTCTTCTTTGCTTTGGCAATCTTTTCTTTTGTTGCCGGAATGATTACCGGTCCTATAGTTTCAGGAAAAGACAGAAACATAAGAGGAATTTTAAGATGGGGAAAGATTGGGCTTTTCAATGTTTTAAGTATTATCGGACTTTCGGTAAGAGTTGGTTTTGAAAAAATGGAGAATGGTAAAGTCCAAAAGCCCTTAATAGTAATTCTCTATACTATTGTCTTCGTGCTTTTAACATTCTTCACCATTGGCAAATTTTTTGAATAAACTATTGTGGAGATATGAAATTTAAGGCAAAAGCGGGTCATTCTGAGTCTCTTTTGTCATTCTGAGTCTCTTTTGTCATTCTGAGCAAAGCGAAGAATCTCATCAAGACAGAGAAAGATCCTTCAGCTAACGCTTCAGGATGACGGTGTGGTGTGTGTTCAGGATGACATGGTGTTTGGTTTTTAGATGATTTAATACGATTTATTGCATTTAAGTTTTTTTTATTTTATACTCAAAGAATAGTATTAATTTGAATCATGGAATTAACGGAAGAAAAATTAAAAAAACTTCTTGTCGATCCCGGACATGTTAGCTCGGTTGATTTCGAGGAAATTGCGGAGCTAGCTAAGGAGAAAGAAACCGAGATAGGACGTCTTTTGGTAGATAGAGGAATTATTGATGATGATAATCTGGGAAAGATCATTGCCGATGCAATCGGCTTTCCTTTTATCAGTCTTAAAAAGGCGAATATCGAAGAGATTTCGAATGCTTTTTTAGCATATATTCCGGAAGTAGTTGCCCAATCACAAAGAGCAGTTGTTTTCAGGGAGAAAAGCGGGGTTCTTTCTTTGGCAACAAACAACCCAGACAACTATGAGTTTGTAAAACACCTGGAAAAGACAACTGGTTGCAAAGTAGAAGTGTACTACGCCACTCCTTTTGCCATCGATATGGCGTTAAGAAGGTACAGTGGTGATTTACAGAGAGAAGCGAGAATGCTCATTGACGAGATTAAACAGAAACCCGAGAGCGCAGAACAGACGGTAGTGCAGTTGGTAAATCTTCTTTTTGAACACGGTTATGAGAATATCGCCTCTGACATCCACGTCGAACCGTTAGAAGAGGGCTGTATTGTGAGATTCAGGGTTGACGGTACTCTTTTCAGAGTGCTTGATTATCCGAAGGAACTTCACGAAAGACTTGTTTCGAGAATAAAAATCCTTTCCCGATTAAGAACTGACGAGAGAGCTGCTCCGCAAGACGGAAGGTTTGATTACAAAGCAGGAGCAGGAGCAGAGATAGATGTTCGTGTTTCTATCTTGCCGACCACTGAAGGAGAAAACGTGGTCATGCGTCTCTTGATGCAACAAGGAAAAAGATTCACCATTGATGGTCTCGGGCTTTTAGAAGAAGACTTGAAAAAGATCAAAAAGAATGCGAAGAAGCCGTGGGGAATGATTATGGTTGTCGGTCCTACCGGATCAGGTAAAACGACTACTCTGTACGGAGTTTTACAGCTTCTCAATGATCCTTCGGTAAATATCATGACCGTTGAAGACCCGGTAGAGTATAATATGAACGGGATTCAACAGACACAGGTTAATCTGAAAAAGAACCTTACTTTTGCCACTGGATTGAGATCGATCGTTCGCCAAGACCCAGACATTATTATGGTGGGTGAGATTCGTGATGAAGAGACGGTGAATATGGCGGCAGTTGCAGTCCATCAGATAGGCAGGTTGACCACGGAGACCCGGCTGATGGACCGGATTGCACCCGTGAAGGGTACGAACTAACAGGATTTACAAGAACCGCTAATTCC
>PUMP01000020.1 GCA_003551425.1 Candidatus Nealsoniibacteriota bacterium | reverse complement strand
GGCCCTCCGGCAACAACACCGGTCGCATGTAGCCGGTAGATTTGTTCATGGTGATTCGCTCCTTTCAATCAAATAAATTAAAATCCTTCAACCTTACCAACCCAATAGCCACTTCTACAAACAAAAAACTGATTTTGTAACCTTGTGAACGCTCTATTACAAACAGACAATCCGTAACCTGCACTATTTTCCCTTTTGTCCTCTTTTCCTTTGACCATGGCAATGCTGGGTGCTCGATAGTAACCCAATTACCTTCACTAATCTTCGATTGTATTGGCTTGATATCAATCATCATGTTCTCCCCAATCATCAGGGAAACCTTTGTTTTCTATAATTTTCACATTCTCCAGTTCTGTTAACTCTGTCTTAATTTTTTCAACCTGTTTTATTAATATTTCCCTGGCTTTTCCATATTCCTCAAATTGTAATAGTGATAATACGTGGGATAACATTCGCAATTGTTGTTTTAACCACATTTCTAACACGTGCTCACCTCCTTAATTTAAACTTTTCATAATTTCCTTTACCCAAACTTTAGCATCGATTGGTGGTTTTAAATTTGTAAGCCTTACTAATAAAATACTGTAACTACTACCAATTTCTCCCGTGGCTTCCTTTTTAGGGAAATCGGATAACCCTCTGCCATACTCCCTGGCCAATCTTTTAGCCCCCTCTACCCCATGATACATACAACCCTCAGCCATTAAATTGTTCCAGTTTGAAAGAATTCCTTGATAAATTTTGTTTGTATATTCACTGGCTGTTTCCACCAAAATCACCTCCTACTCACTGTTAAAATTTCCGTTCTCCCAATCTGAAAAGCTTCATCCTTTGTGGCCACAGCCAAATCCCACTGACCTTCTCCAACCAAGCTACCCCTGTCCATAACCTTTCGCCACCCATACCCTTGCAACCACACCAATTCCCCAAACTCCACCGCTGGACCTGCTGCAACCGTCCAATCTACTTGCAAACTTTTCCCAGAAGCAGTAACGGTTGGGTCTCCTGAATAATCCCCCCCTTCCACGGCTGCAGGGTCCAATGGTGCATAACCCGTGATTTCCCCATACTCCACCTTCCATTCTTCAAGCCATTTTTCCATGGCCTCTTTCAATTTTTGGTCCTGGTTCGTGTGCTGTTCTATAGTGTTTTCTAAAGATTGCAATGTGTCTATCAATTCTCGTTTCAATGTGTCTTGCTCCTCAAAATATTGCTTTAACACAACTACATTTTCTTCAGCTTTGTCCTGCCCTGCATGAAACCCGATAAATACCCCAATCAGATACATCACAACTACGGCTACAACTATTCTCCATTCAATTAACATAGGTTCCTCCTCTCCCACAAACCTTACTTGTAACGCTCTATTACGTAATCAGGAAGGTAAATTACTCCATTAATTACCTGCCCTTCGTCTCTCCAACTGAACAGCCTTTTGTTGTTTTTGTAAACCCAACCATCCCCAGCTATAGCACTCCATTGCCAATCCAGAGAATACATTTCAACGGCTTCTCTGATAGGTATTAGGTCCACTCCACCTCTACCGTCAACTTGCTTCTGTTCTTCAATGAAAACTGTTCTTGTGTCAGGACACCAACCCACATCATAACCAAGCTCCTCAGCCACAAACCTCAAGGGAACCATTGTTCTGCCTTGCTTATTAATATAAGCGTCTGCATCACCCTCTACCAGGCTTCCGTTAACCAAAATTCTTACTGCCCCAGGATTGGCCCAGCTTGTTGTGGCCACCAACACCAATAAAATCACTAAACCCACAATCAATTTGTTTTTCATTGTTCCTTCTCCTTTCAGTCTGTAATTTCTGGCGTTTCTCTTTTAGGGTTCAAATGGTCTTCCCAATTATACTGCTTTCCCCGTTCCTCTTCGAAATACCCTGCAAGAAGTTGTAAATAGTTTATAGCGTCTGCAATTCTCTGTTTTAATCCTTCCCCTTTTTCGTCTTCCCAGCACCACCTATATTCTCCAGTTTTGACAGCCTGAATAAGCACGTCCAGGTGTTTGGTTAAATCCGACACAACTATTTCCCCAGGGTTCGTTTCCAGCAACTTTGCTCTTCTTTTAAAATTGGCCAACCTGTCAACTGGAGTATATTCTGAACCTTTGTTGCCCAGGATTTCTATAGATTTCTCAATAATCTCTCCGCAAAGCTCAATAAATTGTTCATTCCTCATTGTTTCTCCTCCCTTTTATTAGTTCAACTAAAACGTCTCCATGACACGGTTTTGGTTTACACCAGCACCCCAACACTTTGCCTTCCAGTTCATGTAAACTGTCCAACAAATCTCGCCTTTGTAAAATATAGTCTTTATAACGTTTAATTCGCTGTTCCCTGGAACCCGTTGTGAAGGGATTGCCCCACTTAGATGGTCTTCCAATATAAACATCATACGGTTGTTTTTTAATATGAACAACTTTAGTTTCAGACATTTTTTACACCACCTTAATAAAAAGAAACGTAACCACCACAGAAAGGACAAGGGTGCATGGAATTTCTTCTTACACCGATCATTTCTGTCCCTATAGTTTCTCCACATCTTTGACATTTAACTGGACCAATTGCACCAATTCCCATACATGTTAAACACTCTTCATCGCTCATGCTCCCTGCCCCGTCCATCCTTCTTTCCATGCCTTTACCATCACATGTTGGACATGTAGTTGTGCAGGATTCCAGATAAACTTTTTCTTGTTCTTCTAACTCGGCCAATCGTTTCTGTTTCTTCTCAATATAACGTTTTAACTGATTTATGTGGTTTCTTCTGGACATTATTCAACCACCCCTATTTCTAAAGCAGGGTTTCTGCCTGTGACGTCTTTAATATTAACAACAAATACTTTAATATTTCTTCCTGCCCTGGAGTTTCCCAATATTTTAGCCCGTCTTTCAGTTCCGTTTTTTAGCATGGGGAACCCACATGCTTTAATGGATTCCCCAATACCCCATACTTGAACGTTTTC
>PUMP01000004.1 GCA_003551425.1 Candidatus Nealsoniibacteriota bacterium | reverse complement strand
GCAATAGAGGAAGGAATTGTTGCCGGAGGAGGGGTCTCGCTTGTCCGCAGCCTCAAGGCATTAGATAGCTTAAAACTGGAAGGAGACGAGGCTACCGGGGCTTCTATCTTAAGAGAAGCGCTGGAATCTCCGGTAAGGCAAATTGCGGAGAACGCCGGAGCGGACGGCTCGGTGATCGTCCAAAAAACGAAAGAAGGAGAAGGATCGTACGGATTTAATGCCAAGACAATGGAGTTTGAAGACCTTATCAAGGCGGGAATCGTAGATCCTAAAAAGGTTGTCCGTTCCGCCTTGGAAAACGCTACCTCTGCGGCGGCGATGTTTCTTACTACCGAGTGCGTAGTGGTTGACGAGGAAGAAAAGAAGGATGAAGGGGGCGGAATGCCTGGTGGAATGCCAGGCGGAATGCCCGGTGGAATGGGTATGGGAATGTAAGAAGGAGTATGGACTGGGAAGCCGCGGAGGATCCTTGTCTTTCGCGGCTTTGCTTTTCTTTCTTAATTGTTTTATAATCTAAGTATTATGCTTACACCAATCAACATTTTAATAGGTATTATAGTTTTGGTCCTGCTTTGGGTTGCCTTTTCTTATAACCGCCTTGTGGTTTTAAGAAACAGGGTAAAAGAAGCTTGGGCCGACATCGATGTGCAGCTTAAAAGAAGGTATGACTTGATCCCCAACTTGGTGGAAACGGTAAAAGGATACGCTACCCACGAAAGGGAGATCTTTGAGAGAGTAACGGAAGCAAGATCAAAGGCGCTAAGCGCGGAGCAGTCCGGAGACCCTAAAAAAGTGGGAGAAGCGGAAAATCAGCTTGCCGGCGCGTTAAAGAGCCTTTTTGCGGTCTCGGAGAACTATCCCGACCTGAAAGCTTCGCAGAACTTTATGGAGCTGCAAAAAGAGATTAGGGATACCGAAGACAAGATTCAAGCTTCACGAAGGTTTTACAATCGTAACGTCAAAGAGATCAACACGAGAGTGGAGATGTTCCCCGTTAATATTATCGCCGGAACGCTTGGCTTTACCAAACAAGATTTCTTTGAAATAGGAGATAAAGAGGAAAGAGAGCCGGTAAATGTAAGTTTCTAACAAATGGCCACACTTTACAAAGAAGCGGAAAAGAATATTTTTCGAACCTATCTTTACTTGCTTGGGTTTTTGCTTTTCATTATCGCAATAGGATGGGTTCTAAGTTATGTATTCGAAGGGCAGTGGATACTGTATCTTGCTTTGGGTATTTCCATAGTAATGAGTTTTAGTTCTTACTGGTTCTCGGACAAGATTGTGCTTAGAATGAGCAAAGCTCGCAAGGTAGAGAAAAAAGATAATCCCGAGCTTTACCGCGTGGTAGAGAATCTGGCGATTACAAACGGCCTTCCCACGCCCCGTATTTTTGTAATTGAAGACCGGCAGCCCAATGCTTTTGCTACCGGGCGTAATCCCGAGCACGGGGTTATAGCGATAACCACCGGGCTTTTGGAGAGACTGGAAAGGGCGGAGCTGGAGGCCGTTATGGCCCACGAGCTTGCCCATATCGGGAATCGTGATATCCTTATTCAATCCGTAGTGGTGGTTCTGGTAGGGATGGTGGTTCTTGTCGCCGATTTCTTCTTCCGTATGGCTTTCTTCGGAGGAATGAGGCAGAGAGAGGGAGCGGTTGGGCTTGTTATTTTAATCGGTGCTGTTGCCTTCCTTATTTTGTCTCCTCTTTTAGCTCAAGTAATAAAGTTTGCCATTTCCCGCAGAAGAGAGTATCTTGCCGACTCTACGGCGGCACTTACCACCCGTTATCCGGAGGCGCTTGCCAGGGCTCTGGAGAAGATCTCTCGTGATCCTCATCAGCTCAGAGTGGCAAATGACGCTACGGCACATCTTTATATCGTTAATCCTTTTCGGGGAGAAGAAAAAAAGAGCCGTGTCAGAAAGCTCTTTATGACTCATCCTCCCATAGAGGACCGTATTAATAAATTAAAAAAAATAGACATATGAACTGTCCTATTTGCGAACAAAAATTAGAAAAGGCGATTTTTCATAATACGGAGATTGACTACTGTCCCACGTGTCTGGGGATTTGGTTTGAAAAAGACGAGCTTTTTCACGCCAAGGACACAAAAGAGAAGAAACTGGATTGGCTTGACGTTGATCTTTGGGAAGATGAAAAGAAGTTCCGCGTCTCCGAAGAGAAAAAACACTGCCCTACGTGCAGCCTTCCCCTTTACGAGGTTAATTACGGTGATTCCGATATAAAGGTGGATGTTTGTAATGTCTGTGAAGGAGTGTGGCTTGACAGGGGAGAGTTTAAAAAGATAATGAATTACTTAAGAGAGAAAGGAGGAGAGAAGATAATGGACGATTATGCGAGAACGCTGCTGGAAGAGATAGGAGAGGTTTTTGTCGGTCCCGGGCCGCTAAAAGAAGAAGTCGGTGATGTTCTTACCGTACTGAGCCTTTTAAAGTACCGTTTTGCAGGGAAAAGGCCTTTTCTTTCCAAGATTATTTCCAATTTACCAAAGGCTTAGGGAGGAGTCGGATAGCGGTCTATTCCACACGCTTGGAAAGCGTGCGAGCGCAAGCTCACGTGGGTTCGAATCCCACCTCCTCCGCCATACAAAAACCGCCCCTTTTTAGGGGGCGGTTTTACTTTATCTCAATCGCTTTTCCTTCCGTTAGCGCTTTTGCTACTTTTTTGTAAGCGGAAGAGAGGATTCGCTGGAACGTGCTTTGCGAGGTTTGCATCTTCTCAGCGCATTCTTTTTGATCGAGATTTTTTGTGTTTTTGAGCTTTAAAGCTTCCATCTCTTCGCGAGTTAGAGTAATGGTTTCAAGTTCTCTCAGCGGTATTCCTCGAGGCTTGAAGTAGGTTGCTCTTGGCCGGAATCTTACTCTTCGACAAAGTCTTGGTCTTGGCATGATTTTATTCTTGTGTTACCCTTTAAATTGAAAGAAGGTCACGCGGCCCCTTTATAAGAGGCCGGCTCCCGTGCCTTCTTTTTATTTGCCTTGGTCCTGAAGGGACTTTTTCTC
>PUMP01000052.1 GCA_003551425.1 Candidatus Nealsoniibacteriota bacterium | reverse complement strand
AACCGAAAAGACAAAGAACATTCCTGTAATCATTTATTCGCGCACCGGCAGTGAACTCCACAGAAAAAAGGCAATGGACTTGGAGGCGAAAGATTTTATCAGCGGAGTATGGGACTCTCCTAAAGAAGTAGTATCAAAAGCCAAGTCTCATCTTGGCGTACAGAAAGGATATGTTATACGCCCTTCCGAAGATTCTATGGAGGAAGTAAAAGAGCTCAGTAACGATTTGGGAGAGAACATGTATTGCTCTTCTTGTGATATAATCAAATCAATATATCTAATAAGGGATCTTTCTTCCGGAGAAAATTATTTTAAAATCTCTTTCCTCTGTCCTAGTTGTTCCTTTAGAAAGCCACGACAATAATCACTCTTTTATGCAATAAAAAATGGAAGGGGGGTCCTTCCATTTTTTGTGATTTAGTTGTTTCCTTTTTTAATATACCCGACTGCAGCAACAAAAAATATTGCAATTATTACAAGAACCACTTGTATAAATGCGACTGCATATTCACTTTCAGCAATTATTTCTCCAATAGAAAGCAATGTCGGGAAAGAAAGAGCAAATAAAAGTGCTAAAATTAACAAACAAACCACCTTATTCATATTTTCACACCTCCTTTTGCCTTGTTTATATCACAAACCTACGACAAAGTCAATGATTGTTCATTTTTGACAAATTTATTATTGTTTATATAATGAAATCAAACATTAATCACTTTTACATAAATGGAATTTCTTTTTGGCATTTATCTGGTTGACATCTTGGATATTTTGATTATCTCCATATTCATCTATGTCGCAATTCTTTTTTTAAAGCAAACAAGGTCTCTCTTAGCTTTTATCGGCGTTTCTTTCCTTGGCATTATTTACGCCATCGCTCAGGCATTCCAGCTTTACATTACTGCTCTCGTTCTGCAGTCTTTTTTCAGTATATTCATTATAATTATAGTAATCGTTTTCCAGAATGAGTTAAAAAGATCATTTGAGCTTCTAGCTGCTTCAGGGACAAGAAAAATAAAAAGAAAGCCTTCGCTGTCTTTTTCTTCTACAATTTTTGCCGTTATTCAGGCTACATCGAACTTGATGCGTAAAAAACATGGCGCATTGATTGTGATTCCCGGACAAGAGCTTATTGAAAGACATATCAGCGGAGGATATGTTTTGGACGGAATAGTCACCTCTTCTCTCTTAGAGAGCATTTTCGATCCCAAATCTCCCGGTCACGACGGAGCGGTAATAATGGGAAAAGAACGTATTTCAAAGTTTGGAGCACATCTTCCTCTTTCACAAAACCTAAAACAAATAAAAGAAAAAGGGACAAGACACAGCGCTGCCATCGGAATCTCAGAAAAAACAGACGTTATCGTTATTGTCGTATCGGAAGAGCGAGGAGAGATCTCTATAGCCAAGGACGGGAAGCTCAAAACACTCAAAGAAGCGCAAGAGTTAGAGAAATATCTTGAGCAGCATTATAAAGAAAAGTTTCCGGAAAAACCGGAAAGTTTCTGGGGCAATCTTTTCAAAAAAAGATTGCCGGAAAAGAGCATTGCTCTTGCTTTCGCTTGTATCGTTTGGTTCTTTCTCGCTTTTCAGGCGGAAATTGTACAAAGAGATTTCAGCGTTCCTGTTGTTTATACAAATATTCCTGAAAATATAATAATAGAAGACACTTCTCCGGACACAGTAACGGTAACTCTCTCCGCTCGAGGACAAGCGACACTGGCAGGAATCAGTCCGGAATCAATAAGAGCCATAATCTCGGGAAAAGAAATAGAGACAGGAACAACAGAAATCGAGCTGGAAAAAGAGCACATAGTTCGTCCCTTCAATGTTTCCATAATAAAAATAGAGCCTTCCTTTATTACAATAACAACTCAAGAATATACGGAAGAAAAGGTTCCAATCAAAGCGAATGTAATAAAAGAGCCGGCAGATTTGGAGATAGAAGAAATATTGATAGAGCCAAGCGAAATAAAATTGCTTGTTCCGAAAAATGAAGAACACCTTCCCGAATATATCTTTACCGAAGAGATCAATCTGGAAGAAATAACGGAGACAACCACCGTTAAAAGTAAAATAATCCTTCCGCCTCTCTACAGGCTTCCCACGGAAGCCTCTCGAAATGTTACCGTTACTTTTACCGTAGAAGAAAATGACTAAGTAAAAACTCCTTGAATTGTTTTATCAAGGAGTTTTAAGGTGCTAATTTAGGAGCTTTTCTATTTTTTCCTTAATTGAAAGAAAGATCCAATAAGAAAAAAATATAAAGAAGACAAAGAAAACCGCAATGAAAAGCAAAACGACAAGCGCCCCTATAATCGCAAGCGGATAAAGAAAGTCATTTAAAAAAAACATTTACTCTACTCCTTCCTTCTCCAAAATATCTATAAAGAAATTAATATCAACATCCAAGACAACAATTGCTATTCCGGATATTGCCATAATAACAAAGAGAAAAGTTATTACCAATAAAAAGTAAAATGTTTTTTTCACTCCGCAAAACCTCCTTTTTTATATTATACAATTTTAGAGATAAAAAGCAAGGAAAATTATATCACAGATCATCTTGAATATTTGTCTTCCAGTCTTACGATATCATCTTCCTCAAACTCCCCTATTGATATCTCAAGAAACTTGACTTCTTCCAGTCCCTCCGCTCGATGTATAAATTTCTTACCTATAAAAACATAATCCCCCTCTCTAAGGGTTTTTTCTTTCATGCTTTGCCTGTCTTTGCCGATAGTTACCTTCATCTTTCCTGAAATTAAATACCAAAACTCTTCTCTCTTTTCGTGATACTGCAAAGACAATAACTCCCCTTTGTTAAGATAAATAATCTTTACCGTGCAAGGATGATTATCGATAAATTTAATAAACCCTCCCCACGGACGAGTAAAGTCTTCTTTAATTTTTATTTTTTTATTCATGGTTTTTTAATAATAGGTCCAATAATTCTTCTCCGGGCAATTCTCCGTCCAAATGATACTCGGCTTCTAATTTTTCTTTATCCGCAGACACGCCAATCCCGGCAGCATCAATCATTTCCTTGTCGTTCACCCTGTCTCCAATCGCTATCACCTCTTCTTTTTTTAAGGAAAATCTATCTATTAGTGCTTTTACCGTTGATGCTTTGGACATGGTCTTTCGTTGAATATCAAAAGCTTCTCCGTTCCACATTACCTTTAATTCTTCTTGCGGGTCGTATTTTCTTACAATATCGTAAACTTCTTTAACTTCCCTCTCCGCGTGAATTGTTAAAATAAACTGCTTTGGCTCAAAGCCCAAAATATCCAAGTTTTTTATCTCCTCTCTCATTTTTCTTATCTTATCAAAATATTCCGTATTATATGTCATCGGCTGGACCAAAACGCCTCCATCGAGAAGCAGGCTACCGTTCTCCGCGCTTAAAATCGTACTTTCTCCCAGTACTTTGTTGTACATTTCTTGCAAATAAATCATGCTTCTTCCGGAAGAGATACACACCATCATCTTTCTTCTGAGTTCATTCAATTTATTCGCTATGCGATCGCTTACAATATCCGTAGAAAGTGTCAAGCTGTATTTATCACTTTCTTCTTTTTGCGTTATCTTTGTGCCTCTTGGAATCAAGACCCCGTCACTGTCAAAAACCGCTAATTTAATGTTGCTTTCTAATATTTTTTCTTCTAATTTATTGTTTGTCATTGAATAAAGCGCATATTATTTTAAAGATAATCTATTTTACCTTCATTCTTTAATTTTTCTATTAATTCTTTAACTCTCTGAGAATCATTTTTATTACAAACAAAAATGACCTCATCCGTTACGGCAATTATTAGGTCTTTCACCCCCAGACTGGTAACCAATTTTTCGTTTGTTCCGTAAACCATAATGTTGCTTGAATCAATTCCGATGTAATTTCCTTTGATATAGTTCTCGCTGGAAGAAGCCAAACAATCTTTTAAGACCGCCCAACTACCAATATCGGACCACCCGAGAGAAGTCGGTATCACAATGTTTTTATCATAGTTTTCGGTAATACTAACATCAAAAGAAACTTTATCCATTTCCAAGAACTCTTCTTTTAATATTTTTTCAAAATTTTTACTGCCAAAAGCTTTTCTAATGTTTCGATATCTTTTATAGTTGTCCGGAACAAATTTTTTAGTTAATTTTATCACCAGCTCCGGGCAGAAAACAAAGATGCCCGCGTTCCAAAGATAATCTTTCGATTTTAAGAACTTCTGTGCTTTTTTGACGTCCGGCTTTTCTTTAAAAGTATCAACCTCATAAAACTCTATTTCGTTCTCTTTTTTAATATATTTTCCTTTCTTGATATAGCCAAGACCGGTATCCGGAAAAATCGGACTTTCCCCTAGTAGCAAAAGGCTCTCCGGACTATCACTCACCATTCGCGCTCCTGCGACTACCACCTCTTGAAATCTCTTCTCTTCTCTTATTAAGTGATCGGAGGGGAGAATAAGGACCGGCTCTTTTAATTCTTTTTCTTTAAGATAACAAAAGAACAATAAAAAAGCAGCCACCCTTTCTCGATAGGATGGCTCGGCAATAATGTTCTCCCTTGGCAAATCGGGCAACTCCCTTTTAACTTCTTCCACGTATTGCTCGTTTGTGGCAACAAAAATATCTTTAAAAGAAACGGAAGGCAAAACACGGCTTACTGTTTCCTGGAGCATGGTCTTGTCGCTAAAGAGCTTCTGGAACTGCTTCGGCTTATACTTCCTGGAAAGAGGCCACAATCTTGTCCCCTTTCCGCCTGCTAAAACTAAAACCTTCATAAGTTGACTATTCCCTCGTAATTTCTCCCTCTGGAATAATTTAAACTTTTTAATAGTTTCTTCGTGTCAATAAAGGCCACCCCTATCACCTGATCGGCTCCACCATAATAAATATAGATTCTTTCCCCGATAGCAAGTGCTCCGCAAGGAAAAACCACATTAGGGACCTGTCCTTCTTTTTCATAGACAGTCTCCGGCTCAAAAAGCGGATCTTTCGTGCGAGTAATTAGCTTTAAAGGGTCTTTAAGGTCCAATAAGACGGCACCTACCCGATAAAACCCGTCTCTTTCTGAGATACCGTGATAGAAGAGAATCCACCCTTCTTCGGTTTTAATTGGTGCAGAAACTGCTCCTATTCTTTTTGAATCCCACATGCCTCTTCTCGGATATATCCATCGATACTCTTCAAGCCACTCATTTTCTTTGAAATTCAAGCTTCTGTGGAAAGAGATATCTATATCATTTCCGGTCCTGTGGATGATCATATACTTGCCGTTTACTTTTTCGGGAAAGATACACGCATTTTTATTGTTAAGCTCAGGAGGAGAAATAAGTTGAGGTTTCTTCCAGTTCCATTTTTGTTTTAAAAAGTCGTCAACCAAAATGGAGGTTAAAGCCACTCTGGGACGATCTACTCCGTTATATGCGGTATAGGTCATATAAATCCTGTCATCGAACCTGGTTAAGCGCGGATCTTCACAACCGGAACCGGCATTCGGCTCACGTTTTTGCTCAAAATCTTCACGAGGGACGTAAGCGGGCTCTGATGGTTGATACTCAACATCAAGACCGTTTTTTAATCTGGCATATCCCAAGACGGAAGTATTATCTTCCGCTTGAGCCCGATATAAGAGATGAACCTTTCCTTCTAAAAAGATTGCCGCCGGATTATAGGTAGCCTTTGCCTCCCATGCGTTTTCTTTGTTTAAGGCAATTATCGGATTCTTTTTGTAACGAGAAAACTTAATCGCCGCTTCACCGGTCTGCTTCATTTGTGCAATAAGATGAGAGATTGAAACAAAAGTAAGGCAACACGTCGTATCAGCCGCTCCATAATAAAGATAAGCGAGGTCTCCTTCGACAAAAACGCCCGAAGGGAAGACCACGTCATCGACAAGCCCCATTTTTTCATAATATCTTTCCGGCACCATAAGAGGCATATCTGTTTTAGCGATTACTTTCTTAGGGTTTTTTAAGTCCAAAAGAACCGCTTCAATGCTAAAGACGGGGTTTCCGGAAAAATAATTTTGGATATAGGAGTAAAAAAGAAGCCAGCCGTGTTTTGTTTTCACCGGAGGTGCTCCCACTTCGACATGGTCTTCGGGATTGCGCTTTAGAGAGATGGAGTTCTTTTCAAGATTCTCATACCACTTTTCCCAATATTTCTCAGACCATATCTCTTCCTCCTTATCAAAGCTGGCTAAACATATTTTTGTTGGAGGCTTATCGGTATTAACGGTTAATACAGACCACATCTTTCCTTTTATTTTCTCCGGGAAAAGGCTCATCGCTTTGGCGTTAAAAGGAGTCACGGGATGCTTTTCTTCCACGCTATTTAAGTCCTTACTTATGGCCAGCCCGATCTTAATTCCTTCAGCCCTGAAAGGATAATGAGAAAGAGCGGTATAGAAAATATAATATTTGCCGTTAAGCTTGGTCACTCGCGGGTCTTCACAGCCGAACTGTTCCCAAGAATACTCGGGGAAAATAAATCTTTTTCTTTTGGAAAAATTAACACCGTTTTTGCTTTCGGCAACACCTATGTTGGAAAGCATCATCTCATCGGTCTTAGCGGCAGAGTGGTGCTGGGGCAAAGAAAGGGCCCGGTATAAAAGAAATATTTTGTCATCTTTTTTGACCGGACAACCGTTAAAGACCGCTCCCGCCTCCCACGATTGGCTTTTGTTTGGAACCAATACAGGGTTTTTCTCAAATCTTTTAATTAACATTTTTCTTTTTTCTTTTCTTTAATAATCTTGATACAAGTTTCGGTTTTTCTTCCTTTTTAAAAGCCTCCAAAAACTCTTCCAAGTTGGCAGAAGCGACACAAACATTACTGTCGGCTCCGCCGTAATAGACAAGAAGCTCTCCGTTTTTATTTACCACACCGGAGATGTAAACAACTCCCGATTTATAGCCGTTATTTTCGTATATCTCAGTAGGCTCCAAAACGGGCTCTTTTGCCCGAAACAATACTTTGGTCGGGTCTTCAAGATCCAAGAGCATAGCCCCCGCCTTATACTTATCAGGGTCCTTGTTTTCTATGGCGTGATAGAACAAAAGCCAGCCGTGTTTTGTTTTAATCGGCGGCGCTCCCGGCCCTCTGGTTAAGCTGTCCCATCTGTCTTCTCTGACTTCACGACCATAAAAGCTTTCAATATAATTATCGTTGTCAAAATTCAAGTCATCAAGATATTCAATCGAAACCTCGGGATTAAGGCTGTGCAAAACGGCGTAACGGCCGTTTATTTTTTCCGGGAAAATAACCCAGTTCTTATGAACCTTGCCCGGAGGAGACATAAAGACGGGAGATTGCCAGTTCCATCTTTTTTCCAAGAAATCATTGATCTTAATCGAGGTTAAGGCCATTCTAATTCCCCCGTCACCGACGGAAGTATAAGTTACGTATAAAACGTCTTCGTCTTCCACTCTAACGATACGAGGATCTTCGCATCCCATCCAGCTTCCACCGGAAAAATAAGAGAAGGGCCTGCAAATACGGTCTTTGAATTTTTGCTCATAAACCGGGGAAGACGACTTTTCACTTATCTCAAATCCGTCTTCAGACATTGCATAGCCGAGACGAGAAACACCGTCACCGCCAATCGCTCTATAAATAAAATGAACGCTATTCTCAAGAAGAATAGCTCCGGGATTAAAAGTCTGCCAAGCTTCCCAGCCGTTTTCACCGTTAGGCGCAATAATCGGATTTCCCGTGCTTTTTATAAGTTTAAGAGAATTATTGTTTTCTTTATTTAATTTTTTTAAAAAAACATTTTTGAAAAACATGAAGGCGCTGAGTCAATTTAAATATATTTAAGCCTGGACTTTCTCAATAAATTAGTCCAAAAGCGTTCTTTTTTACTTATATCAAAGTTTATAATACTTCTATTTTAAAAGCAAACATATTTTTGTTTTGCTTAAAATAAGAGGCTGGAAGAAATATATCTAGCAAATTCACAGATTGGTAGCAATAAATATTGTTATTCCGCCTCCCTTTTTTCTTCTGCTTCCCCTCTCTTTCTGCTAATAAATGTCTCTGCGGCCCAATTCATAACTTTTCGCCTTTTGGTCTCCTCTTCTCTTTTTCGTTCTTCTTCTGGTCCTTTCGAAGAAGATAATAGAGTTTCGGTCTCCTCTCTTCTTTTTCGCTCTTCTTCTGATTTTCCCAAATAAGATAATATCTCATTGAGCTCGTTTGAAGTTAATGACCCGTCACGAGTCATTCTTGATTTCATTTCATTTGCATGAAGAAGCTGTGCTTCTTTTTCCTGTTTTCTTTCTCTTAAGCTGTCTATCAGTTTCGGGTATTCTCTCTCTGTTTCTTCCGGATCTTTAAGGCAATCTTCGAGGCACTCGGTTATTTGTTTTAGGTCTTCTTCAATTCTTGAGATTGCGGGAGAAATCATTTCCGCAACCTTTTCAAAGCTCATATTTTTCGTCTCTCTTTCTACCTTATCCGTAAACTCTCTCCCTTTCGGGCTATCTACCACCAATCCTCTCTCTGTGGCCAGGAATTTCATGGGCTTTCTTTTATTTTGATTTTTTTTCTTTTTGCCTTGAGGGGGCTCTTTTTCCGGATTAAACATATTTTAAATATTAAAACGATATTTATTACTTATTGGTATTTTATCATAAAATAAAAAACGAACCAGTCTTGGCTTTATTTCTCTTTGGGAAAACACATTTCAATTGCCTTTCTTACACACAGCCTGTCCTTTTCTTTTTCTTTCTCAGAAAGCTCTAAATAATGCTTATTTTGTTCTGGAGGGACCCGGTCTCTATTGCGCTCAAGCCACCTTTCGTGGACAACAGAGCTTGCCTGCTTAATAAAGTCTTTGTTTATTTTTCTTCCCTCTTGCTTGGCCTTCATTACCTCTCTCATGGCAATTTCTGCCGAAGCTTTGTTTTCTTTCTTCCAAAAATTACTAAGCTTATCATAGGGAGTGTTCGCAATATCAATTTCCAATTTTCCGTCTTGTACTCTTATATTCCCACTTTTTTCTCCACTACCAAGCCTTTTAAGCCACTGCTTTTCAAAATCGATATCTCTCGCCGGTTTCCAGCAAGGCTTAAACTTTTTAGCGTCTTTTGTTCTTCTGGCAATACGCCAATCTTCATGCAAGGATCTCGCCATAACCTCTATAATCTCCTCCAACCTTGCAACTTCTTTTTTCTTCATAAATATTAATATCTCCTATCTCTTCCTAAAATTAATAATCTTTTTTGTACAAACGATAAATGTTCTCCTCCCCGACAGATATTGTCTTAAAGCCTATTTTATTAAATTCTTTTATAACGCCAGAATCGTGAATTAAGTGTTGCGGTCTTTCTTCATCCTTAAAAAACGGGGTTGTCACAAAAAGATATCCCCCATTCTTTAAGGATTTATAAATATTCTTTATGACTTTTACTGGATTTAAAACATGCTCTAATACTTCAATAGAGATAGCGCAATCGTAGCTGTCATCTGCAAGCGACTCTTCTTTCAAGTCAACAAAAATACTTTTTCTGCGATGTTTTTTAAATCTCCATTTAGAATAATTTAACATTGAATCAGAAATATCGGCTAAAGTTGTGCTAAATCCATAATAATTAAAGAAAATTCCGGCTGAACCTATTCCTGACCCATAATCAAGAAATTTCTTGCAATTCTTTTCTCTGCAAAAATCCATAAATTCAACTATCTTGAGAATTGTTAAATTTTTTTCAATTGCATGCCAGCTACTGAGCTCAGGGATATAAAGATCTAGTTCGTTATAATGATCTTCTATCTCTTTTTCTGTATTTGGATTATCTTTTAACCATTTTTCTTTTAATTTCTCCGTTCCTTTTTCTCCCCAGCAAGACAAAACTTTTTCTCTTGACCAATTTAAATAATCTATATTTTCTTTTATAAGAGTTTCTCTTAAAGAGAGGTTGCCTTTTTTAAGAGCCCTTTCCCATAACTCCCATAAATAATCTTCTGATTCTTCTGGTCTATTTATCATTTTACCTTTACCATAAGTTAGTTTCTTACTATCAAGCATAATATCACAAAAGAAAAACCGAGCCAATCTCGGTTTTCTTATCCCAAATCCACAGGGACTCGTGGACGACGCTAGGACCAAGATTATGAAAAATGAAGAGTATATTTACATTCCGGATTTGAAGGAATTAGTGGTAAAATAACCACCCCACGCTCTTATAACACTGCCTTATTATTAAAAAAGCCAGAAACCCCGTCTGTCCTCGCTTTTAGCGGAATTAATAAGAAAAAAACTTCCCCTATTTCATAAATATATAAATAACATCCCCTATGCAATTTTTCACATAGGGGATGTTGTAACTTTTCGCTACTTGTTTCTTTCTTTAGACCAACAATATACCTCTTGGCAGATCCTCGGCCTAAAGTCAGTAGCCTTCATAATGGCCCAAATGGATTTTCCAGACTTCAGACAATTAATTGCACTTAGGCAAACAATCAAGTCGTACTTGGTTTTTCTTACAACATTAAGAATACGAATTTCGGACTTTAAAAGCCTAACTGCTTCTTCGCATAAACGCCAATCGTAATTATTTTTCCTCAGAATGGCAATAATTTCACCATCTGTCCTCCCTTTTAGTCTCGGACGAGGAATTAGCTTACGTTCTGTCTCTTCCATAATAGCAAAGCCTCCTTTAAGTTGTTTAAAGGACAAAGACAGAGATATTATCTCTGCCCTCCTTTGGTTACATAATACAATAATTTCAAAAAAAGTAAACCCGAGAAAATATCTCGGGAAATTTGCAGGAACTCGTGGACGACGTTAGAACCAAGATTATGGAGAATGAGGATGTTTATATTCCAGATTTGAGAGGATTGAAGGAAAAATGATTAACTCACACCTCTGCACACTATATTTTACTGGGAAAGACTAATCCCCCCGACTAAAAGAAAACCGTCTCCTATTTTAACTCCATTCTTAGGATATAAAAAAAGAGCGCATCTTGGTTTTGCCCAAAATTCACTATTTTAGAATATGCTTAGCCTAATAAGACATATAAAAAGACAAAAGGGCATATCTACTCAAAGACACGCCCTTGTAAAGAACTAATTTTCCCACGTTACTTTATGATTTTTGGTTGCAGGTCGCCAAAAGTAACTTGTTCGGGAAACTCTCTAAAAAGATCTATTCCTCTATAGCCTGCACTATGAAACAAGACAGCCCTGTTTTGATAATCTTTTCTTAACCACTTTTCTACCGGTCCGTAATCATCCCCATTCATCACACGAACACCTATAACATTAGCTTTTTTTTCTTCAGCCACATTTATAATCTTTTCTGTTTCACCAATATTGGCCTCCACTGTGATAGTTTCCAGCTGAAGATTAAAAACTTCCTCAATCCTTTTGAAGTATCTCCAGGGAGTATCACAATACTGATCCGGATATCCTTTCTCTGTATACTGCACTACAATCTTCTCATCTAAATAGACGACCACGGGCTGATCACCAATCACCGCACCAAAATCTGTTTTTCTTATGGGAGCACTTCCTATTATAACTCCCTCCGTATTAGGATAAATCTCTTCGTAGTTCATTAACAGGCTCGTAAACCTGTCACACGGCGCGTAGATATTCATTCCCTGTTTTGCAAGATAAAGTGCTGCTTCAGTCTTGCTTTCAAAATCCATACAAGCCATAACAGTATGCAATTGGTCCTTATGAAGATAAGCTTTTTCGGCAATCATATTAAAGCCGTGAGTGTCTGGTAAAATTATGTCTGCCTCCTCAGAATCATCTTCTGGAAAAAAAACTGTATCATATTCAACTTTTGTCGGTTCTATGAGAAAAGAAAAGCTACCAACACCATCACCCGCATAATAAGGCTTTTCCGGCCACGGATCAGCGCTTTCTATATACTTTCCTCTTGCGGGAGTAAGGGGAAAGATTTTGACACTTGCCCACTCTATCATTTCTCTCGCTCTTGCTCCTTCCATATACGGGACAAGGTCTTCCGTGCTAGTAATAATTTTACCCGGCTCCACACTTTCATCATAAGAAGGACTGTCCCAATGTATGTCTCTGCTAACTCTATCAACTTGTGTGCCGATTAACTCTCCCCCCTCAAGTCTAATCTTGGAAAGACCTATTATCATTCTGGGACTTTCCTCTTCTCTGTCTCTGTTAAAACTTAATAAAGTAGATGATAAAAACCATCCTAACAAAAAAACAATGAAGGACAAAATAACTAAGATCACAACGGCAAAAACAAATCTCCGCAAAGTCTTCTTTTCTCTACTCCTCTTCTGCACTTGTTAACACTCCTTTTCTTTTTTTAAAAAAGCAAACACATTATCTTATTTTTCAAGGTGCTTAATTTAAACTATACTATATTTTTTTATCTCTGTCAAATAAATACTTTTCTAAATTTGCTATTTTGGCATGCTTTGTTTTTCAATTTCTAACTTTTTTGTTCTGCTATAACGGCCTAAAGATATCAAAGCAAACCTTATCTCTTCTGGTTGCTTTCGCAGAATTTACTTCCTGGAGATTGATTACCAAAATATTTTACTATCTACTCTTTTTTGTTAAACCACTTTATCTTTAGGGCTGTAGCTTATTTTTATAAAAAAAGCGACATATTGTATTATGTCGCTTTGATCTCTAAGACCTTTTAAAGAACTCTTCTTTTTTTGATGGTTTTATTCTAGTGATTTTCTTTCAGCAAGGAACAGTCTCCCAAGACAAAAGACCAGAACACCAATAGCTGCCAATGTCACTCCAATCCATAAACCAGAGAACATTGTCCCAAAACCAAAAGCCAAAATTCCCGAACCCGTTACCGGCAAACCATTGTACATTTCTTCACCCCCCTTATTGCCAATTTTTTAACTCATTTCTCTGAAGAACCATCCAGCAGCTACGATAAAAGCAAATAGTTAGAAAGCAGTGATAAAGAAACATAGGAAGTACTGAAAAATAAAGAAACAGAATTGTAACAGTTTTTTTCTTGAGATATTTACTTCTGTAAATTCTATCAATCAAAAAAACGGTTAACAAGACTTGCCCACTAATGTGCCAACTATCGATATAGCGAAGCATCAGCATTACAGTAAAGATAATAATAAACACGATAGATAAGGCGCCTATTATTCCTGAATAGACCTGCAACAAAATATCTTTCTTGGTGTAATCTCTCCATCCCTCAATGAGCAATTCTTCGACCGTACCATAAAACCATCGCTTACGTTGATTCCATAGAGCCCTCACTGTGGGCATATAGTCAGTAAGAGAGTGCATGTTTCTGCCAACTCTAATTTCCCAGCCACTACGTTTTAGGTCAAGTGACATTCTAAAATCTTCAACAACAGACGCTTCTTCCCAAAGTTGATAATCTTCATAAAGAAAAAGAAGTGGTTCCTTTTTAAACATAGCCGCCGTTCCTGAGAGAACATGGGTATCCATTTTTTTCTCAACCCACATACTATCATACAAGGAGTACTCAATGTATTGCATTATGTACAAAATTTTATTACCCCCACTATAGGGTCTCGTTCTGAATCTCCCACAAATACCACCCAAATTATAATCATTTTCTAATTCTTTAACACCCTCTTCTACCAAGTCAGAGGCGATAATAGTATCTGCATCCATCTGGAGAAGCAAATCCCAATCCTGATCTTTGATTCTAGAAAATGCTTGGTTTAACGCTCCGGCTTTTTTACTTTTGTTGTTTACTGTAGAAAAATAGGAAATACTAGGATAATCTCTAGATATTCTTTCAACAATTACCTCTGTTCCATCACTACAATTATCACATGCAACCACAATTT
>PUMP01000026.1 GCA_003551425.1 Candidatus Nealsoniibacteriota bacterium | reverse complement strand
TTCCAATAAACGTCGGTTTCCTTAACCGCTTCATTGTCTTGGATGTAATCCCGTGCCGTTTTCCCTCTATCATTCTCGGTGCTCGCATCTGCGCCAGCATCCAGAAGAACCTCAATAACCTCGGGATTTTCGTTATACCTTGTAGCGTGGATCAACGCAGTATCGCCACGGTCATCCTGTGCATCAATGTATGCGCCGGCAGCTATTAGCGTTCTTGCCACCTCGGGATTCTCGTTGCCCCTTGCCGCCCACATCAATACGGTGATGCCGCGATTATCGCGGGCATTTACGTCGGCCCCGGAATCTATCAGCATACTGGAAACGTCGGTATTTTCGTTGTTCCGGGCAGCCAACATCAAAGCAGTTGCGCGAAAATTTGCATCGCCGGAGCGGGCGTCTACGTCAGCGCCCGCCTCTATCAGTATTCTATGGACGTCCGGATTCTTATTGACCGATGCGGCGAGCATCAAGGCGGTATTACCAAAGTAATGACTGCGCACGTCTACGTAAGCGCCAGCATCCAGCAAAACCTTAAGTATCTCAGGATTTCTGTTTAATCTCGCAGCATCCATTATAGGCGTATGTCCGGAGTCATTATGAGCGTTGACGTCAGCACCGGCTTCTATTAGCGTACTTACAACCGTAGGATTCTCGTTATTCGTTGCAGCAAATATCAGTGCAGTTTGATCCCATTTGTCACGTGCGTCCACTTCAGCGCCAGCGTTCACTAACGTAGTCAGCACGTCAGAATTATGGCTGTATCGTGCAGCCCACATCAGTGCAGTACCCTCGTCCTCATCGCGGGCGTTGACGTCAGCACCGGCACGAAGCTCCGCTTGAACGGTTTCGGGGGCCGCTTCTCGCCATACTTCCTCAGAGAGCTCAGGCCAGTCGAGATCAGGATGCGACTCGGTTAAAGGCTCGCCTGGGGGGATCGTAGTGCACGCTGTGATCATCACAAACATGAACACCGCAAAACACTTCATCACTCTTCCTCCTCCATTAAACAGCTTCGCCGACCTTAAGACGTTTTGCGAACAACATGCCCCCGCGAGCATAAACAGCCGCAACAGGCCTGCCGATATGACTCCATATTTCATTCAAAGCGTAGATCATGGAGTCTCCGATACGCGCTAGTTCCTTGGAGCGCTTCATTCTCTTGAATTAAATCCCACGCCGTTTCTCCGTAATCGCTTTCCACATGCGGATCTGCCCCAGCATCCAAGAGAGCTTCGAGGACATCGGGGGTGTCGTTGAATCTCGCCGCAAGCATAAGCGCGGTCCACTCCAAATTGGCGCGGCCTTCACGTTCGCCCCGGCATCCACGAGGGTTTTAATAATCTCGGGGTTCTCGTTCAGTGCCGCCACAAGCATAAGCGCGGTTCTCCCGTGCTCATCGCGGGCCTCTAAGTCCGCTCCAGCATCCAGGAGAGCTTCAATGATCTCGGGGTTCTCGTTCCGTGCCGCCGCACGCATAAGCGCAGTCCCCCCACTCTCATCGCGAGCCTCTAAGTCCGCTCCAGCATCCAGGAGCGCGTGAACGACATCAGGGTTCTCGTTCATTTCCGCCGCCAGCATAAGGGCGGTGGATGCGTAATCGCCGCCTCGAGCATCGACCTCTGCGCCTGCGCGAAGCTCCGCCTCGACGGCTTCGGGAGTTGCCTCGCGCCATACTTCCACTGAAAGCTCGGGCCAACTGAGATCAGGATTCGAGACGGTTAACGGCTCTCCGCCGGTAGCCGGCAAAGCGACGGCTGCGACCATCACAAGTCCAAATACCGTAATGCACTTCATCACTACACCTCTCTTTGGCAGTTTCGCCGAGCCCAGCAGCCTTTGTCTCAAGCATATTGTAGCATAAGATACATAGCTACATTACATCCGATTAGTTGCTATACAGCATTTTCTAACCGCTCAACGTGTGTTACGGCTCTATCTCGTGGGGTAGATTAGGATTTGTTTGCTCCAGGTGTCGGTGTTCCGCAAAGCTAGAGTGATCTCTTCCTTCCTCAGTTGGTTGCGTTTTTCAGGTGTTCTTTCCGACAGCGTGGGGATTCTAATGCGACCATCCGTGCCGGATTATAGCGAAAGCAGTAAGCTTCCCGGATCTGCGAAAGCTCGGGCTCAATGCCGATAGACCGCCGTTGCGACCTACAAGCAGTTTTTTACCACGTTGCCACCATGTGATCGGGACGCCATACGTTAGTGAGCACAGCATCTTCAGCGGTTGCGCTCGAGAATCCGCCGACGTACTCATAGTCAATCGGTACGTAGCGGCCATCCGGAACTCGCCTCCCGTCTTCAGCAGTCCAGTTTTCGATCTCGACGTAGGTGAACCCATGTGGTACGTCCTCTACAGGTATGAGGACTACTGCATGCCCGACGCTCTCACCCGGCGAGAAGAACGCCCCCACGTAGCTACGAACACCATGGTGCCTTAAGAAAGCGGCGGTTGCGAGTGAGTAATCTACACAGTTACCGCCTCCTGTTGCGTAGAACTCATTCGGGCGTAGCGCACGTGGCTCGTGACGGTAAGCGGTGCTGCGGATCAAGTCGCTTTGGAAGTTCTGCACAGCGTCCCAAGTGAGCCCATCGCTTTCGCCATAGGCATCGTACACAGTATCCAGTATGTGGTCGGGTATCAATTCACCGTCGGGTCGTCCCGCGAGATCAACAAGAGAGGAGTACAGTTGCTGCCGATCAGGAAAGTAACTGGTTGTTCTGCCGTGGCGAGAGCGAAACTCGCGTAACATCGCTTCGTAGCGAGCCCGAGCCTGACGAAGCCACTCTTCCCTCGCCGGTTGCGTTTCGTCAAGAAATCGTTGCGTGAGGGCACTGGACTCATTCATCCACCGGCGACGAGCCTCTGCGGTTTGAGCAAGATACTCCTGCGTCAGTTCTGAAGACTTTCTCTGCAGCCGAGCGCGCTCTTGTGGCCCGGCGGAATGCCATTGGCGCATCAGTTCTCTTGAGCGGCGTTGCCATTCTTGAAAATGTGGACGGATCTCAGCCATGTAGCGCTCGCGAGCAGCGCGGGATTCTCTCAACCACTGTTCACGTTCTGCGTGTGTATCATCAGGATAACTGGGGGTGAAAGAGGGAGGTGCTTGTGAAGAACCGAAGCC
>PUMP01000050.1 GCA_003551425.1 Candidatus Nealsoniibacteriota bacterium | reverse complement strand
CGTGAGGCAGGCACCGAACAGATCCGCCTGAATATCGCACTTGAATTCCGAATTGTTGTAGTCCATGTTCTTCTTACACCGCCAACAGTTCGCCGCCTCCCAGTCCATATACTGGGTTCCGCAGTGAAACGGCCGGATAGTGTTGTTGCCCATCATTCACCTCCGGTTGTTTTGACAGCCATCATCAGCTTACCGCAATACGGGCAGTAAACATAAAAATTCTCGCGAGGCCCGCCCTCCATAAACTGGTGGCCCTGCCCGCATGAAGTATCCCATTTGTCATGCCACTCGTCATGTTTCCAGGTACAGTATTCCATCATTTTAGTTCCGTATCGATCTTCGCATTGACATTCACTTATTTCATAATCACACATTGGACACCTTATTCCGCTCATCATTCACCTCCGTCAGTTTCCGGTTTACAGTATCCGCACACCCTGTCACTTGCCTCCTCGTAGTCATCAGGCCCGAACGCCTGCTGGCATTCCTCACAGGTTTTAAGCCAGCCTGTACCTCCGCAGTCCTCGCAGGGATAGGGTGGTGTGTACAGTCCCTGCTGTGCGCCGGTGCCCCGGCAGAATTTACATTGAACATCGCCTATCCAAAGCATCAGTCAGTCTCCTTCGGTTGCAGTTCAAAACGGGCGTAGGTCATTTTGCCGTCGCATGAACTGTATGTTATAACCCTTTCTATTTCCTCATCGATTTTATTTCTTGTAAACCCGCACAACCGGTATTCCCGGCCGTTTTCCCAGTGAACATTGCCCATACGTGCTACTACATTTTGTCCCGTGCCGGTTCTGTTGGTAATTTTAACCGCAGGAGAAAAATATAAATACCAATCCAGCATCCGGTACACATGCCGGGCCGGTTCGGGGCCGGGTTTTTCGACGTAGAGTTCAACCATGATTTCGCCTGTTAATGGGCATATTATCCCGATACTTGGATCGTTCCCATCTTTGGTTACTATCGTTTCTTGGTTGTCAATCGCTTTTTGTAGTTGTTTTATAGTTGTAATTTTCTTTTTCATTTCTGCCTCCAAATCATTTTGTTTACAATCAACATCTCCGCCAGCTCTCGGCGTCTGGCCGAAATTACGCGCTGCGCCTTGCGTTGCCACCGCTGTCTGCAAATCCATCGCCGGGCTATACCGTAGCCGGGGTTTGTCGTGTTCGCCGTCAGAATGGCTTTATTGTGGTTCATTTGGCATATCCTGCTTTAGGGCGGCTCCCCCTCCGCCCGGTTTGTTACTGTTTCTGGGCGTTGTTCTGCTCGCCCATGTTAAGCTGATCGGAAGGCTGCTGCGCTTCTCCGGAAAAACTGCCGGTTATCGCCGCTTTGGCTTCCTGCTCCGTCTCCGCAGTCACCTCGCCGTTGTCGACGTAGGCTCTGTCATCGCTGGCCTGAACTGCCTGGTCAGACACCAAAGCCTGCTGCAGTTCAACCGATAAAATACCCCACTTGGACAGTGTATTTTTTACGACAGTTTTCAGTGCCATCATGTCAAAGTCCGTATCCCACGGGCTTTTGTTTTTTGACCTGTACCCCTGGCTATATCTTTTGGCATGGTCTTTAACCCGTTCTTTAGTCCAGTAAGCGGTTTTGCGAAAGCCATTAACCATTTCATATCCGAAAAAGTACCCCACTGTTTCCTTTGTCGGGTCAAAGTTTTCCCAGTAAATCACTGGCTCCCCGAATGCGTCAAAGCCTCCAAACATACTGTCATTGACAACCTCCGCATTCATACGTTTATACTGGCCCGTTCGTAAAGCCAGCTGTATGAAGCCCTTGTAACCCATTTGAAACTGCGCTTCATTACCGTAGGGGATAATCCACGCAAAGCCGAGATCCTTCTGTATCGGCAAATCAAGCGTTGCCGCCGTCATTGCCGCCCCCAGAATTGTGTCCGGCTTACATTTCGCCAGGTACTCATCTCGCGCCGTCAGCGACAGTATCGATGTCGCGAACTGGTTGGCTCTTTTCCCGAGGCATGATTCCAGCTTGTCTCTAACCGAATCCTGCGACAGCATTCTTTTCATCTCTGATTGTGTCTTTGAAATTGCCTGTGTCATTTTCATTACTCCTGTTTTGTGTTACATTTCCGCCAGCTTCAAGTCGAAGCCGGCCGTTTCGCGACAGTAGTCGCATGTCGGCAAGCTGCACGGTTCGGCCTCCGCCTCTCCCGTGCGCATTGCCATTATCTGTTCAATGTCCTCTTCGATGAACCTAAGTTCCATTTGAAGTCTGTCCTCAATCATCTGCGATCTGCTCGAAAACGCCACGCCGTCCACACCGGGCGGCTTCTCGCTTGAAACGCCCACAATCACCGGCTCGAATGCCTCCCCGTATGTCTGGCGCGTCAGTTCGCGATAGATTGCCATCTGCGTCCAATATCGATTATACCATTTCTCCCAGCCGTCGTTGTACACGTCGCCGAGCGTTCTGGTTGTTTTCAAGTCCACAAAAATCCGCTTGCCCGGATGCACTACGTCAAGCAACCCCTTAAACTCCACCTTCGCAATCTCTCCCGTCAGCATTTTTTGAGGCTCTCCCCAGGTGAGCATGTTCCAGGCCACAGGCTCGCGCTTCAGCCGCTCAACCATTACTTCCGCGTGTTTGAAGGTTGCGCGCAGCTCGCCCTTTTGCGTAAATATATCCGGGTTCTCAGCCTTGAAAGCGTCCATCTGTTCAGGCTGGGTTACTATGATGTCAACCAGCGAGCCAAGCAGCATAGCGTCGGTCGGCTCGATTGTCCACCGGCCTTCATGCACCGCCTTGGCCTTGGCCGGGCATTGCCGCCACAATCGAAGCTCGCTGTTGCTCATTCGCGAGTCGGTGAAATAACTGGCGGGCTGTTCAGTCATCGTTCACCTCCGTATCTTCCTCATCATTCCTGTGCCACTCCGCCAGCATGTTAACGGCATGGCAGGCAAACTCGCAGTCTTTCCTCTCCTCGAATTTAGCTACCAGTTCGCCGTTGCTGTCCACGGCCTGCCACATTCCCGTTCCCCGATATGGCGGTACCGGGTACCAGGGCAATGCCGATTCAGGCTTTCTCAGTGGTTCGTTATAATTGTTCATTCTTGCCTCCGTTTGAATTGTTGATACTGTTGGCGGTGGTGGTAGTTTGCTGGCGATTATT
>PUMP01000001.1 GCA_003551425.1 Candidatus Nealsoniibacteriota bacterium | reverse complement strand
ACTGAAGACACAGAAGAAGATGAGAGTATTGATAATGAAGAAGAGGAGGAAGATGATGAAGGAGAGAAAGAAAATGATACTTTAACAGCTAATGACGGAGATGATGAGTAATTTTCTTAAAAAAATCTTTATTTTAACTGGCTTTGCCTTGCTTTTGCCCGGTTTTTCTTTGGCAAGCAATATAGAGATTACGCCGGTTCCCGTCTTTGACGCCGAGAACCTTATTCCCGGAGATGAAGAGGAGAGCACGGTTACTATTAAAAATAATTCCGATAATGACTATGAGAGCATAACTCTGGGCGGAAAGAGGGACTACAGTATACAAACTTACGACCTAGCGGAGGTAATTGAGCTAAGAGCAGGAGATGAGACTATAAACTTAGCGGACTTTTTAGATGGAGAAACAATAACTTTGTCCAATGAAGGAATAAAAAAGAACGAAGAGAAGAGCTATCAATTTGCAATTGAATTTCAAGAAGGATCTGGCAATGAATACCAAGACAAAGAAATAGTCTTTGATTTTGTATTTACTTTTAGGGGGACAAAGGACGAAGAAGAGGGGGAGGAAGTGGTGGAAGTGATAACTACCGCCGGAACGGGATCTGTTGCTTTTCGTATCTTTAATGAAAGCATAGAAGAGATTGGCGAAGATACAGCAACTATTACTTGGAGCACCAATCGAACGGCTTTTGGGAGAGTAATTTATGACACTTCTCCTGGGCAGTTTGATTTTGAAGAAGGGGAGCCCTCTTACGGCTATACTTTTTTTACTCCTCGGACGGAAGAGAGAGTCAGTGATCATTCTGTTACTATTACTGGACTAATGCCCGGAACTACCTATTATTATCGTAGCGTCGCTTACTCCTCTTTGGCAATAACTGTGGAGCGTGAGTTTATTACGTCGGAAGAAGGAATAGAAGAGACAATAGAAGAAGAAATCGTAGAAGGAGTTGAAGACGTACGAGACCCGGAAAGAGATGCTGGTCCTGACCGTGAGCTGCCAAGAGAAATAACGGAAGAAGAGTTTGAAGAAGAGGTAATTGGTGTAGAAGACGAGAGAGAAGTGGAGCCCGTGGTAGTGGATCCTGAGTCGGAACCGAGATCATGGGGAGAAAAACTTGGCGCTACTATTGGAGCTCTTGACGAGATGATAGATTACTCTACATTTATCTGGTATCTACTTCTAATATTATTCTTATTGTTTTTAATATTTTTTCTTAAAAGAAGAAAGGAAAAAGAGGAAGAAATTGAGTTCTCTTAGTTGATAATTTGGGCTTTTTTTGGTATAATCTAAGACATGAGAAAAAAGATAAAAAGGCTGTTTTTGCCTTTTAGAAGATATATTAAGGCATGCAATAAAAGAAATAAACCTTGTTTTTTGAAACCAAGAAACGTTCTTCTTGTTTTTCTCGTTGTTATTTTCATAGAGTTTTTATTCCTAGCAAACTTTGTAGGAAGAATATCTTTTGAAGATTTTCTTGCAAGAATTGTTCCCGAAGAGTTGGTGGAGCTTACGAATATAAGAAGGGAGAAAGTAGAAGTAAAAGCACTTAATGTAAATCCACTTCTTGTAAGCGCAGCACAAATGAAAGCTGATGATATGGCGGAGAAAGGATATTTTGCTCATACTTCTCCGGAAGGAGTAACTCCTTGGTATTGGTTTGATGCGGCCGGCTATAATTACCGTCATGCAGGAGAGAACTTAGCGGTTAATTTTACGGAAACTCATAGAGTTGATCAGGCCTGGATGGATTCTCCTACTCACAAGAGGAATATAATAAATGAAAGTTTTGAAGAGATAGGAATAGCAACGGCAGTAGGAGAGTATAAGGGGAACAGAGAGGCGGTTTTTGTAGTACAACTTTTTGGATCCGGGATGGAGATACCTCCTCTTGCTTCTATAGTGGAAGAGGAAGAAGAGATCTTAGTTGAGGAAGAGATAGATGATGTTGTGACCGAAGAAGAGGAAGAGATAGTAACAGAAGAAACAGTAGAAGAAACGGTGACAGAAGAAACAGTAGAAGAAACAGTAACAGAAGAAACAGTAGAAGAAGTAGAAAAAGAGGAGTCTTTTGCTTTTATGGAAAAGACAGATGATGAAGTAATTCTTTCAGTTGGAGAGCCAGAGGATGTTATAAGCATATCAAGGGAAGAGCCAGAGTATGTCTCTTTTTGGGGGAAAATAATATCGTCTCCGATAAGATCTCTTACCCATATTCTTGTCATAGTATCGGCAATACTTCTTTTCTCTCTTCTTTTAAAATTCTTACTGATGCAAAGAATGAATCTTACTCTTATGATAGCAAATGAAATGATAATCATCTTTGTTATTTTTTCCGCATTCCTAGTCAATCATTACGTTTTATACTTTTTTTCCTGAAGGCCTTTATTTTTTTGAAAAATATGGTATAGTCTGATAAGAGAGAATTTATTCTCTTTAATTTAAAAAAAGGAGGAGCAAAGATGAGAGAAGAGAACATTCTTTCTTTTGCTAAAAAAAAGGAAGAGATAACTCGGCGCCTGGCAAGCTTCCTTTACCACGAGGTAAGAGCTTCTGCCTCTGAGGCAAAACTTATTTTGAATCAGTCGTGGATAAGAAGGCAGAGTGCAGAAAAGAAACACGGTGAAGATGAAGTAAAGAAGGCCTGGGACTCTCTTTCTAAGAAAAAAAAGAAAACAGCAATAGCGGAATACAAAAAGCTGGAAATGATTGTAAGGGCCATGATCAATGATCTGGAGAAAGAAATTGAAGGGCAGGAAGAAAAACGTCCTTCAATGAAAGACAGCTGATCTCTTATAAAACAAATTCGCCTCTTTTAGAGGCGATATTTTTTTGCTAGAATTAAACTTATGAAAAAAAGAAAAGAAATAGCAAAAAAAGCTATAGTTATTATAATCGCCGTCTCTTTTATCCTTACTGCGGTAGGGACAGCTTTTGTCTAAAAAGGTTATTGCGTGGGAAGAGTAAACCAAAATGTAGAGCCTTCTCCCTCTTTACTGCTCATTCCTACTTTTCCTCCCAGGTTTTCAATAATCTTCTTGGATAAATAAAGGCCAAGTCCCGTCCCTTTCTTTCCTTTTTCCATAGCGTTTTGGGCGCGGAAAAATTTACTAAAAAGTTTTTTTTGCTCTCTTGCAGGAATACCTATCCCGGAGTCTATCACCTCGAGAAGGGCGTTATTGCCTTTCTTTTTTATATTCACCACAACCTTGTCTTCTGAATATTTAACGGCGTTGGAGAGAAAGTTTTCAATCACAATAGAGACATAGGCCGGGTCGCCGAGAACGGGAGGTACGTCGTCTTCCGCGTTAAACTCTATTTCCGAATTATCTTTGGAGAAAAGATCGGTAATTAATTTTTCCGCCTCCTTTTGCAGCGAAACCTCTTCCTTTTTCGTGTGCAAGCCTTCGTCTTCTATTTTGGTAATAACCAGGAAGTTTTTTACCGTTTGCACCATTCTTTCTGTATTCTTCTTCAGATCTTCGATGTTTCTTTCTTGATTCTTTGAAACCCCCAAGTCCTCCATCTCTTCCAAGTTCCATTTTATAACCGTCAGGGGAGTTTGCATCTGGTGTGACACAAGCCCGACAAAGTCTGATTTGAGTTGATTGGCTTCGGCTAGATTTTCAAAGCTTCTGGTGATAATAAAAGCGATAAAAAGTAGGATTATTGTTTCTACGGAAACCAGGGAAAGCACCAAGAGGGGATCTACAAAATACTCCAAGCTGATAAAGTAACTAACAATAATGGTGAGTATTATTATAAAGCCCATTACTATAAATAGAAGTTGCGGGCATCTCCACATGGGAAGGCCGTATTTTTTGCATCGTTTGATGACGCTAAGTTCTTCCAGTATTTTTTCTTTATTCATATTTAACTATTATAGCATGAATTTTAAGAAAATAAAAAAAAGAGAGACCTTGCGGTGCTCTCAGTCATCCATTTTAAGGAGACGTTTTATTGGAAAAGTTCTGTTGAGATGTTTTATATCCATTGCCTTAATGGACTCGTCTACCAAAAATTCATTTTTTCTTTGTGTGGCAATTCCGATTCTTACAAGAGCCAAAGCGATGATCTTTTGCTGCTTGCTCCTTGGATGAACCTTTATCATCTCTTCTCCCTCCTTTTTATAATATTATTTCATTGTAAAAGAAGAAAAAAGCAAGTCAAGGCTTGTTTTTTTACACCCTTTTGATATCATTTATAAACTAATATAATTTTCTTATGAAAAAAGCAATTTTATTATTTATATTTTTAATGGCTCTTTCTTTAGCAGGAGCTTATCTCTGGATTTCTCTTGAGGAAGAAATAGAGATTATGTCTCCGGAAGAGCTTGGCGATCTTTCTTCTCGCAAAAATGATTTTGCTCTGGCAAGCTTTAAAGAGATAGTAGAGGAGGGAGAAAATTCTTTTATCTCGCCCTATAGCATTCATACCGCTCTCATGCTCGCCCATATGGGATCGGAAGGAAAAACAAAAGAGGAGATGGAGGATGTGCTTGTCCTTTCTGGAGCAGAAGAGGAGAGCTTGAAAGAAGAAGCGCTGGGACTTAAAAGATATCTTGAGAACATCTCTCAAGAAACGGAAGTCTCTATTGCCAACTCTTTCTTCCTAAGAGACGATATTCCCTTTTTAGAGGGTTATAAGGATGATGGAGTGAAATATTTTGAGGCCGAACTTAAGAGTCTTCCCGAAACAGGGGAGAATATCAACCGATGGGTAAGAGAGCAGACAAAAGACAAAATAGAAGAGATTATTGATCCCGGACCGATAGAGAGAGACGTTATCGCTTATCTGGTAAACGCCATTTATTTTAAAGGGACCTGGCAGCAAGAATTTGATAAGGAAGATACTACGGAAAGAATCTTTTACGGCACAGAAGAAAAGGAGGTAGAGATGATGGAAAATAAAGCCGATTATCGTTACAAAGTAAGTGAAGACATGAAGGCGGTAACTTTAGAGTACAAAGACGGAGACTATCTCTTTCACGCCTTTATGCCGATTGGCGGAAATTTATCTGATTTTTACAGGGATCTTGACAGAGAGACTTTAAGAAATGCAAAACCGACAAATAAGGGAGAGATAATTCTTCGTATGCCTAAGTTTAAGCTGGAAGAAGACATTAAATTATCGGAGACCTTACAAATCATGGGGATGGTGGATGCTTTTAATAAATATGACGCTGACTTTTCAAGAATGGTGGATACGGAAGAATTAGAAGAAAACGTATATATAGGCGAAGTTTATCACAGCTCTTTTCTGGAAGTTGATGAAGAAGGAACGGAAGCAGCAGCGGCTACGGCGGTAGAGATGAGAGTCGAGACGGCACCCATGGATCCTACAATAATAGAGCTCAATAAGCCGTTCTTCTTTACGATAGAAGAAGCGGAAACGGAAACGATTCTCTTTATGGGGCAGTTGGTAGATCCTTTCTAGTGGATGCCGCTGCCTTTCAATATGCCAGAAAAAATATCTCAAAAAAATGTGGACGAGCTTAAGAGTCTTACAGGGAAGATAAGGGGAGAGGTTTTTGAGGCTTTTTTAGAATATGCTTTAAGTAAAGAAGGCAAAGAGAGAGTTGAAACATTACAAGAAAAAATGAAAGAGATGGGAGTCTTGATAAAAAGCCGTAAGGCTTGGATAAATGAAGGATCGTATTACATCGCCTTACTTTTAGCAAAAGATATTTTCAAATGGAAGGAAGAAGATATTTTTAATTTAGGAAAGTTTACTTTCAGAATATCTTTTATTGATAAGATTATTCTTCGCTATTTTACTTCTTTTGAAGGGAAACTTGACGTTATTCCAAAACACTGGAAAAAGCACTATGATCTTGGCAATCTTGAAGCGGTTGAGTATAGCAAGGAAGAAAAGTATATGATTGTCAGAAGAGAAGGTTATGGAGCACATCCTCTTTTGTGCGTTGAGCACAGAGGATTTATTACTGTTTTAATGGAGTCTATTTTGAATAAAGAGGATGTTCTTGTGGAAGAAACAAAATGTATGCATCAAGGGGAAGATTATGATGAATATAAGGTTACATGGAAGTAATATTTACTTTTTCAAAATATGTGGTATAGTATAGGAAATTCAGTTCTAGGAGGTGATTAATTTGTCAGTTGTTTCTCTGCAAAGGCATAAGAAAGGCAGAAGCAGGAAGAAAGGTGATTTCTTGCGGAAAGAGATTAGAGACAAGATCTTTGATTCACGAGGAGGAATCAACGATCTTAGAAACTTCTTGATGTTGACGGAAGAAGAATGGGGGAGAAGAGAGATGCTGAAAGCCTGGGAAAAAATTCCCGAAAATCTCAAAAATGATCAGATAAGGAGAGAATTAAAAGAGCTGAAAGAGGAAATAGAAAAAGTGGAAAGGCACCTTAGAACAATATCGGGGAAAATTTTTCCTTTTTAGCTCTTTTTTAACAAGACCTCCGCGAAAGCTAGTGGGGGTTTTTACTTATAAAAACAGTGTTGTTATAATCCCCTTATGCCGGAAAATGAAATAGTAAGGAAAATACTGGATATTTTATTCCCCAAGTTTTGTATTGGATGCAATAAAGAGGGGAGATATCTTTGCACGGACTGCACTCTTTTTATGTCGGAAGCGAATTTTATTTGTCCCGCTTGCAAAGAAGCGGCTTTTTTCGGAAGAAGGCATAAAAGATGCTCTCACAAGAAAGGGTTGGACGGTCTTATCAGTTTGTGGGATTACGAGGGACTGGTAAAAAAATTAATTTTGGAGACAAAACAAAGTCAACTCATTGATATTCCTCAAGAGATGGTGGAATACGGAATTTACTCCATGAAAGAAAATGAAGAAAGATTTTCCGAGTTTTTGTCTTTTTTGCTTGACAAAGAAACAGCCCTTTCTTATATCCCCGCAAAGAAGAAAGGGTTCAATCACGCAAAAGAGATTGCAAAAAACTTGTCCAATGCCTTTAAAAAAGAGATTATTTCTCCCTGCAAAGAAGAAAAAAGAAAGCAGGTGGTTCTGGTAGACGATGTTTGGATAAGCGGAGAAACAATGGAGAGCCATGCAAAAACATTCAAGGGAAGCAGGGTGTGGGGCTTTACGTTGGCAAGAGTCCCTTAAGGGAGAGTGCGGAGAAACTCTTCTACAATGGGAGCCGCTCCGGGACTTATTTTAAGTATTTCCATTGCTTCTTCCCGCGCTTTTTCGTATTCCTCAATCTCACGGTATGCGGTAGCCAGGGAAGAGCGATACTGCATCTCTTCCGGATCTTTCTCGATGAGTTTCTTATAAACAGGAATTGTCTCTTCGTAGTTTTCTGCGGAAATATAAGCGGAAAGCAATATATTTAATGATTCAACGGACTCCGTGTTATACCCTTCTTCTTTTGCTTTTTCTATCATTTCCTTTGCGTCTTTCCCTAAAGCGGCTTTAGAAACTCCTCCGTAAAAGTAACACTCTCTTACATCTCTTATATCCAAGCAATCTTTTGCGGTCCGGAGCGCTCCTTCATAGTCATTTATTTTTACTTGAAGTTGCACTTTACTTCTGTAGGGGTTATGTCTTTTGGGATTCATTTCAATTGCCTTTGAGTATGCTTCTAAAGCCTCCAAGAGAAGACCTTCATCTTTCGTATATTGAAAAAGAGCCATTTTTGCCGATCCCAGAGCCTCTCCTCCACCGGTAGTGGTGGGCCTGATTTCCATTACTCTCTCAACCAGATCGTGAACCCTTTTTGCTTTTTCTGGGCCTTCGTCAAGACATCTTTCCAAAAGATCAACTTTATTTGCGAGTATATAAGAACTTATTACGGTTTCTTTTTGAGTTGCTTTTTCTATCATTTCCACTGCTTGGTCGCATCTTATTGCATCTTTGTGCCTTTCCGCTATATTGTTATCTCTGTTAGCGGCGAGAGGAAGAATATTGAAGGTGTAAATAAAAACGAGAAGTAGGGGAATAGATATGCCAAGGTATAAATTTTTGTACTTTTCAAAACCTCTTCTTTTCTCAAATTCTTTCTTTAGATTAATTTCATGCTCTCTATAAACAAGAGAAAAGGCGTATCCGATCAGAAGGAAGAATAAAAGATAAATAGAGAATACATCTACGGTAAAGAAATTTGCCACAAAGAAAGTAGCAAGAGCCGCTTGCAGAGAGTGATTTTCTATTCTTTTTTCCCGCGAAAGAGCGCGAAAGGCAAGAAGGAATATCAAAAGTAGCGACAAAAGAGCGGGAAAGCCTCCCCACACGCCGATCTCTATAAAGAGATTATGTGCTTTGTCCCAGTACCTGCCAAGATGAATGAAAGGAGTGTCCGGGTCGTAATGGCGGTTATAAGCGTAAGCGAAGTTTTCCGGGCCGTAGCCGGTGAAAGGCCTTTCTTTTATTGCGTTCCATCCTGTAATGATTCCTCCGATACGCGGATCTTCCAGAGCCCTTTCCGCGTCCATTCTTCCTGCAAGCCCGGAAAGAGTTCTATTTTCTTCTATAGAAGCAGGTAAAGGAAAGGTGTTTACGTAATACACGGAAAAAACAGAAAGCGCAATCAAAACGAAGGCACCCCCGCGAAGAAGTTTAAAGGCTGTTTCTTTCACCGGGAAAAAGATAAAAAAGTATAAGGAACCGATGAAAACACCCAAAAAAGCGGCGCGGGTATAGGTAAGAAGAATTGTAAAAATAATTAATAAAAGCAAAGAAAAGTAGGCAATTTTTCTCTTTTTTACTTCTTCTTTTATTGCAAATCCGAGGAGCGGAAAAACAAGAATAGAAAGATAGGTCCCCAAGACAGTGGGGTTGCCGAAGAAAGAGAAAGGTCGTCTTGCGGCTTCTACGATAATTCCTTCAAAAAGACCTTGCCATTGCAAAAAAGCGGCAAGGCAAGCTATTCCTGCGGCAAAAAAAGATATGTTCCACACCGTTTTCCACTCTTCTTTTTTAAGTAAAAAGAAGAGAAAATAAGCAAGGAGAATGAGAAGAGAGAAGTTTGCGAATCCGCCTCCGCGAGCCGGACTGCCGAAGATACTGTAAAGGGGTTCTACGGAAAAAAGAACGGAAAGAGAAAGAAAGAAAAGCAGGATAAGAGGAGAAAAAAAGAAAATGTCTTTCTTTTCTTTTATTTTACCGATGATTCTTTTAAAGATATTGTCTTTCTCTTTGAAGAATCCTTCGTAGAGAAAGAAAAAAAGAAGTATGGAAAATATAATACGAAAAAGTATTCCTTTCCCGAAAGCGGGAGGAGAGAAAAGAGGGGGCCACGCTATGACAGGTAAAAACAATATTAATGCAATTCCTATTTTATAGATAAACTTTAAATCTTTCATAAGTAGATTATAATTTCTTTAGACGATTTTTACAATTGGGGCTTTTATTTTTCCCTTAAAACCGCTATAATACAAAAATTATGTGGAAGAATTATCTGACTATAGCGCTGCTTGTAATATTGGCCTTTTTCTCTTGGAGCTATTTTTTTGCGGAAGAAGAAGTTAATCCTGAGGAAAAATTAACGAAACCCTTGGAGAATCCTCTTCAAGCCGATTCTTTCCGCGGCAATATTAATACCTCTTTTGATTATAAGGGGGATTTTTCCGTTGACGGAGTTTTTTCCGGAATTATGGATGTTAACATTAAAAAGGGAGATATAAGAGGGAGCTATGAAACCAAATATTACTCCAAAGGCGCTTCTTTTGATTTTCAGGCAGAAACAATTATGTCGGAAGAAGACCTTTATCTTAATGTCTCCAGTGTTCCTTTCTGGGGAGTAGTAAGAGAAGATGCAGAAAGAATTAAAGGGGACTGGGTGAAGATAGAAAAAAGAGAAGAATTAAACGAGATATTTAAAGAAGAAATAGAGCTTCCGCAAATTCTTTCCCGAAAAGAAGAAGAGATAAGAAAAATAATCCCTAATCTCAGTGACCTTGAATTAAAAAATTACCGGGGAAGAGAGATGGTAAGAGGAATGGAGCTTTACGCTTACACGGTTCTCTTAGAAGAGGAAAAATTGGATATTTGGGTGGACAGGAATTATTTTATAAGAAAAATATCTTGGAATAGGGATATAGATTTAAGTGAGATTACAGCGCAAGGAGGAGTCTTGGGTCAAGACACCCTTGTTATCCTTTCCCACTTTAATCAAGACTTTTCCATCGCTCCTCCGGAAGAGTTTTTGACCATGGAGGATGCAAGAATAAAGATGCTAAGCGATTTGCAAAGAGAAGAAATGGACGGGGAAATAAAAGAGCACTTTCATAAAATAAAGGAAAATATCGAGTATTACCGGTATTTATATGGAAGCTATAAAGATCATGAAGTTTCTGACGACTGGACTTGGATGAAAGGAAGGGTTCCCGAGTGCGGCTTTCACGACGAGTATCAAATAAGAGTTTCTTCCGGTGGAGACTCTTATGTTGTTTGGGTCGCTTTTTGCAGTAGAGACAGAGATTATTATTGTATGGACAGTGAAGGATTTAAAGGAGATGTGGAAAAAGAGCCACAGGATCATTATTGCAAAACAGAAGAAAATTAGTATTATATGAAAAAGGGAGGGATGATCTTTGAATCAGTTTCTGTCGTTCCTTGAAGAAAAGCCTTCCAGGTTCGGGAAGGCGTTGCACACAGTCTTTGCAAACAGAATAAATTGCGAAGATGATGCTTTCTCTTTCATTGAAGAGATTAGTGATTTAATGGAAGAGAAACAGAAAAACGGGGGCATCGTCCTTGTTGAGGACATCTATGAATTATGGGAAGACGACACCCTTATATTAGGCTCTGCTTATGACGAGCACCATATAAAGCCCAAAAATAGGGGTGGTAAAAAAAAGGTTTCTTTACCTGAAAAATTTCATAGAGAATGGCACATAGCCTTCGCGGACTTATACAAAAAGAAGGAAATAATAATCTTTTTGGAAAAGGTTTTTAAAGAAAGATTGGACAGTTTTAGCGAAATAAATAAAAGTATTAAATATGCAAAAAGGGAGGCGAAAAGATTAGAAAAGGCCGGCATTTCTTAGCCGGTTTTCTTTTTATATGATAAAATAATAACAATGAAAATAATAATATCTTCTCTAACTTATCCTTTATTAAACGGAGTTACGGTCTCCGTGAACACTTCTATTGACGGATTTGTCAAAAAAGGGCATGAGGTAAGAATCGTTTCTCCTGATTATGGGAAAGGAAAAGCAAGAAAAGAGCATTGTCCCGTTGCCTCTTCTTCGTTAGCTTACGGGATTACGACCAATATATTCAAGAAAAAAGAAAGGGTTTTTGGAATTCAGGCGAGAAGCCAGATTAAAAAAATAGTCGATGAATTTGAGCCTGATGCATATTGGCTTCATACCGTTAGCTGGGCACCTAACGCTTTTGAAGCGCAGATGATGAGATCAAAGAAACCGAAAGTTCTTTTTTATCATACTTTTATAGAAGAGTACGGAAGAATTTATGCGGGAAAAATGGGGGCTTACGCTATGAGAAGAAGGAGCAAGGACTTATGTAATAGAGTTGATGCCATCATGGTTCCGGGGGAAGCGATGAAAAAGAAACTTATAAGCTACGGAGTGAAAACTTCCATTCATGTGATTCCGACGGGAATAAAGCCTTCTCCGAAACCGTTTAGCAAAAAAGAAATACAGAAAAGGTTCAATATTCCAAAGGGATCAACGATAATACTCTATGTGGGAAGAATCTCCAAAGAGAAGAATTTGGATGTTCTGCTTGACGTGGCAAAAGAGCTTAAAGAGAAAGACATAAAAGCAAGAGTTCTTTTTGTCGGTCCGGGGGATATCGAAGAGATGAAAGAAAAAGCCCAGAAAAAGAAAGTCCAAGACATGACTTTGTTTTCCGGTCCGCTTCCCAAAGAAGAGGTTCAAAGAGTTTACGGATCATGTGACATGTTTGCCTTTCCTTCTAAGACGGAAACTCAAGGATTGGTAGTAATGGAAGCAATGCTTGCAAATGTGCCGGTGGTTGCCATTAAGTCTCCGGCGCAAGAAGAGTTTTTCCCGGAAGGAAAAGTTGTACTTGTAAAAAGAGACAAGGATTTTAGCAGGAAAGTTGTGGAGACGATAGAAAATAAAGAGAAGAGCAAAAAGATGGCGGAAAAAGCGAAAAAATACGCTGCTAAGAATTTTTCTACAGAGAGGATGATAGAAGAACAAATAAAAGTGTTTAAAAAAGTTTTAGGAAGATAAAAATTATTATGTTTAAAGAACCTGCGGAAAGAGAGCAATTTGCTTCTCAAAAAGATTTTCTGGAAAAAGAATCTCTGAGAACCAATATGGAGATCATTGATCTTAAAATATCACAAGAAAGAATCAATATGGATGACTTTATAGATTATTACGGAAGAGAAGAAGTGGAGAAAGACAAAGATTTTGCCAAGAGATTGAAAGAAAAGTATGAAAATTTGCAAAAAAAACTTCCCAAAGAAGAACAAGAAAATCACAGAATAGCTAAAATGCTTGAAAAAGTAATAGAAGAAGTAGCCGAGCTTAATGAGTGGTTTGGAGGAGAGGCGATAGTACTGAAGACCTGCGATTATGATGATTATAAGAATGGAACGGACCTTGTTATAGAGTTCAATGAAGAGGAGAAGAGAAGTTTTCTTGCGGTAGATGTTTGTTTGTCTTCCGATTATGATCGAGTAGAGGAAAAAGTGGAAAAGAATGTAAGGAAAACGGAAAGAGACTTTTCTTCCGCGGAAGTTAAGTATTATTGTTCCGAAGTAGAGGGCAGTGACGGAGAAATATATAAAGGGAAGATAGAAAAGCCGATTCCCGTGGTAATTGGCATTGACAGAAATAACGCCGAAAATCTTTTTGACGATTGTGCAGAGTTTTTGCAGACCGGCAATAAAGAAGCCAAAGAAAGGATTAGACGTAGTGAAGCTCAAATAATTTTTTTAGACCAAATAAAAAAACAATTGGAGACATATAAAGTAATACTGCAAAACAAGGAAGCGCTAAAAAAGATAGAAAATCTTTTAAGGATAATAGATAATGTAAAGACAGAAAAAGAAGGAGAAGAATTTAAAGAGGGAAAACACGACAAGATGAGAAATAATATTGAAATAGCGTGTGAGAGGCAAGTTATATGAAAAAAATAGCTTATTTTTCCAATACCGATTTTTCTCTTTATAATTTCCGGATGGGACTTATGAAGGAAATGATAGAAAGGGGATTTTCCGTCATTGCCGGTGGTAGTTTAACGGAAAGGCAATTCCAAGAAAAGATAGAAAAAGAAGGAGTGTCCTTTTTTAACCTTCCCCTAAAGAGGGCCGTGGATTTACGGGGCGGGGATATTATTTATACTTTTCGTGTTTTTAATTTATGCAGAAAAGAAAAGATCGATCTTTGTCACAATTTTACCGTTAAACCGAATACTTTCGGAGTTTTAGGGCAAAAAATGGCAGGAGTAAAAAAAATTTACTGTACGGTTAACGGTTTAGGGTATGCCTTTGAGAGAAAAAGCTCATTTATCCGTAAAATAGCCGTTTTTTTATATAAACTATCTTTTCGCTTTTGTGAGAAAGTAATTTTTCAAAACAAAGAAGACATGGAAGAGCTTTTAAGGGAAGGGTGTCTTCAAGAGAAAAAGTGTGCACTCATTGAAAGCTCGGGAGTTGATCTTGATTATTTTTCCAAAGAGAAGGTTCGAGCGGAAGTAAAAAAGGGAGATGAAACGGTTGTATCCATGATCTCTCGGATGTTATATAAGAAAGGAGTGGGAGAGTTCAAGGCGGTTGCGGAGAGATTAAAAGGGAAAGCACTGTTTCTTTTGGTGGGCCCGATTGACGATAATCCTTCCGCCGTCCCTTTGAGGGAAATAAAAAAATGGGAGCAAGAAGGAGTAGTAAAATATCTTGGAAATAGAAGTGATGTGAGAGAGATTCTTTATTCTTCCGATATAGTGGTCTTTCCCTCTAAATACAGAGAAGGAGTTCCGAGGATTATTTTAGAAGCGGGAGCGATGGAAAAACCGGTAATTACGACCGATAATCCCGGATGTCGGGAAGTAATAAAAAATGGAGAAAACGGTATTTTAGTTACTCCGGGAAGCAAGAAAGAGCTACAAGAAGCCATAGAGACGCTTCTTGAAAATGAGAGTCTTCGCGTAAAATACGGAAAAAAAGGAAGAGAGATAGTAGAAGATAGATTTAAAGAAGAGGATATTATAAAAAAGACCACAGACCTTTATGAGCTTTGAGAAAAGGTTTCAAAAAAGAACAGAGGATTTTGTTTGTGAAAACTGCGGTAAAGCCATTAAAGGGGAGGGCTATACCGATCATTGCCCGAAGTGCCTTTGGTCCAAGCATGTGGACATAAACCCAGGGGATAGAAGCGAAGAATGTAGAGGTCTTATGGAGCCCATAGGAGCAGAGCGTAAAGGGGGAGAAAATTTTATTCATTATCGCTGTTTACGATGCAAACACCGGCACAAGGTGAAAAGCGGCAAGAAGGATAATCTGGAAGAAATAATAAGGCTTAGTGAGGAGAAATTATGAACTTGAAAGAAAAAGTAACAGAAATATTAAATGTTCCCCGAAAAGCGATAGAGGGGGACGAGAACAGAACCCTTGAACCGGAATTGGGAGCTTTTTTAGTGGAAAATGGATATATTAAGGGGATTGAAGAGCAAAAGCACGGGTGGGGATTTATTTACTCAAGCAGTACAAGAAAGATCTATACTTCCGAAAAGTGGATGCCTAAAGAAAAGTGGAAACACTGTATTTTTAGGGTAGGAATAAATGAAGAAGTTGGTGAAAGCTTTTATCCTGAGCCCGGAGAGGAGACTAAAAAATATCGTTTTCTTCATGAAGTAAATCATGCTTATCAAGAGTATCTTTTTTCCCGAGAAAGCGTGGATGATCCGAAATTATGGCACGAAAGATCACTGCAAGGAAAGATTGACTCCTGTTTTTCCGACCTCTTTAATTTTTGTTTTCAAAAGAGAGATAATTTTCCAAAGAGAGGATTATCTATTTGGGGAAGCGCTCCTCAGTATGATCGCCATAAGGACAAGAGCATTATCAATAAAATGTCGGAGATTGCCGTAAGAGCGCAAGAAGATGCCAACGAACTTGTGACAATGTATATATGGCATCCTAAATATTTCCATACATTCCTGGATTATCTGGAAAATTCGAAAGAAGAAGACTTAAAAAAAGAATGTCTTCTTGGATTACAAAAAGAAGAGGCTGACTACTTAAAAGTTGTAGTTAAGCGCTATGTTGAAGAGATGAAATTAAACTTGACAAAATAGAAGGAATAATTATTATAAGAAACAATGATTGAAAAAACTTTCCAAGCAAATTATTTTGCGTTTTATGGAGGCTTTGAAAAAGTCCTGCTTGGGAGGTATTTTAATTTTTAATATAACGTAAAAAAAAAGAAAGAAACCTTCCCCAAGCGGGAAGGTTTTTTGTTTTGAGCCTTCTTTTTTATTAAAAAGAGAGCCCAGGACAAAAGTCCTGAGAAAGGGAGGGTTTAAAAATGAAGTTTGTACCTTTAAAAAGAGATCTTTTTCTTAAGAGTGACTTGTTTCATGTAGCCGGAAATCCTGTCGGAGTTCTCGGCGGTTATTTCACAATTACAAAAAGTGAAAAAGAAACAGTGACAAAGTACTGTGAAAAAGTATGGAAAGAAGTGTCAAAGAAGACGGGGGGTAATTTCCGTGGGCATATAAGATTTGATGTTGTTCCTCACTTTACCCATGGAGAAGGAATCGGAACGCTTTGTGTCGATAATGTTTACGAAGTAAATGCTCACTCTCCCGAGTGCGTAGCTGCGGACGCTTCTCTTGCCGCAGCTTTTCCGGAGATGAAAGAGGAAACTCCATCAGCTCCGAGAACGTTAGCAAAGTTTTTAAAACACCAATTCGGAGAGATTTGCATGGTTCGAGGAAGGTGTGTCGCTAAAGATTCTTGGGGAGACCACTTAATTTCAGAAATGAGAAAAGAAGGATTAGCACTTTCCGTCCTTTCTGAAAAAGAAGCGATGGAAAGATCACCCGGCTCTCTTTGGCGTTGGGGAAACGTGGATCTTGCGGGAAAAGAGGAGTTCGGAAACGATTTCAAAGAGTGGCTTTACAAGAGGAAAAACGGAGTCTTTAATACTGTTTCTCTAAATGATGTGGCTGATAAAAGGCACGTTATGACATCGAAAGACGTTGTTCTTCTCCCGAGAAATATCCCCTTTATTCTGTCTTTTCCTCCCAAGGAATGGGTAATAAAACCTTTTCGTGGAAGCTCCGGTAACGGAATCTTCTTTGGCAAAGACTTTTTAAAAGAAGAGTGGAAAAGCAAATTATACGAGCTTTCTGATGGAAGCTATGGCGCTTTTCGCGCTAAATGGCTTCCCGGCATTGAAGTAAAAGGAGAAAAAATTGTTATTGACATCAGTCCGTCTTTCTTTGCAAATGGAGAGGACCTGCACTATCTTTACACGCCAGTGCGGGCCGTGAAACAGGATGATTACCGAAAGAGTGGCGTTATTAACGTTACTACCGGTGGAGGTTACGGGAACACTCTTAAGGAAATTTAAAGAGGCAGTTATCTGCCTCTTTCTTCTTGACAAAAAATTTTTTAAAGCTAGAATAGTGAGTATGATAGAAAACCTTTCCAAGAATATTGTTCTGGTAGTCCTTATTATTATCGAGCTTAACTCGGGAGGTTTTCAATTTTCGCGCATATAAAAAACAAAAAAGATACTGAAAGCCTCCCGAAAACCGGGAGCTTTTTCGTTTTGGCCCGGATTTTTGTTATCAAAAGATAATAAAGCTCCGGGAAAAACCGGAAAAATAAAAAGGAGGGATAAGAATGAAACTTGTTCTTTTCGGCAACATATTTAAGGAAGGATCTAAGCTGGGAGAGCTTATGATAAAGAAGCTCAACGGAGAGATTATTATGGGAGAAGAAGAGCGGAAGAGAGTGATTGGAGAGTGTCGTGATATATGGGAAAAAGTGTCAAAGAAAACAGGGGGTAATTTCCGCGGTCATATAAGATTTGACCTTGTGCCCGGATTTCTTTCGCACGCCAACTTGATCGGTAATGGCATTTATGATCTCGGAGAAGTGGAAGTAAACGGAATATATGAGATTAATACCGAAGATCCGGAATGTACTGTGGCTTGCGCCGAGCTATATCCGGAAAATCCTGCTCCCGTCGCTATGCTGGGAAAAGTTATTAGAGAAGAGATCGGTGAAAAGATACTATTTTTCCCCGGGGAAGGTATTGTAAAGAAAGAATGGAAAGAGCCTTTTCGACGTAATCTTGAAAAAGAGCTGGAAATGGTGGACTTGAAAAAGGGTCGTGACAATTGTATTCCCATTTGGCGTTGGGGAGGAGTGCGCTGGAATGAATATAGCGAGTTCTCTTCTTTCTACAGTAAATGGTTTCTTTCCGAAAGAAGAAGGAGAACGGTCTTTAATACCGTTTACTCTCCGGAGGAAACAAGTCCCGGTAATAAATCATTGATAATGGACTTGACCGAAGGGGCTCCTCTCAGTGCATCTCACTCTCTGGAAAACAAAGATAATCTAGTTATAAAACCTTGTAGTGGAACGAGCGGGAAGAATATAATTTTCGGAGAGAAACTCTCTCTTGAAGAGTGGAAAAGAAAAGTAGAAGAGCTTTCCCCAGTAGAAGATTACGGAGTGTTCCGTGTTAAGTGGCTTCCTCGCGTCTATTTGCCGGGTGTTGGAGATATTTCTTTAGACCTTAATCCGTCTTTTTGGGCCGATGGGTTTGATTTAAAGTATCTTTATACCGTAGTAAGAATAGACGAATGGAAGAGATACAGAGAAAGAGGAACACAAAATGTTGCACAAGGCACTGCCTATGCAGGAGCGGTGCGTGAAAAATAATTCGGGAGCGTTAAATCGCTCCTTTTTTCTTGAATTATAAAAAAATGATTATAGAATGATATCAATGAAAAAAATATTAAAATTGACGGAAGACTTGATAAAAATACCGTCGACAAAACAAAATCCCGAGAAATTAAAAGAAATAGCTGATTTTTGTGAAAGTTTTTTTTCCGGAGAAGAGTTTAATTTGAAAAGATTTGAGAAGAACGATAAACATAGCTTGGTTGTAACTTTTAAGGGAAACGATTCTCCCGAACTTTTTCTTATCGGGCACTTGGATGTAGTGGAAGCGGAAAAAGATCAATTTGTTCCCAAGAAAAAGGGAGACAAACTTTATGGTAGAGGAGCGAAAGACAATAAAGGCCCAAGCGCCGTAATAATGAATTTAATGAAAGATATGGCGCCTCAAAAACCTTCCGTAGGTCTTATCCTTACTACCGATGAAGAGTCAGGAGGATTTGACGGAATAAATTATCTTTTCAATGAAGAGAATTATTTCTGTAAAGTCGCCCTTATTCCTGATGGCGGAGATAATTTTGATATTATTTTTTCCGAAAAAGGAATTCTTCATTTTAAGCTTGTTGCCAGAGGGAAAGAAGCGCACGGGGCACGTCCGTGGGAAGGCGATAATGCGATTGAAAAGTTAATAGATGCGTATACAAAATTGCGGAGCAGGTTTCCCAACCCGCAAAACAAGAAAGAGTGGAAAAATTCTTTAAATGTAGGGAAGGTTGGCGGAGGCACTGCCACGAATGTGGTTGCCGGAAAGGCAGAAATGTTTCTAGATCTGCGGTTTACCGAAGAGTGGACGGAAGAAGAAATTCAAAAAGAAGTAAAAAAAATTATAGGAAAAGAAATTGAGATGGAAGTTATATCGAGCGGAGCTCCTTTCTATACTTCTCCCGATAATCCTTATGTTTTAAAATACAAAGAGGCGTTAAAGAAAATGATTCAAAAGGATCCTGTATTTAAAAAATATCCTCCCGCCTCGGATGCCCGCTTCTTATCGGCGAAGAATATTCCCGTGATTATAACTAACGCCTCCGGAGGAGGAACCCATGGGAAAGAAGAGTGGGTAAGCATTAGCAGTCTAGAAGCTTTATACAATATATTAAAAGAATTCTCTTGCAAGAGTTGAGGCTCTGTTGTATAATTTAAGAAGAAAGGAGGTAATAAGATGAAAGGAGATTGCGCTCTTATTTGCGAGAATTGCAAGAAAGAGAACATTTATTTTATAAATAAAGAAAATAGTTGTAGTGAGTGCGGAAGGGCCATTAAGCTTGATAAAGGAATAGAAAGATTGGTGGTAACGCTTAACAGGAAAGGCTTTGTCACCGAAAAATCTTGTGAGGGTCATAATGGCTTTGACAACGATAAAAAAGACTATCCTTGGATTAGTTTTGCGGATGAAAGTGAGGAAAGTATAAGCCTCATAGAAGAGATGATCGGAGAAACCGAAAGCTGGTATGTGGGGATAGAAAGAACCACCTTCGGTGTTAGAAGGATATTAAGGACCCACAAGGAGGGAAGCTTAGAAGAAGCACAAAAAGAGATTGACAAGCTAATTGATTTAATTGAGGGGTGAAAGCCCCTTTTTATTTGCAGAAATATTCTTATAGGATATTATTAAAATATGAGAAGCCACAAATTTATCGCGATTTTTGTTTTTTTGGGGGATTTTTGTCTCTTTTATTTCTCTCTTTATTTTGCGCTTTTTTTAAGAAACTCCTTTACCCCGTCTCCTCGAAACTTTGAAGCACTGCAAGAGCCTTTTCTTTATCTTTTTATTGCTTGGGCCTTCGTGCTTTTTATCATGGACTTTTATGAGGCTCCATTTTTTCGCAAGAGTGCTGATTTTTTAAGAGGATTGGTTGTTTTTTTTGCAATTACCGTAGGTATCGGAACAGCTTACTTTTACCTCCAACCGCAACTTGAGCTTACTCCTCGCGCTATTCTTTTCCTGACGGCGGCGAATTTTACAGCGACTCTTTCTGTATGGAGATATCTTTTATCTTTTCTTTTTAATCTAAAGAACCTAAAGAAAAAGATGATAATAATAGGGTTCTGTGAGGACCTTAAGGAGATATTGAATCGGAATCTTTCCGGATACGAGATAATAGGTCTTTATGACATTAAAGGAACGGCGAAAGAGGTGGGGGAGGATATAAAAATAGAAAATATCGCGGAGCTAAAGAAGATATCGAAAAACGCCAATATAGCGGTGCTCACTCCGCAGATCAAAGAAGATAAAAAAATAATAAAAGAAATATTCTCCTCTCTTCCTTTTCGTGTTTATTATATAGAGTTCTCTACTTTTTATGAAGAGATAACAAAAAAGATTCCTTTGTATTCAATAGATGAACTTTGGTTTTTGGAGAACATCTCTTCTCCGAGAAAAAAGCTAAGCGAGACAATGAAAAGGATTATAGAAATATTTTTCTCTTTTTTTGGCCTTATCTTTACCGCTTTTCTTTTTCCGGTTATCGCGCTTCTTATAAAAATGGATTCTCGGGGACCTGTGCTTTACAAGCAAGAAAGAATGGGAGCAGGGGGAAACCCTTTTGTACTTTATAAGTTCCGTACCATGAAAAAAGGCGAGGATACTCTTTGGAGAGAGAAAGATAAAGGAGAAGTAACCAGAGTAGGATCTATTTTACGTAAAATACATCTAGATGAATTTCCACAGTTTTACAATATTTTAAAAGGTGATCTTAGTTTTGTCGGTCCTCGGCCGGAATGGATTAAACTTGCTTATCGTTTTGAAAAAGAAATCCCTTTTTATAATCTAAGGTATCTGGTCCGCCCGGGACTTACCGGGTGGGCGCAACTTCACTATCCGCCATCCACTTCGATAGAAGAAGCGAAAGAAAAATTTAAATATGATCTTTATTACATCAAGAACCGTTCTCTTTCTCTTGATTTTGTGATTATTTTAAAAACACTTCGAACTGTTTTTTTATTGTAAAAACTGTTACAATAAAGACTTATGATTGTAATTAAAGCATTGCAAAGTCTTCTTTTGCCGAGTACTTTTATCCTGTTTTTTATTATAGTGGGATTTTTGCTTTTTCTATCTCGGAAGAAGAAAAAATATGGAAAGGTGCTTATTATTGCCGGTATTTTGTTTTATTTCTTTTTCTCTATCACGCCGATCAGTGATTTTATATTAAGCCCCTTGGAAGCAAAGTATAGCCCGCTTACTTTTGAAGATATGGAAGCGGCGGACAAAACGGTACTTCTTCTCGGAGGAAGGGAGAGCAACGTATTGAGAAGCAGCGAAGTTTTGCGTATCTGGCATCTTTCAAAAGAACCGATGAAGATAATTATTTCAGGAACGGATCCTTTGATTGAAGCGAGCGAGGAAGCGCAAGCGGTAAGAAACTTTTTTATTCACCGCGGAATATTGCCGGAGAACATTATCATTGAAGGAAAATCCAGAAACACGCGGGAAAACGTGATGAATGTAAAAGAAATAGTGGGAGAAGAAGAGTTTTTCTTAGTTACTTCCGCTTACCATATGGACCGATCCATGCGCGAATTTGAGCGTCTTGGCGCAAATCCTATCCCTGCTCCTACCGATTTTAAGAGAAAGAGGTATTCCTCTTATCATCTTCTTGATTTTTTCCCCAGTGCGCAAAATTTAAGAAAATCGGATCTTGCTTTTCATGAATATTTCGGAGCGATTTATTATCAGATAATTCCTCTCTTTTCTGGGGAGAGATGAATATTGCATAATTTACAAATATTGGTTATTGTTAGATAAAATGAAAAACGAATATACAATTTTTGATTACTTGAAAGTGATCCTAAGGGGAAAATTTATCGTAATTGGCGTGATGTTTGTCGCTTTATTTTTCGGCAGTCTTTTTCTTTCCTTTTCTTCCGCCCTGTATGAGGGAAGTTTAACTTTAATGGTCGAAAATCCGGATGATCTTCTTGAAACGGCAAAAAGTGAAATAAAATACTCAGAAATGGAGGTGGAGGTTATAGAAGAAAATATTGTTCTTAAATCAAAAGGGGAGAGCGAAGAAGAGGTGGAAGGAAGCCTTAAGGAATATTTTCTGAGAATTAAAGAAAGTTATGAAGAGATGTTATCGGAAAAGCAAGAAGAAAAAGAAAGAAGGATAAAGCTGCAACGTAAGACAATAGAGTCCCTTGAAAATCATATGGACTATTTGGAGGCACAAGCGTCGGCGCTGGGAGAGATGGCGATGAGGGATCGTGACGTAAGCTCGGTTTTCTTCTTTTTTACGGCAAAAGAAAACGCGGAAAGCGTTAGGCGCGAATTATTACAAGAGAATCATAGGCTTGAGGATATGCAAAGAGAGAAGGAAGAGATACAGAAAATAAAAGCGGGAGATGTTTCGGTAAGCGAAGAAAGCCCTCAACCGGAAAAAACTTTTCTACTTGCTCTTGTCTTGGGGCTTATAGGAGGAATCTTAGTCGTTTTATTTAAAGATTGGTGGGAAAATGAAAATGCGGTTTAAATTATTATTGGTTTTCGTATCAGTATTATTTATCCCTTCTTTCGGGGAGGCTTTTTCCGTGGGAGATACGGAAGAGTTCTTTATAGAACACTCTTATGATCAAGAGGGGAGAGAAAAGACTGAAGCGCATTTGCACCGTATTACCAATAAAAATTACTTTTATATCGATACGGAGTGGTGGGAAGATTTGGAGGAAGAAAGAAGAAGAGAATATGAGAGAGCCATTTACAGGCTCGGCTCTGAGTTTGAGTATAATATTTATGATAAAATTACTTCTAAGTTCGGTCCGAAACCGGAGCATGAAGTAACCCCGGAAGACCGTGTATTTGTCCTCTTGCATCCGATGCAAAACGGTGCCGGGGGATATTACAGAACAGGGGACCAGTACTCAAAGTATCAATATTCACGATCCAATGAAAGAAATATCGTTTATTTAAATTCTAATCTTTTGAGTCATGATTTATTTCCCGGGCTTTTAGGGCATGAATTTATGCATCTTATTACTTTTGCTCGAAAAACAGAAGAGCACGGAGTGCAGGAGGAGGTGTGGCTTAACGAGCTTCGCGCTGAATATATGCCTACCTTTCTCGGATACGATGATGATTTTGAAGGAAGTAACCTGGAAAACAATGTAAGACGTTTCTTGCGTGATCCGGACATTTCTCTCTCCGAATGGACGGAGCAAAACGCGGACTATGGAGTAGTAGGCCTTTTTGGCCAATATTTGGTGGATCATTACGGAGAGGAAATTCTTTTGCATTCGCTAAAATCAAGTCTTGTCGGGATTCCCAGTATTGATTATGCCCTTGACAAAGAAGGCCATGACGTTACTTTTTCCGATATATTTACAGACTGGACAGTTGCCGTTTATGTCAACGACTGCTCTTTGGGAGAACGCTATTGTTATAAAAACGAACACCTGCAAGATTTACAGATAACTCCCACTATAAATGTTCTTCCTTTTACCGATAAAGGATCTCTTTCCGTTGATTACCGAACAAAAAATTGGGCGGGAAATTGGTATCGCATTATAGGGGGAAAAGGCACTCTGCATTTGAAACTTGAGTCTCCGGAAGAGAAAAGATTTGAGGTTCCTTATGTTTTATGCGAGAAAGAAGGGGAGTGCGAGGTTCATTTTTTTGAAATGGATGATGAGAAGAAAGGAGAGGTATTTATCGAAGGATTTAACTCCAAATACGAGTCGGTTACTTTGATTCCCACATTACAGCAAAAGTTTTCGGGTTTTAACGGTGCGGAAGATAGTTATCTTCTGCGATGGGAAGCAAGCATTAAAAATGACGTGGAAGGAGAAAAGGAAGAAGATATGCCCGATTTACAGATAATTTTGGAAAAACTTTCTGAAATAGAAGAAAGAATCAATAATTTGCGCGCCAGGATATTACAAAGAAACACGCAAGCCGAAGGAACGGTTTCTTGTGCAAGAATCGAGAGTAATCTTTACTACGGAATGAAGGGGTCAAGTGAAGTTAGATGCTTGCAAGAGTTTTTGAAAAATCAAGGAGATCATATTTATCCTGAAGGCTTGGTGACCGGTAATTTTCTTGGAATGACAAAAAGAGCGGTGATTCGTTTTCAAGAGCAACATAAAAAGCAAATTCTTTCTCCTCTCGGGCTTTCCGAGGGAACCGGGTATGTGGGAAAAAGCACCAGGCTTTTCTTGAACTCGCTGATAGAAAGTTAAAATGAAAACAGCGTTAAAATTCATTATTACCCTTGTCTTGGGTATTTTCCTTTTTTCCTATGTATTGGAAAAAGCGGGGATAGATACAATCAGCGAAGCTGCTGGTCTTTTTTTGGGATTGGAAGGGTTGTTTCTTTTACTTTTAACCGCTCTTATCGTTCTTGTCGGTGCAGTCCGGTGGAGAAATATTCTTCGCTCTGAAGGAGAGGAGGTCTCTTTATCGAAAGTTATTCGTTACTTGATAAAAGGATTTACCGTTGATTTTCTTACACCGTTCTCTCTTTTTGGAGGAGAAGCGTTAAGAATTTTTCTAATGAAAAAAGAGGTAGGGCTCAAGAAGAGCGCCTCTTCTTCTATTATTGACAAGATAATGGATGTTACCACTCACTTTATATTCCTTCTCTTCGGGCTGGTTCTTTTTTTCTTTTATACTTTATCTTTTCACGCAGTGGTTATTTATGGAGGAATCACTATTTTTATTCTTTCCGTTGTTTTATTTTTCTTTTATTTCCGTGCTTTCAGAAAGGAAAGTATTTTGCGCTATATTTTTAAAATTTTTGGAAAGTCGTTTGCTTCCACGGAAAACGGAAAAGCCGTTCTTGATATAGAAAGAAGAATCCTTTTTTTCTTTTCTTCGAAGAAAAAAGATCTTTTCCAGGGAATTGCTCTTAGTTTTTTGCGGCATTTTCTTTTTCTTTCCCGCACTTTTATTCTTATATTTTTCCTTATTGGCACTTTCGAGCCGGGAGGAGCGGTAGTCGCTTACAGTCTTACTATTCTCTCCATGTTGCTTCCGATTCCTGCAGCTCTCGGCGGAATGGAAGCTATATCCGCGGTTGGTTTCAGCGCCTTAGGGCTGGGCTTTGGTTCCGGAACCTCGTATGCAATTGCAATACGTACGGCGGATCTTTTTGTTTGTTTTCTAGGCGTTTTCTTTCTTTTCCGTCTTTCTCTTTTAAGTCTCGCGGAGAGATGGTTTATCAAGAAAGAGCAATATTGACATTTATAATTTTTTTTGATAGTATTGTATGTAGTGAGTACAGAGTTGCTCCAATTCGGCAAAAGGCCTCACTCGAGCGAGGCTTTTTGCTTTGTTTTCAAATTTTTTCTTGACATGTTTTTTCCTTTTGATAGAATAAACGACGGGTCGGAAGGCTGTACTCACAGAATTGGAGTTAACGCTTCCGGCCTTTTGATAAAAGAACATGATTAAATTTTTACAAAAGGCAAAAAGAAAAGTATCTCTTGAAGATTATGTTACTATAAGGACAAAAGGGATTGCCGAATATTTCTTTGAAGCGGAAACCGTGGAGGAGATCATAAGCGCCTTAAAAGCGGCTCATGACATGGATCTCCCTTTTTTTATTTTAGGAGGAGGTAGTAACACGATTTTCCCTTCTTATTATAATGGAGTTGTTATTTTGATGAAGATGAGTGAGTTTGAGATAAAAAAAGAAAGTTCCGGCGTATATCTTTTATCTCAAGCGGGCGCTTTTCTTCCCCGGGTAGCGCGAAAAGTAACGGAAGAAGGGGGAGTCGGAATGGAGTGGGCGGCAGGAGTTCCGGGAACTATCGGAGGAGCTATTCGAGGAAATGCCGGCGCTTTTGATACATTCATCAATTCTTTTTTACAAAAAGTAGAAACGTTAAATGTTAATACGTTTGAAAAGAATTATCTAAGCGGCAAGGAGTGTTTTTTTAATTACAGAGAGAGTATTTTTAAAAAAAGAAAAGACCTTCTTATTTTAAGCGCAGAGATGAAATTCCCTTACGGGGAAGAAGCGAAAGAAAAAATGGAAGAGATCTTAAGATACCGGCAAGAGAATCATCCTTCCGCTCCTTCTGCCGGCAGCTTTTTTAAGAATCCTCAAGTAAAACCGGATTTTTTTGAGAAATTTCCGGAGATGAAAAAATTCAAAGAAAAAGGTTTTATTCCTGCCGCTTTTCTTATTGAGAAAAGCGGAATGAAGGGAAAGAGCGTGGGCGGAGCTCAAGTCTCTACAAAGCATGCCAATTTTATAATCAATAAAGGGGGTGCTACCTATGAGGATATTGTAAAATTAACCGAGGAAGTGAAAGAAAAAGTAAAAGAAAATTTTGGAATTTCTCTCAAAGAAGAGGTAGAGTTTATGTAGTTTTTGTTATTTATCTTTCTTGTGATAAAATGCTTTTACTGATTATTCGCTTTAATAATTTTTATTTATGGAGATCTCAATAAGAACAAAAAATATCGAGGTTACCGATCATCTTAAGGAGTATGCAGAGAAAAAACTTACTTCCGCTTGTCGCTTTCTTCCCGCTCTTTTGGAGAAAGAGCTTCAAGATCAAGAGCGTGTTGGAGAGGAAGTGGATCGTATTATCTTGGAGGTTGAGATAGAAAGAGTTACCGGAGAAGGAAAGGGAAGGATTTTTAGAACGGAAGCACAAATGATTCTTCCGGGGAAAACCATAAAAGCGGAAGATGTTTCCGAAACGGTAAAAGCCTCGATAGACGAAGTAAAATATGAATTGGAACGCCAAGTCAAAGAATATAAAAACAAGATAGGAACTAAACGCAAGAAGGGAGAGCAAGCTTTTAAAAAAATGAGAACTCAAGAAGAGTAGAATGTCTTTTTTTCAAAAAATATTTGGCGACCCGAATGAAAAAAACTTGAAAAAGATTTGGCCTGTTGTTTCCGAGATAAACGAAAAAGAGATAAAAGATCTTTCTCCGGAGAGAATTAAGGAGAAATCCGAAGAACTTCGCAAGAGAGCAGAAAAAGAAGATCTCGATAACCTTCTCCCGGAAGCTTACGCTCTTGTCAGGGAGGTAGCCAGGTATACGCTGGGAGAAAGGCATTACGATGTGCAGCTCGTAGGAGGAGTTGTTCTTCACCAAGGAAAAGTTGCGGAGATGAAGACCGGTGAAGGAAAGACGCTTTCCGCTACCGCCCCCATTTTTTTAAACGCACTTACGGGAAAAGGTGTTCATGTAATAACGGTAAATGATTATTTGGCGCGAAGAGATACGGTCTGGATGGGCCAGATATATCATTTGTTGGGGCTCTCCGTGGGATGCATAAACGACAGGCAGTCTTTTATTTACGATCCTGATTATAAGGCGGGGGATGAAAAGAAGGATGAAGTCCGTGATAAGCTCGGATCTTTTCGAGTAGAAGAAGATTTTCTTCGTCCTTGCAGCAGGAAAGAGGCTTATGCGGCTGATATAACTTACGGAAGCAACAACCAATTTGGCTTTGATTACTTACGGGACAATATGGCGCCAAGTTTGCAAGATCAAGTGCAACGAGGTTTTCATTATGCGGTGATAGATGAAGTTGATTCCGTTTTGATTGATGAGGCGAGAACCCCTCTTATTATCTCTGTTCCTGAAGAGGGAGAGGATTTTGAAAATAAAAAAGAGATGTATAAAGAGTTTTCTCGTATTGTCCCTATGCTTGTTCCCGGGAAGGATTACGAAGTGCACGAAAAAGAAAAAGCGGTAACGCTTACCGATGAAGGGATATCCAAGGTTGAAGGAATATTGAAAGTAGAGAATATTTATGACGAGAAAGGAATGAACTCGGTGTATTATTTAGAGCAAGCTCTTCGCGCACAAGCAAAAGCTCCGCAAACAGGAAGGCCGCTTTATGAAAAAGATAAGCACTATGTTATAAAGGACGGAGAGATTATTATTGTTGATGACTTTACGGGAAGGCTTATGCCCGGAAGAAGATGGTCGGGAGGATTGCATCAAGCGATAGAGGCGAAAGAGGGAACGGAAATAAGACCGGAATCAAACACAATGGCAAGTGTTACTTTTCAGAACTTGTTTCGCATGTATGATAAATTATCCGGAATGACAGGTACCGCACTTACCTCTGCCGAAGAGTTTTTTAAAGTGTACGGCATGGAGGTGATAGTTATTCCGACCAACAAGCCCCTTATTCGCAAATCTTTACCCGACTTGATTTATAAAAAAGAGATGGGTAAGTTTGAGGCCGTAGTAAAAGAGGTAAAAGAGAGACATGAAAATGGGCAACCCGTATTGATCGGAACGGTATCTATTGAAAAAAACGAAATTATATCCAAGATGCTTAACCGCTCCGGCATTCCTCATGAGATTCTTAATGCAAAAAACCACGCGAGGGAAGCGGAAATTATCGCTCAAGCGGGAAGGTTTGGCGCGGTTACGGTAGCTACCAATATGGCGGGAAGAGGGGTGGATATTGTTTTAGGAGGAAATCCTCCCGACAAGGAAGAGGCAGAAAAGGTGCGTAATGCCGGCGGTCTTTATGTCTTAGGAACCGAGCGTCACGAAGCGCGAAGAATAGATGATCAGTTAAGGGGAAGGTGTGGAAGGCAGGGAGATCCCGGGGAAAGTCAATTTTTTATATCACTGGAAGATGACTTGATGCGTATTTTTGGAGCTGAAAAAATTGAGAATTTAATGGAACGTTTTAATCTTCCCGAAGATCAGCCCATAGATATGCGTTTTGTTTCTGGTATTATTGAATCGGCGCAGAAGAAGGTTGAAGGACATCACTTTGATTCCAGAAAGCATGTTCTTAAATATGATGAGGTTTTATTTAAGCACAGAGAGAGGTTCTATAGGCTTCGAAACGATATCTTAAAAAGAGCTGATGCAAGCGACTCCCAAAGTCTTCGTGCTTATATCTTGGAGATTATAAAAAAGCACGGTTATAGCGAAAAAGAATATAAAGAAAAGGAAAAAGAAATAGGAGAGGAAGAGATGAAAAAGTTGGAAAGATTCGTTGTGCTGCGCACAATGGATTTCTTATGGAAAGACCATCTTACTATGATGGACGAGCTTCGCGAGTCGGTGCGATTACGAGCTTACGGGCAGAAAGATCCTCTTGTGGAGTATAAGCGTGAAGGGCATCAAGCGTTTCATAATCTTATGCAAAATATAGAATCTGAAATAGCGGATCGCATTTTCCGGGTTAAAAAACCGAAAGCCAGAGCAGAGGGTCCTCGGGTTGTGATAAAAAGAAAAAGTGAAGAAGTGGCGAAGAGAAACGATCCTTGTCCTTGTGGAAGTGGAAAGAAATATAAAAAGTGTCACGGTGCATAGAATTGACGTAATATTAAAAATATGCCATAATAGACAGCATGTTTGAAGACAAGAAAACAACAGCATTGCTAATAATCCTTCTTACGTTTTTGGTTTATATCATTACGTTTCCTGCTTATTTCAATAAGGGGGTTGTTACTATAAACGAAAAATTACCTTTTACCGTCCCGCAACTTCAGGAAAGGGATTTTCAATTTGGGCTTGACCTCCAAGGAGGAGCTCATCTTGTTTATGAGGCTGATTTTTCTGATGTTCCTGCAGAAAATAGAGAACAACGCATGGAAGGCCTTCGCAATCTTATCGAGAGGAGAGTTGACCTTTACGGAATAGCGGATGCTTATGTAAGAGTAACGGGGGAGAGATTAATAGTGGAGATTCCCGGAGCACATGACCTGGAAGAAGCGATAAACGTTATAGGAGAGACACCTTTCTTGGATTTTCGTGAGATTACTCCCGAGAAAAAAGAGAAAATAGAAGAGGTAGAAGATTTCTTGGGTAAGCCGTTAATGGAGATCACTTCGGAAGACTTCGGAAAGCTTGAGGAGAGCGATATCGAAAACTGGGAAGTTGCTTTGGAAGATCCTTTTGAAACAACCGATCTTACCGGAAGACATCTTGAAAGTGCCGGAGTTTCTTTTCATCATGTTACCAACGAACCCTTTATTACTCTCCGCTTTACAGAAGAAGGGGCCGTTCTTTTTGAGGAGATAACCGAGCGTAATATTGGAGAAAGTTTGGCAACTTTTTTAGACGGAGAGTTGTTACAGAGAGCAAGAGTAGAAGAAAAAATTAGCGGAGGAGAGGCGCAAATTACAGGAGATTTCACGATTAAAGAAGCGCAGGAGATAGCCCGTGACCTTCGTATTGGCGCGCTTCCTGTTCCTATAAACCTTCTTTCACAGCAAAGCATTGGCCCCGAGGTGGGAGAAGATTCTTTTAATGCTTACCTTTATGCCGGAATGATAGGATTTATACTCATTATTACCTTCATGGCGTTTGTTTATCGCTTAGCGGGAGTAGTGTCTGCAGTTTCACTTTCTATTTACGGACTTTTAGTGCTTTTCTTTTTTCAAGTTATTCCCATCAACCTTACTCTTTCCGGATTGGCGGGATTTATTCTTTCCGTAGGGATGGCAATTGACGCTAACGTTCTTATTTTTTCTCGCATGAAAGAGGAGATGAGAAAAGGAAACAGCCTTAAAAAAGGAATAGAGGAAGGTTACAACAGAGCTTGGCCCTCTATCAGGGACGGTAATTTTACCACTCTTATGGTAGCGGTTATACTCTTCTTTATTACCACCAGCTTTGTTCGCGGATTTGCCGTTACGCTTATTATCGGACTCTTGGTAAGTATTTTTACAGCGATGATTATTACTCGTGGTTTTCTCAATGTACTTGGAGAGAGTAAACTGGGGAAGATAAGAAAACTTTGGTTATGATTTTTAATTTTATCAAACATAGAAAAATTTATTATATTTTTAGTGCGCTTTTAGTTTTACTTAGCATAGGGGCTATTCTTACTTTTGGGCTTCTTCCCGGAATAGAGTTTGCCGGAGGAAGCATGCTGGAGGTTAAGTATGAAGAAGAACGGCCTCCGATAGAAGAGATAAGAGAAAACTTAAGAGGCGTTGATTTGCAAGAGACGCAAGTACAGCCGTTGGGAGAAAAAGGCGTGCTCATTAGAACCGAAGAAGCCGACGAAAAGACGTATGAACGTATTATGGAAACATTGCCGGGAGCTCCTCAAGAGCCACACTTTGAAGCTATCGGACCGACAATAGGAGAAGAGTTGAGACACAGGTCGATTTTTGCCGTTGTAATAGCTTCTCTTCTTGTAATCTTATATATAGCAATTAGCTTCAAAGAAGAAGATGGCTCAATAAACTCTACCAAATACGGAGTAGTTGCCACTTCCGTTGCCTTTCTCCATGACATCCTTATTATTCTTGGTATCTTTGCTTTTTTGGGGTATTTTTTGGAAGTTCAAGTTACTATACCGATCGCGGTAGCCTTGCTTACGACCCTCGGGTATTCAATAAATGATACGGTCGTTATTTTTGACCGTATACGAGAGAACTTACAAAAACACAAAGAAGAGAAAGAGTTAAAAGAAATAGTTGATGTAAGTCTCAACGAGACAATCGGAAGATCTATCAGTACATCCCTAACAACCCTGTTTGTACTTCTTGCGCTTTTAATTTTAGGAGGCACTACTCTTTTTTATTTCATACTTACGCTTGTCTTGGGGGTTGTACTGGGAACATATTCTTCAATCTTTCTTGCCGCTCCGCTTGTTTTTGATTGGAATAATTTGACCGACAAGAAGAAATAAGGTATAAATTAACAAGCTTTATTTTTTTAATAAACCCTTAATATGACAAAATACCAAAAAATTTGTGAGGAATTGCTTCAAGCTCTTCCTGAAAGAAATAAAGATATTGTTATGCGCCGTTATGGTTTGGGAGGAGAAGAGAAAGAAACATTGGAGTTTATCGGGGAGAGTTATCAGGTTACGCGGGAAAGGGTTCGGCAAATCGAAAATGACGCCGTGAAGCAGATAAAAGAAAAGGCGGTGGAATACAAGGATTTCTTTAGTATTTTTGATGAAAAGATAAAGTCTTTTGGAGGTCTAAAAAGAGAAGACCTTTTTATCGAATCTTTAAACGAAGAGGGAGGAGATAAAAATTATATCGTATTTCTTTTAAATTTTGTTGATAATTTAGTCCGAGTTCCCGAAACGGAAAAAACCTATTCTTTCTGGGCGGAAAACGAAGAAGTTATTGTTCTTGTAAATAATATAATAGAAGAAAGCTACCAAAAAATAGAAGAGAAAAAACAGGCCCTCTCTCCGGAAGATTTATATGTGAGAAAAGACATTTCTTTTGAAAAATTTGTATCTTCTTTGGAAGTTTCCAAGCTTTTAGCTCAAGATGACGAAGGAAGGTTCGGACTACATGACTGGCCTGAGATTAATCCGCGAGGAATAAGGGATAAAGCTTATCTTGCCGTAAAAAAAGTAAACAAACCCCTTCATTTTAAAGAAGTAACCAAGCTTATTGGAGAAGAAGCTAACTCGCAAACCGTTCATAATGAACTTATCAAAGATCCGCGTTTTGTTCTCGTGGGGAGAGGGATTTATGCTCTTTCCAAGTGGGGATATGTCCCCGGGGAAGTAAAAGACGTGATCTGTAATATCTTAAAAAAAGAAGGATCTCTTGAGAAAGATAAAATAGTTGACCTTGTTACAGAGCAAAGAATAGTGAAAAAGAACACCATTATTCAAAACTTAAGTAATAAAAAGTATTTTATAAGAACTCCTGATGGGAAATATACCCTGGCTTAACGAAATGTTTGAGGCGTGGTACGAAGTGACTGCGCCTTATTTACAGGTTATATGGGAAATAGTGGCGACCTGGTGGTGGCTTCCTTTGCCTTTTATTTTATATCCCATATTTAAATTTCATTGGCGTTTTTGGCGTGTCGTCGTGTGGCTGTCTACCGAAAACCCGATGACATTGATTGAAATTCGTCTTCCCTCGGAAAACCTAAAGCCGATGCGAGCCATGGAAACGGTACTTACCGGTCTTTGGCAAGTTTACGTCGATCCCAATTGGTTTGAAAAATATTGGAAAGGAGAGGATTGTTTGTCTTTTTCTTTGGAGATAGCGGCTATTGAGGGAGTGCCACACTTTTTAATGCGTATCCCGGAAAAACAAAGAGATGTTTTTGAAACTCATATTTATGCCCAGTATCCGGATGCAGAAATTGAAGAAGTAGAAGATTATACGAAAAAAGTTCCGCAAGACATTCCCAACAAAGAATGGGATGTGTGGGGTACCGACTATACAATGGTTAAAGATGACTGCTATCCGATTAAAATTTATACCGATTTTGAATCAGAAAGGGAGACTAAGGAAGAAAAGAGAATTGATCCGATATCGGCTCTTATGGAGGGGCTTAGTAAGCTCGGTCCGGGAGAGCAGATATGGATTCAGATTGGAGTAAGGCCGGTTACGAATCTTGAAACAGGATTTTTTGATAAAGCGAAAGCGGAGTGTCAAAAAATTGCCGGAAGAAAGGCTCCCTCGTCTCCAAAGTCCATACTAAGAGAAGTAGGACAAGAGATTATAAAGATATTTTTGCCGGAACCGAAAGTAGGAGAGGAAAAAGCGGAAGAAGAGGCGTATCCCGAGATGAAGCTTACTAGCGGAGAAAAAGAAATTTTAAAGGGGATAGAGCATAAAATGTCAAAGCATGTTTTTAAAACTTTTATACGTTATGTTTATGTAACAAAGAGAGACAGTTTCCAAGGAGGAAGACCGAAGATACCGATGAGTTATTTTAATGAATTCAACACCAACAACATGAACATGATGATTCCTTGGGGGAAAACGATCACCAAGGTCAAGCAGAATTGGTATGATTGGTTTTGGTTCCGAGAACGCCGTCTTTATACTAAAAAAAGATCTATGTTCCGTAATTATATAAATCGTGACCCTGCTTTTGATCCTCTTGAGGTGAAAGGAGCTACTTATCACCTTAGCACGTCCGAACTTGCTACTATTTTTCACTTTCCTTCGCGCACTGTCTCTCCTCCGTCCGCTATTTCTCGTGTTGACGCAAAGAAGAGAGAAGCTCCTTATGATCTTCCCGTAGAAGAGTAGCTAAAATTATGAATGAAAACGATATCACATATTTAGGATATACCAATTACCGTAATAAAAGGCGGAAGTTTGGTATTAAAAGAGATGATCGCAGGCGCCATATTTATTCAATAGGTAAAACGGGGATGGGAAAGACGGTTCTTTTAGAGAATATGGCGATACAAGATATACAAAGAGGTGACGGAGTCGGGTTTGTCGATCCACACGGGGAAGCGGCAAGAAATCTGCTGAACTATGTTCCTTCCTCTCGTATAAATGATGTGATCTATTTTAATCCGGCGGACACGGACAAAGCTATTGGTTTTAATGTTATGGAAAGTGTTGATAAAGAGTATCGTCATCTGGTAGCCTCCGGATTAATGGGGGTTTTTAAGAAAATGTGGCCGGATGTTTGGTCGGCACGAATGGAGTATATTCTAAATAATACCATTCTTGCTCTCCTGGACTATCCTAACTCCACACTTCTCGGAATAAACCGCATGATGTTTGATGCGGAGTTTCGAGAAAAGGTAGTGGAAAAAACAACCGATCCGGTAGTGAAAGCTTTCTGGAAAAAAGAGTTTGCCAGCTGGAGCAAGCAGTACGCAACGGAGGCTATGGCTCCCATTCAAAACAAGGTGGGGCAATTTATATCTTCTCCCTTAATTCGTAATATTGTAGGGCAAGTCAAATCTACAATTGATATGCAGGAGATAATGGATAATCGAAAGATTTTAATTTTGAATTTGTCCAAAGGTAAGATAGGAGAGGACAAGTCCACTCTCCTGGGAGGGCTGCTTATTACTAAACTCCAACTTGCCGCTATGGCAAGGGTTGATATTCCGGAGGAAGAAAGAAAAGACTTCTTTCTTTACATAGATGAGTTTCAGAATTTTGCCACGCGATCTTTTGTAGATATTCTTTCCGAGGCAAGAAAATATCGACTTTCTCTTACCTTAAGCCATCAGTATATAGGACAGTTGGAAGAGTATGATAAGTCCGGTGATTATATGAAAGATGCTATCTTTGGAAATGTGGGTACTATTATCTCTTTTCGTGTCGGTTCGGAAGACGCCGAGGTTTTAGAAAAAGAGTTTGTGCCGGATGTAAGTATAGAGGACTTTATAAATTTGCCCAAAAAGAATATTTATGTAAAACTAATGATAGACGGAGTATCGGGAAGACCTTTTTCCGCGGAGACCATACCGCCGTTACAAATTCCCGAAGATACGGTTGCAGAAAAAATTATTAAAGTTTCCGGAGAAAGATATGCCACGGAGAGAACAAGGTTGGAGGAAAAACTGAAGAGATGGCTTGACGATCAATTACAAAAACCGGTGGACTCGAAAGAGCAAGAGTTATATGATGCGCTTTGCTCACGTTGTGGTAAAAAAACAAAAGTTCCTTTTCTTCCCGATGAATCAAGGCCTACTTTTTGTAAGACTTGTAGGAAAAAAGAAAAAGCCCCCAAAGAAGAGAAGAAAAGTCTCTCTCTGAAAGAAGCGTTAAGTGGAGAGAAGAAGAAAGAGGGTGGCAATATTAATAAATTAAAAGAAGCTCTTCGAGAAGCTTTAAAAAGAAAATAAAATATGCGCTATATAGATCAAATTGAGGTCAAAAAAAAGTATGTCTTATTAAGAGTTGACTTTAATGTCCCCTTGGGAAAAAACGGAAAGATTGCCAATGATATGCGGTTAAGGCAAGTACTGCCGACAATTAATTATTTATTGGAAAATAAAGCAAAAGTCATTATTATCAGTCATCGTTCCCCAAAACCCTTAAAAGGAGAAAAAAGATCTTTTTGGGGCCGTTTGTTTTCCCGATCCTTGAAAGAGGGAAGTCTTGTCGTGGCGAAAGACAGGCTTTCTTCCTTGCTTAAAAGGGATGTTAAGTTTGTAAATGATTGTATTGGAGAAAATGTAAAAAAGGAAATTGCCAAGATGAAAGAAAAAGATGTTCTTCTTTTGGAGAACCTGCGTTTTCATGAAGGAGAAGAGGGTTGCTTAGAAGAATTTGCCAAAGAGCTTGCTTCTTTGGCCGATGTTTATATTAATGACGCTTTTTCCGTGGCTCACAGAGAGCACGCTTCTATGGTGCTTCTTCCCCGCTTTATACCGAGTGCTGCCGGTATTATGATGGAAAAGGAGCTCAGGGTATTAAGCAGAGTACAGAAAAATCCGGAAAGTCCCGTGGTTGTTATTATCGGAGGAGCAAAAATAAAATCAAAAATAAAGGTTATAAATTACTTCTTGAAAGAAGCAGATCATGTTCTTATCGGAGGGAAGATTGTAGATACCATCCTTGCTGTTAAAAAGATAAATTTAAGCAGTCCTTGGCCAAGTGAGGACATAGTAGATGTAGTGGAGAAGATGGAGATCACTTCTCCTAAACTGCATCTTCCGCTGGATGTAAGTGTTTCTTCTGATAAAACCGGAGAGGCGTATGTTCGCGAAACCGCTCCCGGAAGACTGCGACAGGAAGAAGATATTCTTGATATCGGTACGGAGACGAGGAAAATGTATAAAGAGATCATAAGAGACGCAAGAACTATTATTTGGGCCGGTCCGATGGGTTATTTTGAAGAAAAAAGATTTAGCAAAGGAACCCATGAGATCGCTGCGGAGATTGCACGCAATCACGGAGCGGTGAAAATTATAGGAGGAGGGGACACAAGCAACGCTATTTTGAAATTTGGTTTTTCGGATAAAATAGATCACATTTCTTGTGGAGGAGGCGCTCTTCTTAATTATATGAGCAAAGGGCCTATGCCCGGCGTTGAGGCTTTATTATATGAAAAACTTGAAAAAAGCAGCTGAGAGAATTAAGAAAGCGATAGAAAGAAAAGAAAATATTGTACTTTACGGTGACTCCGACCTGGACGGTGTAACCTCTGCTATTCTCTTAAAGGAAACCATTGAAAAATACGGATTAAGTCCATCTGTTTATCTTTCTGACAGGGAGAAGCGGGGATACGGCCTCTCCAAGGAAGCGGTTTTGTCCATTAAAAAGGAGTCTCCGGCCCTTCTTGTTTCTCTTGATTGCGGCATAACAAATTTTGAAGGAGCCAGAGAAGCGAAGAAACAGGGGTTTGAAGTTATTATTGTAGATCATCACAAAACACTTTCCTTGTTGCCGGAAGCTTCTATTATTCTGGATCCAATGCAAGAGGGGGACGACTATCCTTTTAAAAGAGTTGCTAATGCAGTGATTGTTTTTAAGCTGGTAAAAGAGATTCTTGGAGATGATTTCCGTGAGACTAAAGACCGTTTTTTAATGCTTACTTCTTTAGCGATAATTGCGGATATGGTTCCGCAAAAAGAAGACAACAAAGAGATTCTTGACGAGGGGGTGCCTCTTCTCTTAAGTTCTAAAGAAGCCCCTTTTTCTTTTATGAGAGAACATATCGGGGAAAATTTTGTAGAAAAAGCGGTGTCTTTAATGAACATAACCAAGTCCAGAGGAAGCGTTAACGATTGTTTTCTTTTACTTAACACAAAGGAAAAAAAAGAGATAGAGAGAATCTTAGGGATACTTGAAAAAGATTACAGGTTGCGGCAAAAAGAGATTGACAGTGCTGCGGAAGAGATATTACAAAGAGTATCGGAAGAAGATGTAGTTATTTTTGAAGAAGGTGATTTCTTGTCTCATTCTGCCGGATCAATCGCTTCAAGGATTATTAGGAAGCACAAGAAGCCTATATTTTTGTGTGCTAATGAAGGGGAATTTAACAGTGGTTCGGCAAGAGTTCCTTCCGGATATGACGCAGTGGAAGCAATGGACCATTGTAAAGATTATTTGGAGACTTACGGAGGGCATCCGGTTGCCGCAGGATTTAAGGTAAGAAAGGAAAATATAGAAAAATTTAAAAAATGTTTAATTAATTACTTTAATGAAAAAAATAATTATTTACACTGACGGAGGGGCAAGAGGAAATCCCGGACCGGCGGCAGCAGGAGTGGTTTTTTATAACGAAAAAAAGGAGATAATAAAAGAATATAAAAAGTACCTTGGGGATAGTCTAACCAACAATCAAGCGGAGTATGAAGCAGCAATTCTGGCTTTGGAAAAGTTTAAATCTCAGTTTGGTAAAAGCCTTGCCAAAGAAATGGAGGTTACTTTTTGCTCTGACTCGGAGCTTCTTGTAAATCAGATGCAAGGGAGGTACAAGATAGAAAATGAAAAGCTGCAACCTCTTTTCTTGAAATTATGGAACCTATGTCTTGATTTTAAAAAAGTAAAATTTAAAACGGTTTCTCGTAATTCTAATAAAGAGGCCGATCGTTTGGTTAATGAAATTTTGGACGAAGAAGGAAAAGCGAAAAAACTTTTTTGAATGAAAGATAATCTTATTGAAAAATTAAAGTGGATGATCGTAAAGGAGAGGGAGGCGGAGATGAAAGAGCAAGAAGATGAAATACGTTCTCTCTCCGGAAAGGAAAGAGAGAAAAAGGGAAGAGCGATTTTAGGGCTTCGTGGAAGAGTAATAGGAGAAGAGCTTGGTTATAAGCTAATAAAATTGGGAAGAAACTCTGAAATTGTAACAGAGATAGCGGTGGGAGACGAAGTTTTGCTGAGCAAAGGAGATCCTTTGGGAAAAGGATTTTCTTCAACAGTAACTGCCGTAGGAGGCAGGTTTTTAATTATAGCGATAAAAGAAGCACCTTCTTTTCCTTTAAAGGAGATTCGCATTGACCTTTATGTAAACGATACCACTTTTCGCAGGATGAAAGAGGTATTGGATAATATGACAAAGGAAGGCGATCAAGTTCTTGATTATTTTACGGGAGAAAAGGATCCGAAACCGTTTTCTGAAAGAGAGGTCTCTTTTATAGACGAGAAGCTAAATAAAAAACAAAGAGAAGCGGTTTCTTCCGCTCTTTCTGCCGGCAGTTTTTTTCTGATTCACGGACCTTTTGGAACGGGAAAAACAAAGACAATAAGTGAAATTGCCTTGCAAGAGGCAAGAAGAGGCAAAAAGGTGCTTGTTGCCGCGGAAAGTAATGTGGCGGTGGATAATCTTTTAGAAGGGTTGGCGGGCAAAGCGAAGATAGTAAGAATCGGTCATCCGGCACGTGTAAATGAAAAGTTGAAAAAACATACCCTTTCTTTCTTGGTGGAAAGCGAGAAAGACTATTCTTCCGTTTATAAATTAAAAGAAGAAGGAGAAAAATTAATAGAAGAACAAAAGAAATATAAAAAACCGGCTCCATCTAAAAGAAGAGGGATGAGTGATAAAGAAATAATGAAGCTTGACTATCAGGGGAAGGGAAGGAGAGGGGTCTCTAAAGGAGAAGTCTCTTCCATGGCAAAGTGGCTTTCTTTGAAAGAGAAAGCAGACGGTTATTTTGAGGGGATGAGGGCGATGGAAGAAGAGATAGCTCATCGCGTTGCAAGTAGGGCGGAAATAATATTATCCACGAACTCTTCTTCCGCTATAGAGTTATTGGACGAAGTTAACTTTGATATAGCAATAATTGACGAGGCGTCCCAAGCGACAATTCCCAGCACGCTTATTCCGCTCTCTAAATGCTCTCAATTTGTTCTTGCCGGAGATCACAAACAACTCCCTCCGACAGTGATAGGTGAGGAAACAGAAGATCTTAGTGTAACTTTGTTTGAGGGGCTAATTAAGCGGCATCCCTCTTTTTCAAAGCTGCTTGATACGGAGTACAGGATGAATAAATCTTTGATGAAGTTCCCCAGTAGTGAATTTTACGGAGGGAAAATAAAGCCTTTTTCAGAGATAGAGAATATAAGGCTTTCCGATTTGGGAATAAAGGAAGAGACTTTTCCTTTTGTTTTCATAGATACGAAGTCTTCTTTAAATCGTTTTGAAGAGCAAAAAAAAGACTCTTTCTCTTATTTCAACAAGCTGGAAGGAGAGGCAGTAAGAGAAGTGGTTTCAAAACTTTTTGCGGCGGGAGCAAAGGAGGATCAAATAGGAGTCATCGCTCCTTATGAAGATCAAGTGGAGTTTTTGCGTCAACTAACAAATGTTAAAACTCATACCGTGGACGGGTATCAAGGGCAGGAAAGAGAAATAATTATTCTTTCTTTAGTGCGCAGTAACAAAGAAAAGAGAATCGGTTTTCTTGCCGATATGAGAAGATTGAATGTTTCTCTTACCAGGGCAAAAAGAAAGCTTGTTGTTATAGGGGATTCAAGCACTCTTTCTTCTCACCCTGTCTTTAAAAGATTCTTTCAATTTGTAAAAAAAGAAGGAACTTACCTTTCTTGTGACGAAAATATTACTCTTTAGCTCTTCTTACGTACTCTCCTGTCTCTGTATTTACCTCTACAACATCTCCTTCTTTTATAAAGAGGGGAGTGTTTATGACTTTCCCGGTCTCAAGAGTTACTGTTTTTGTTCCTCCCTCTGCGCTGTTTCCTTTTATTCCCGGAGGAGCTTCTTTTACTTTTAAATTTATTTTTACGGGAATAGAAATGCCGATTATTTTTTCTTCGAAAAGAAGCGCGGTGACAAGAGTGTTGCTCACAAGATAATCAAGCTTATCTTCTATTTGTTCCTTAGAAAGAATAAAGCGCTTTGAAGGATCTCCTTCCTTGTGAAAAACGCACTTTCCGCGATTGGCGTAGACAAACCGTGCTTCCAATTTTTCTATCTCTGCTTCCTCTACTTCGTCACCGGGATGAAATGACTTTTGCAACACTCTTCCGGTGCGCATATTCTTAAGGCGTGTTTGCACAACAGAACTTCCTCGTCCCTTTACTTTATGAGAGTAATCGATAACCTCATAAGGATCGTTGTTTAAAACAATTAATCTGCCCTTTTTGATTTCTGTATGCTTTAACATATCCTTATTAACTTAACTTAAAAAAAGAGAGTAAGCAAGCCTTTACATATTTTTATTTTTATGGTACAGTATGGAAAAGCAAAGTTGTTCTTTATTTAAAATCGATCTTAGGGAGGTTATATTCTTGGATTTTTTTAGCAGAATAGACTTAAGCAAGATGAAGCAAAAGATGATGCGAGGTGATTTAAGGGCCGGACATCATATGGGGAAGCTTCTAAGAAGAGGTAAAGTAGAGATAGCAATAGAGGCTCTTGTGGAAGAGTCCAATAAAGAAATAAGGGAAATACTCTCGATAAGTCTTGCTTCTTGGCTTATCAAAAAGGGGCATTTCCGGGACGGAATTGCTGTCTTGGAAAATATTGATAAAGAAAATAGACAGAGGCTGATAAAAAATAGGTTTGTAAAACATCTCTACAAGGTGAATCCTGTAGATGATGTTGAAGTAATGAAACTGCTAGAATATACAAGAGACACAATACCAAGAGACACAAGACAAAAGATCGAAAAAAGATTATTGGGCGCTGTTTTTTAACAGCGCTCTATTTACTTGAAAGAGGAATTATGATATCTTATAAAGGTAAAAATTATAAGAAAAATATGAAAAAAAACATACTGGCTATAATAATAGGACTATTTATCATCGGAGGAGCTCTTTTTGTTGCGAATTTAGATAGTAATGGGCAAGCAAGCATAGCTTCTTTTGAGACAACCACTTCGGAAGAAGAAATAACAGAAGAAGAAATGATTGAGCTTGTGGATTGCCTAAAAGAAAAAGGAGTGGTAATCTATGGCTCTGAATGGTGTCCCGCTTGTTCGAGCTTGGTAGAAGAATTTGGAGGATACGAAATTATTGATCCTATTTATGTAGAGTGTACGAAAGAAGAAGAAAGATGCAGCGAGGAAATGATCGAAACAGCCGTTCCCGAAATACAAATTGATGGGAGGTTATGCAGAAGCAACAGGTATCCTGAAGAGCTGGCAAGAGAGGTCGGGTGTGAATTTTAAATTAACTTGATTTTTATCTCTTATTTCTTCCCCTCTAGAAGGGGGAGATTTTAAATGTGGCAATATGATGCTTTCAGTGATAAAGTATTTTATATATGTTTATAGATGATGTGAAAATAAAGATTACCGCCGGGAAGGGAGGGGATGGAGCTGTCTTTTTTAACAAGGAGGCAAAATCACTTGGTCCTACCGGAGGAGAAGGAGGGAAGGGAGGAGATGTGCTTGTCCGGGGAGTTTCCGACCTTGGCGCGCTCAGCAGATTTCGTTTTCAAAAAGAATTTGAAGCGGAAGATGGAAAACCGGGAGAACCTCAGTGCCGATCCGGGAAAGCGGGAGATGATTTGTTTCTTTTTGTTCCTGTGGGAACGGTTGTGTGTAATCTTGACACCGGAGAGATGCTTGAGATAACCAAAATAAATGAAGAAAAGATAGTTGCGAAGGGAGGGAAAGGAGGAAGGGGAAATTTTTATTTCAGATCTTCAACCAATACCAGTCCTCAAAAGGCGGAAAGTGGAGTATCCGGGCAATCTTTCCAAATACGTTTTGAATTAAAGTTAATTGCTGATATTGGCCTTATCGGTCTTCCCAATGTAGGAAAGTCCAGCTTGCTAAATCAGCTAACGCGTGCAAAAAGCAAGGTCGCCAATTATCGCTTTACTACTCTGGAGCCGAATCTGGGGGTTTACAACGAGCTTATACTTGCCGATATTCCGGGGCTTATAAAAGGCGCATCGGAGGGGAAAGGGCTTGGGTTTAAGTTTTTACGTCACATAGAGCGTACTAGAATTTTATTTCATCTTATTGCCGCTGATTCTTCTTCTCCCATTGAAGATTATAAAACGATTCGTGAAGAGATCGGCGCACACAGCGAAGAATTACTGGAAAAGAAAGAGTATGTTTTTATAAGTAAAAAAGACGAAGTCTCCGAAAGTACCGTTAATTCTTTGGTGAAAGAATTCGAAAAAATGGGCATAGAAGCGATGCCGATATCTATTATTGAAGACAAAAGCATTGCTTTATTTTTTAACTTGTTGGAAGAATTAATAAGAGAGAAAAAATGGAAAGATTAAAAAAGCTTAAACGTTTTTATGATAAATACGAAAGGTATTTAATACCGGGTGCTTTGGTTTTTGGTTTTATTACCGATGTCTTGACCTTTCGTTTTATTAATTTCCCGCTGGCGATGACCCTTCTTTTTGGTCATTTGCTTCTTATTGGAGGAGCGATCACGATTATTAATGTTTATAACACCATTATATCTCCAAGACGCTTTTTTTCTTATGCCCGTCTTTTATCTCCCCTTGTCTTGCAGTATTCATTCGGAGTTCTTTTTAGTGCTTTTTTGATCTTTTACTCTCACAGTGGATCTGTTGCGGCAAGCTGGCCTTTTATCTTTATGCTGGTCTTTTTAATGATAGGAAACGAGGTTTTTAGAAAATATAATGTCCGACCGGAAATTCATATAAGCGTTTATTTTTTTGCCATCTTTTCTTATACCAACCTTATCTTTCCTCATATTTTTAAGAATTTAAGTGTTGCAGTTTTTCTTTTAAGCGGATTTTTAAGCTTGCTTTTGATCTATCTCTTTTTGCAATTACTTTCTCCTCACAGTTTACCCATAAGAGAAAAGAAAAGGAAATATGGAGTTAGCATTATGGCTATCTTCATATTAATGAATGTTTTTTATTTCACCAATCTTATTCCTCCCATTCCTCTTACCTTGAAAGACGTTGGTGCTTACTACGACATTCAAAGAGTCAATGATAATTACAAAGTGGTTGCGGGGGAGGATTGTGAGTGGTATAGATGTTTTT
>PUMP01000051.1 GCA_003551425.1 Candidatus Nealsoniibacteriota bacterium | reverse complement strand
ACCTCCAGTCTTCAAATTCATTTTCTTTCTAAGGTTTTCCAAGCATTCATCCATTGTTTTACCGCCACGATAATTATAATCATTCATAGATCAAATCAAACCTCCACTAACAGAACAGTTGAAACCTGCTACAGCACCAACAAAATCAACATCTCCATCTTCAAGGCCTACACCTTCACTCTCAGACAAACACCATACAACATCAACAACATTACTCGGTCTTTCGGCATGACCAATCAAGGCAAATCACCTCTATCTTCTAACTCACCGATCAACTCCTGGTAAGAATCCACAGTAGTCACCGATTTTTCAGTGTCCGAATCCGTAGCCGAAAAAATAACATCCTCTTTTTTCATATTCTTTGCACTGCTCCTTTTGCATTAGCAGGTTCGAAAAACTCGCCTTCACGCTTGAGCTTTTGAAGAGTATCCTCAACAATCGACTCGCTTAACTCAACTTCCTGAACCAAATCATCAACTAAAACCTTATCGTCCTCAGGCCCTTTCAAAACCTCATAAGCCTCCTTAACCTTACGAATCTGCCTCTTATTCTTCGAATCAAAATCTGTGAAATCATCATTCCCAATGTCAAAGTCCATCGACTTATAACAATCAACGAAAAACTCAAACGCTTCCTCAACATGAGCTGCAGTCACTTCTTCCACAAGATTCATACGGGCAAAAGCAACAGACACAGTAGCCAAAGCCTCAGCATGCCGAAGCTTAATCCTGTCATTCCCCTCATTAAACAAAGACTCACAGGCATCCATAATCTTATTATACGCCTCATCACTGAGTTCAGGGCTTAACTGCTGCGCATAATGAATGTAATTAAACAAAGTATCCTCACTAATGTAATCAGCCTCCTTAAACCCAGAAGCATTCTCACGGTTCAAAATATGCTCAACCTTTTCCAAATACTGCTCAGTATCATCATCATTCTCAACCGCTAAAATGATTCCAAAACGGCTAATCAAATCATCCTTGTCAATAGGTACCTGCTCAATCTTAGGATCCATGTCATCAAAACTGTAGTGAGGAGCAGGATTACCTAAAGCAAATTCTGAAACGCTTGCGCCGAGCTCCGCATGGATACCAGCCTTAGACAAAGTAATAGTTTCATCGCTTAACGCCTCGTTGTAGGCGCTGTAATGATCATCATCTAACTCATCAATCTCATCTGTTATGTGGAAACCTCCGTCAGCCATAGCCAAACTACCAGCCTCAGCAGTCCACTCACCAGTCATTTCATCCTTAACAACAGCGGCGGTCAACCCTACCTCTGTGGCGCCAGAAGCAACCGACTTAATAACTCTGTCAGCATTCTCAGCGACATACTTGGCCAAGTGAGACTTACCAGTTCCAGGGTCTCCTATACATAAGAAATGCACATTCCCAAAGTTGCTGGAACGGCCTAACAACCATACAATAAAGCTTTTCTTCAACAAATGATTGTTTTTAATTTCCTCAAACGCAAGGCTTTGAGTCAAGTAATCGGGTATATCGCTTCGTTCAGAGAGCTCTTCAATCTCCTCAACTTCTGAATCGGTTAAGTTTTCTAACTCCCATTTACTATCCTCAACCTCAATATTGTTCGCTACAAGCCTAAAGCTCTGGAACTCATCAGTCTTCTTCTTCATATAGGTATCAAGGTATCCAACGACCTTGACACCGCTGCCCATAGCCTTCAAATTTTTAGACTCATCCTCAGCAAGATCTCCTTGAATAACAGTTACAATCTTATCCCTAGACCTTTGATCAGGCCTCTCCTTCAAAGTAAGGTAACGCACAGTCTCATGCCTCTCATTAACAGGCTCAAACTGTTTACTGCCGCACTCACACTTGTAAGGGCTTTTCAACTGCTGGCTATCCTGCTCCTTCGTATAAGTCTGACCGCATTTAATACACTCGAAATCAGCTGAAACCAGTTGGCTTCCAGGCCTAGACACAGACTGGATAACTCCCTCGACAACAACCAACTTGTTTCTGTCACGGGCTGTCAACTCATTAATACTCTGCTCCTCAAAATCGCTGACATTCTTAACCCTTACATCAACATTATCTTGGACCTCTGGAAGGCTTCTAACAGCTTCTTTACAAGCCTCCAAAACCCTGTCAGGATCCTGCATTAAATCATCTGCAAGATCTGGGTTAAATCTTTCTAACTTCTTGTAATCAAGGTATACAAAGTTTCTGCCAATCCCTGCTTTCTTTATCTGGTTCTGACCATGCTTCTCAGATTCGAAGAAATCAACGAATTCTTCATATCCATCATCGTAATCGAAAAGATTAGATTCATCTTTCTTCTGGCGTTCTCTCTTCTTAATCTTCATCAAATACTTTCGTCCCTTCTCAGTCATGGTGTAAAGGTATCTTTGACCATCTTTTTCTCTTTCTAAAAAGCCTTCATCATTAACTAATTCCTTTAAAGCTCTGCGCACAGTTCTTTCAGAGCCAAAGGTTTCATTTACTGTACTATCTTCTTTGTAAATAGTAGCTGGATGGATTTTATTTTTTTTACTTACTTTTTCTAAAAGCATTTTTCTATCATTATTCAAATCCATAAAAAGGAATCACCTTGAATTAGTTGAAGGAAGGAAAAATCTGTCATACTATGTCGAAGTCTATTTTTCTTTATTGTTAGTGTGTTGTACCCTTCAAATTCACTTGTCATACCTTTGTCAAACCTTGTCATACTTGTCATGCTGTATGACACGCTATGACAGCTATGACAAACCCTTGTCATACTTCTGAAAGCCTTTTTCTGTACGCTTATACCTTTCATCTCTTCTATGACAGCTTTGACAACATTTCCAAGCACTTCATTTGTCACTGAGATTTCACCTGGTAAAGTCTTGCAGGATTTCCAAATTTGTTCGTGGTTCTACCTACAACTTCTATTACATCCATGTTTTTGAGCTCAGTTATTCTTCCTGAGATGCTGTGGTAGGGTTTCTTCATTCTTCTTGCTACGCTGCTGCCTGTCATCGGTCCGTGTTCCTTAATTATCTGCCTTACTTCTCTTTGATCTTGCGTAAACTTCTGCTGATTATTGTAGAAAGTCTCTAAACTTGTTTCTGCTACAGTCATTTCAAGGGCACCTCTTGAGGCCTTTGTTCGGGGTAGTTTAGTGGCCAGAGCTGTGACGTGGGTTGTGTGGGTATTTCTTTGATTTGGTTGTT
>PUMP01000016.1 GCA_003551425.1 Candidatus Nealsoniibacteriota bacterium | reverse complement strand
CGGCTGGCAGTTTCACCGTTGGACGGGGGACACCGACGCCATTGCCAGCGGCGAAACCACCGATCCGGCTATCACGGTGAGCGTCGATCGCGATACTGACCTGACCGCGCACTTCGTGGTGGATCCGCTGGCCTATCGGCTCCGTGGCCTCAACTTCAGTCCGTATTTGCTGGGAGACACTCCCGATTGGGGACCACCAGTGTCCCGGGAACGGATCACCACCCTGCTCGAGATAGTGGCGCCCTACACGGAGTGGATTCGGACCCACGGAGCAACCCACGGGCTGGAGCATGTGCCGGAGATCGCCCAGGAAGAAGGGGTGAAAGTAGCCGCGGCTGCCTGGCTCGACTCGGATCTGACGACCAACGAAGCCGAAATCGCCAGCTTGATCGACTTGATTGAAGCGGGACACGTGGACATGGCGATCGTTGGCACGGAAGTGTTGTACCGCGGCGACCTTTCGCCAGACAAACTGCTCGGATACATCCAACAGGTCAAAGGTACCGGGGTAGCCACCACTACGAACGATACTTGGTACGAATTGTCTCAGCACCCGGAAGTGATGGCCGAATGCGACGTGGTGATGGCCAACTTCTATCCGTACTGGGAAGGCGAGCATATTGATGAGGCGGTGAAGTCTCTCCACAATCAGTACCAACTCTTGGAGCAGAAGGCCGGTGGCAAGGAAGTGATTGTCGGCGAGACGGGCTGGCCCTCGGATGGGGAGGCCATCGGAGAAGCGGAGCCCTCGCCGGCGAACGCTGCGTACTTCTTCCTGAATTTTGTGTCCTGGGCTCAAGCTGAAGAGGTGGATTACTTCTACTTCGCCGCTTTTGATGAAGAATGGAAAGACGAGGAGGAAGGCCCACAAGGCGCGCATTGGGGGATCTGGGAAGTTCCAAGTGTGGAAGGCATTACCATGAAGGATGGGATGGATTGCGTCTTTGCTGGTGACACAATTCCTGATAATTGGACTAATGACTCCGTCGAGCCAGAAATTGACTTCACCTATGTCCCGCCCATAGGCAGCTTCGACAACCTCCAGGGTCAAGTCAGTGGAGTGGAGCCGGCCGAGTACCGCGTGGCGGTCTTCATCAAAGTCGACGACAATTGGTGGTCGAAACCCTACTGGGATGCGCCCTTAACGTCCATAGAGCCCGATGGTTCCTGGGTCTGCGATATCACCACCGGTGATGGCGATGAGAGGGCCACACGGGTAGCGGCTTTTCTGGTCCCGGCGGACTATGACCCGCCCCAGGTGGGGCCAGACCAAGAATTGCCAGCCGAATTGTATGAGCATTCGCTTGATTACATAAAGACCGGCCGCATTCCATGAGATATAGGTGATAAATCGGGGCTTCAGTCCGAGAGTCAGAAAGCGAAGCGATCCCGCTTCGCCGCAACGCAACGGCCTTTTGGGTCCTAGCCGGCGGCTCGGGCCGCCAGAAAGGAAACGTGAGATGAAGTACGCAGCGTGGTGGGTAGTGGGTAGCGCCTTGCTCCTGGCATTGGGTGGATGCTGGGTTCCGCAACTCGACCAACCACCCAGCATCGAGTTTACGTACGTGCCCCCCATGGGCAGCACCAGCCATCTGCAGGGGCGGGTCGAGGGCGTGATGCCGCATCAGCACGCCGTCGCCGTGTACATCCAGGTTGATGGGAATTGGTGGACCAAGCCCTACTGGGACGCGCCTTTGACCCCGATCAATGTCCTGACTGCAACTTGGTCATGCGATATCGCAACCGGCGGCGATGACACCACGGCCACCCGGATCGCGGCGTTTCTGGTCCCGGCTGGGTGTGATCCGCCCGTGCTGGGACCGGCGTCTTCCCTGCCAAATGAATTATATAACAACGCCGTGGATCACGTGGAAGTAACGCGATAACAGCGGGGAGATCCTCGGTGCGCCCCGGGCGAGCCCAGATGGTGGAAATCGGGTCGAGGCCCTTTTCCGTTCAACCCGCGCCTCCTGGGCGGCGCCCGGGATTTGTTTGAAAACGGACGCCAACACCCTGACGAGCATTCCTGTTATACCCACTGTCCGGTTGTGTTGTGGGTTTGATTTTGAATAGAAGTTTGCTATGATATACACATCTTGCTAGGCAAGGGGATGTGGGGGTGTTCCCGGCGCCGCGCGGTATATATGCCGAGGATGGCACCCCTCGTCGCGGCGGAATGGGCTGGAGAAACAACGAGTTACAGGGGAGAGACCGTCATGGAAACGAAAGCCAAGCGGTTGGGAACGATTGCGGCTGTGGTGTTCGCGCTTGTGGGCGCGGGATTGGCGGCAGACGCCGGGGCGGGAAATCCCATTGAAACACTGTCCCTTGATGAATCCTGGAAAGCGCCGGAGAGCTTCCCCGCAGTCGGCTATCCGCAGCACAATCACAATGTAGAGGGCTTAGTAAGTAACGTACAGAGGTTTGGTGCTAGTGCTGAGAAAGAACGCCGATCTTTTAAGGTCCTCTGTGCGTGGGATGCTGGCACGAAGCAAAGACCAAGCCATACGATGGGCCGTTTGCCATACACATATGAGGAACACACTGTTTACAACTACGACGAAGACTATTTTTACTTAAAGAAAGATCGGAATAACGATGTTATGCTGTCGCAAGATGCGGAACCGATAGCGGTTAGTGTTGACAAGAATAAAGTAGAAGGAGGGGAGGAATATCTAAAAGAGGAGTTTAAATATAATAGTAGAGGTCAGTTAGTTGGGACTATAGAATGGGATATAGTGGGCAACATGACCGAAAGTCTATACACTTACGATGGAAGCTCTCTTCGCTATATAGATAGCCATGAGTTTGATCTGATTGGGCAAGATGAATACAAGTGGATTCAAGGAACTAGGACATACTATAGCGGCGGACGAGAAGACAAATCATATAACATTGATGACTTAGAGAATGAAGCAAACAAAATAAAGGAATATCATTATGACGGCATTCGATTGGAGTATGTAGAACATTTCGATCGAGCAACGGGTGAGTATAGTGGAAAGATGCATTATGACACCCGTGGGTTCAAAGTGCATATGGAAGATGTAGAAGGTAGAGTAGTAAAGGAATTTATATATGACTCGCGTAATAGACTATATCGCACCAAGTTGTACACGTGGACGGATAGCGACGAGAGCACAAAAGAAGCTATCGAGGTGAGGCAGTACGATCAATTTGGCCAT
>PUMP01000022.1 GCA_003551425.1 Candidatus Nealsoniibacteriota bacterium | reverse complement strand
CGGCAATTGGTTGAGCATGTTGCGCAGCGGCGCGGGCATCGGGATTCTATCGCTTGCGTTCTTCACGGCGCTGATCGCGGGCGGGATCGATGTTTCGTTTCCGGCGATCGCGATCTCCGGGCAGTATATTGCGGTGAATGCGCTGATGGCCTGGGGTATGGACAATATCTATCTGGCGTTTGCCATCTCGATTACGGTAGGTATTGTGTACGGCCTGATCAACGCATTCTTTATCACTAAGTTCAAAATCCCGGCTTTGATCGTTACACTGGGAACGTTCAACCTATTTCACGGCGGGTTGCTTGAGTTTGTGGGTACTCATTCGGTTAATGTAGGCCCGTTGCCCGACGCTTTCAGCCGATTTGGGCGAACGTTTGTCTGGACACTACAAACCGAGCGCGGCGTTGTCGGGGTGTCGGTCTTTGTCGTGATCCTTATCGCGGCGATTGTGCTAACCTGGTTCCTTATGCGCCGCACCATGCTTGGTAGGGGGATTTACGCTATCGGCGGCGATATCGAAAGCGCCAGAAGGGCCGGATTCAACGTCAATAGAATCCAGTATTTCGTTTACGGATACGTCGGTTTCCTGTCCGGAATAATGGGGATCATGCATGTTTCTTTGCTGCGGTATAGTAATCCGAATTACATCGCCGATACGGCTCTCCTGCGGGTTATCGCGGCCGTGATTCTCGGCGGCACAAGTATTACGGGCGGACGAGGAACAATAACCGGTACGATGCTCGGCGTTCTGGTCATCATTCTACTGGATCGCCACTTGATCATGCTGGGAGTTCCTGCAGCTTGGACCGATTTCTTCATCGGTGTTGTAATTGTCGGCGGTGTTACTGCGACTCATCTGAGGTTGAAGCTTCAGAAAAAACAGCAAGGCGAAATGGTTGTCGAGCGTGCTCACTAAGGCGAGGGCGTCCTCGTTGGGAGAGGGCCGGTTGAGGAGGAATAAGCGGTGAATGCGAAGAGAGCGAATAATCTAACTCTATTGGTGGTGTTCCTCGTAGTGCTGATCGGTATGACGGCGGCGATGCCGGAGCGATTCCTACGCATAGGAAACCTGCAGAACATGATGCGCAACCTGCCTGAGTACGCGTTGCTGGCGTTCGGGATCATGTTGGCGATGACGATCGGAGGAATAGATCTTTCCGGTGTGTCGGTTCTCAGTCTGTCGGGAGTAGTTGCCGGGCTCATACTGTCGAGGCATCAGGAGCTGGGGTTACCGACAACGGCAGTAATCGTTTTGGCGATAGCGGCAGCATTGGGCACTGCCGCATTATGCGGGGTGTTCAACGGGCTGGTGATATCGGTTGCCGGTGTGCCCGCGATCATCGCCACTCTGGGAACGAACGGCCTGTTCTTCGGAATCGCGATGGGCATTACCCGCGGACACGGGTTGGGCGGGTTTCCGTTACCGTACATCCGCATCGCCAACGGTGATTTTTTCGGCATACCGTATCCGTTCCTTATTCTGCTGGCGGTAGCCGTGCTCTTATGGGTTCTGCTGGAGAAGACCTCTCTCGGCTTCCAGATGCGGATGCTCGGTGCGAGTCCGACGGCGGCGCGGTTTTCGGGGGTTAATAACCGCCGGATCCTCATTAAGTCCTTCGTTGTGATTGCCCTCTTGGCCGGACTCGCCGCGGTGTTGTTGACGTCTAAGGTTGCCACTATGAGGCCGAACTATGGACAGCAGTACATGCTGCTTGCGGTATTGCTGTCGGTGTTCGGTGGCACCAATCCGGACGGCGGTTTCAGCTCGGTTCCGGGCGTTCTGTTGGCGATTCTGTCGCTGCAGCTTATTGCAACCGGATCGACCTTTCTTGGTTTCACGCCGTTCTTCCGTAACTTTCTATACGGCGCGTTGCTGTTGCTTGTTATGGTAATCCATAACTACCGCAACACTGGGGCGTTCGTAGAGATGAGCGATAGGATCAAGGTCGTGTTTCGTAAGAAACTAAGGAAAGCGAACTGAGAGCAGGAGCACCCGAAAGTACGTAGCGCAAGTTGGGACAATCATAACTGAATAAACCGAGAGGTCGCGGTGTTGTCGGATAACCCTTTGGGGATTTACGAGAAAGCGTTGCCGAGAGCCGATGCGTGGCGGGAGACACTGCTTGCCGCCCGGAAGGCGGGGTTCGATTTCGTAGAGTTTTCTATCGATGAAAGCGACGAACGTCTTGCTCGGTTGAACTGGGGCAAACAGCAGCTACGGGAACTAAAAGCGGCGATAGATGCAACAGGCATTGGATTCTCGACGCTGTGTCTAAGCGCGCATCGGCGGTTTCCTTTCGCCTCCGAGAATTCGAGCACTCGGGCTCGAGCGTACGATATCTGGGCGCGAGCGTTTGATCTCTGCCACGAACTCGGCATCCGAGTTATCCAAACTCAAGGGCACGACGTGTACTATGAAGATAGCACCGAGAGTACCTGGGGACGATACCTGGAAGGGCTTGCTCGAGTCGCTGAGATGGCGGCCCGCGCCTCGGTAATGGTTGGGATAGAGAACGCGGATCTACCGTGCGTGGGCTCGGTGGATGATGCGCTGAGTTTAGTCCGGCAGTGCGATAGTCCATGGATGCAGCTGTATCCGGATACGGGCAACACGGTTGCCCATGGTCATGACGTGTACTCCCAGCTTCTCAATGGTCGCGGTCATATCGTGGCTGTACACGTGAAGGATGCGCGACCGGGCGTGTTTCGCCGGGTTCCATTCGGTCAGGGCGCCGTGTGTTTCGAACGCGCCTTCCGCGCACTGGCGGAGCAGAATTACACCGGGCCTTTGGTGATCGAGATGTGGAACGAGGGGCTGGACGATGCGGCGAGTGTCGTCTCGGATGCTAAGGTATGGGTGACCGAAGCTATTCAGCAAGCCGTAGGAGAAGGGGAAACGACTGCAGAAGTGTGACCGCAACCGTAGAAGCAGGCAATAGCGTAGCTGTTGCGCGATGATGAGCATAGTTTTTGGTTCGAGGTGCGCATCCGAAATCGCCGGATGTGCGGATGGTATTCAGTCAAGCTAAGGAGAGAGCGGTTATGAAGAAGTTTTTGAATAAGCCTGAAGCGTTTGTGGACGAGATGCTCGAGGGCATCGTTGCAGCACATCCCCAAGAGTTGAAGTATGTAGCCGACGACTTGCGCTGTATCGTGAGAGCTGATGCGCCGAAAGAGGGAAAGGTAGGGCTCGCCACCGGCGGCGGATCCGGGCATCTACCGCTTTTCCTCGGCTACGTCGGCCGAGGTATGCTCGACGGG
>PUMP01000064.1 GCA_003551425.1 Candidatus Nealsoniibacteriota bacterium | reverse complement strand
TGGAAGCAGTGTGATAATGATGGATAATGTTGAATCTGGTTTTGAAAATGTAGAGGAAATAGTGGAAAATACTGAATCAATATTGAAGGCTCAAGATATGATCTTAAAAAATGCTTTAAAGTTTTTGCTTAAAAAAATGCTTGAACATGCAAAACAAAATGCTAATTATAATGATTTGTCTGGAGCCCTAAAAGCCAGTTTGTCAATTAATCTTGAAACTATGGGTGTTTATGAAACTCAAGAAGAAGCATTTGCCAATATGCAGGAAAATCAAAAACCTGTAATTGAAGTTGAAGGAGATGAATACTGGGGAGCAATTTCAGCTGGAATGTGGTACGCAGCCATAGTTGAAACAAAGCAGGGTTTCACTGTGCTCCAGGGTACAATTGATGAATTTGAAAGAATTGCTGAAAAATATTTAGCTGCTAAAATGAGTTCTCAAGACTTAAAGCAACAAGCGGCAAGGTCTTTTAAGTGGCATCGGGAGCAGGTGTAAACTATGAATATAAATAAATTTTTAACTGCTGCTGTTTTGAGGCTATTAAACGATACTCCAGAAAACAATAATAATAATGAAGAAACCCTTGAGGAATTAATGGATGATTTTAGAATAATCAAAGGACCCAGAAAACCTGATAATACAGATGAATGTATTACTGTTCACGTTTTAACAGCTCCGCAGGACCCAGACACAAAGCAAATAGATGGTACATTACAGATAAACTATTATTATAAGAATCATGAGAACGGGAATGCTAACATTGAACAGTTGGGTCCGGTTGCTGATAGAATACATGAATTATTTGATGATAAACCTTTTGATGATATTGATGGTTATAGAAATTATAATCTTGTTGGTGATGAACCTATAGGACCACTTTGGGATAGAGATGAACCGGAAGAACATTATATGTCCGTTCGTTTTAGCTATGGATTACTAAAAGGACAATAAAAGGAGTGATTGAGAATGCCTGATCATGATACTCAACAATTGAGTACAGAAAAAATTGATATAGGACCGGGCTATACATTTTTTGGAAAAGAAGCTGATAACCCAGTCTATTTGGGACGAACTACCGGCGAAACTGAATTTAACTATGAGATTGAAACAACTGAGCTAGAAACTGAAGAAGATGGAGTTTTTGACCAACTTATTACAGATGATGCTATTACTGTTACTGTTCCACTTGTTTACACAGATGTAGATACTCTTGGTCATGTGGTTCCCTGGGGGAAAATAGTAGAGCATGGAACTGATGATGAGTATAGATTAATAATTCCAAAAGCAGTTGGTCATAGACTTTCTGAATATGCAGAAGAATTATTGATTAGACCAATCACCAATCATGATGAAGAAGATGCTGAAGTTGATAAATCTAAGGACTTGACGGTACATCGAGCTTATCCGATACCAGGACCGTTGGCATTTGAATATAGTAGAGACGGCCAAAGAGTAGCTAATATTGATTTTGCTGCATTACCTGCCGAAGATGCTGAAACTGTTGAAATAGACGGGACTGAAGAAGATATATACCCTTATTTCAGTATTGGTGATAATACTATCGATGGCACAGAAGCTTAGATTAATATAGGCCCTTAAATGGGCCTTTTTATTATTTTATGGGAGGGATTATATTGGCTGAAAGTTTAAATAAAATTAAAAAAGTTAAGATTGTTTATATTGAAGACGAAAAAGAAAAAGAAAAGGAAATTACAGTTCAAAAAGCTGGATTGGGGAAGTATAAGAAGTTATCCGATATATTTAAAACCATAATGAATATTATTCCTGAATATGCTGAAGAACAGGGAATAGATGATGTTGATGAGTATATTCAAAGTATGACTTATATTGAGTTATTGAATATGATACCTGATCTTTTGACTTATAGTATTGATCAGTTTATAGATTTACTTATTTTGGGCTCTGATCTTGAAAAAGATTTTGCTGAAGAAAATTTAGGGTTGGATGAAGCTTTTGATATTTTAGACGCAATAATTAAGGTAAACGGACTAATCAAGGTTGTGGAAAAGGGAAAAAACTTAATGAACCGCTTGGGGCTGGGCGGGGCATTCAAAGCAGAGATGCCGGAGAAACAGAAAGAAAAAATAAAGAAAGCAAAAACCCAGAAAAAGAATTCGACCGATTAGTTTGGAAACTACAAAATTTTACAGGTATGACTAAAAAGGAAGTTTTGAAGGATATATATCCTGATGAACTCCCTTTTATTTTTGAAGAAATGAAAGATGAGGAATTAAAGCAGTATGAAGAATACTATAACCAGTTAATTGCAGGTTTAATGGGAAATGTAAAAGATAAAAATAATCAGTTGAGTAATTATATGAGTGGTATAACTCAAACTATTAAACAGCTTAAAAATGATAAAGATTTTGAAGAAGAAAAAGAGAAAAAAGAACCAGATTCAGTTGATGATATAAAAGATAAATTGTCTAATTTTATGGGTACCGTAAAAACTAACAGAAATAATAGAGGTGGTGGCTAATGGCTGTTACTTTAGGGAGTCTATTATATAAGGTTAAAGCTAGTAACAAACAATTTAAGAATAAAATGTCTGAAAATCAGGACAGTTTAGGAGACCTTGAAGATACTGCTGAAGATACTGGGGATTCCGTAAGTAGTTCTTTTGCAAATGCAGCAAAAAGTGCAGCAAAATTTGCAGCCAAAGTAACAGCTGTAGCTACTGCCGCTACCGGTGCTATGCTGGCTCTGACTAATCGTGTGGCTGATTATGGTGATGAAATAGATAAAACTTCAATGAAAATGGGGATTTCCACAGATGCTTTGCAGGAATTTAGATTTGCCAGTGAACAAATGGGAGTTGAAACCAGCACTCTTGAAAGGGCAATGTTGAGACTCAATCAAGAAATGGGTGCTGGCGAAGAAGCTACTTCAAGGCATAAAGAAAGAATGGAAGAACTTGGAGTGGAAGCAGAAAATGCAGAAGAAGCATTTGTACAAACTGTAGAGGCACTATCTCAATATGATAATGAACAAAGACAGGCTGCAGCTGCTGCTGATATTTTTGGTCGCAGAGCTTCCAGAGATCTGATTCCGATTATCAGACAGGGTGGAGAAGAATTTCAGCAATTAAGGCAGAGAGCTCATGAACTTGGAATTGTTATGGACGAAGACGCTATAGATTCGAGTGTAGAATTTCATGATACTATGCATGAAACCAGAGAAACTATAGCAGCTCTTTGGAGAACTATAGCTGTCAATTTTATGCCGAGATTTCAAAGCTGGTTGGAGTGGATGGTTGCAAATATACCCAAATTGCAGGATGTCTGGTGGTTTGTTGGTCAAAC
>PUMP01000057.1 GCA_003551425.1 Candidatus Nealsoniibacteriota bacterium | reverse complement strand
GGAAATAAGGATATCTACCGACATAATTAAACTTCAATTATATTAAGAAGTAAGATGGGAAGAAGCAGAGCGATTACCGCATAAGTTTCTACCATTGCGGAAAGAATAATCGCTTTTCCAACTTCTTCTGGTTTTTTTGCGAGAGTTGAAATCCCCGCAACACTTACTTTTCCCTGAAGTGCTCCGGAAGCAATTCCCGCTAAAGCAATTGGAAGGCAAGCAAAAAGAATAGCCAATCCTGTTCCAACATTTATCACTGCTAGTTCTCCTTCAAAGATGCCGATTTGTTGAAGTGCTAAGACAGCTGCTAAAAATCCATAAATACCTTGAGTTCCCGGAAGAACCTGCAAAAGAAGCGCTTTACCAAACTTCTCCGGTTCTTCTGAAACAAGTCCCGTTGCTGCCTGTCCGGCACCACTAAGCGCAATAGCAGACCCGATACATGGCAAAGCCAGCGCAAGAGAAGCTCCGGCAATTGATAAGATTATACCTAACTCCATATTTTTTAAACTTTAATGAATAATTTCTACAAAACGACCTTGCTTGGAAAAAGGTTTTATTGTTCTGCCCCCTCCTTCCATAAATTTGGAAAAAAATTCCACAAACTGCAGTCTTGCACTATGAATAAAAGAGCCAAGGGTGCTAATTAATAAATTAAAGGTATGTCCCACAACAAGCACCATCCCGGCAAACACAAAACCCAGTCCGGCCACAGGAATCATTTCCATAGCGATCTCCGCTACGACGTTTACCACCATGGCAATGATTCCGGTAGCAAGACCAAGCGCCAAAAGCCTGGAATAAGAAAGTACATCGCTAAAATATCCAATGACATTGTAAAGCGCTCCCGCTCCACTGGAAAAACGTAAAAGGGGCTTTTCCGCTTTGGAAAATATTATGTTTAGAAGAACAAGGCTTCCTAAGGCGGCAAAAAGAAACACCTGCATTCCGCTAATAAGAAATGCCGCTATGCCCAAAAGAAAAGCCATAAAACCTCCCTTTTCCCCGAGCGCCGCTTTCTTATCCCCTTGTTTTATATCCCACACAGCACCAATAAGAAGTCCGCAAAAAATTTGAAGCGCTCCAAAGACAGAAACCAAGATTAACACTTCCATCGGGTTGGTGGAAGGGTCAAAAATACGGAAATTCGCGTTAAGATCCGTGCCAAAGAAGGTTCCCATTATCAGTCCGGCAAAAAGAGTAAAGACGCCTCCTATAATAAAAAGATTGAAGAAAGCATCCACTCCTTTGTAAAGCTTTTTCATAAGAAGAGAAAATCCAATCAACATAAGCCCGTATCCTATATCAGATAAAGCAACCCCAAAAGCAAGAGCAAAAAAAGGAGCAAGAAAAGGAGCGGGATCAGGTTCATTGCTCTTGGGAGCGCCGTAAACTCCGCTTACAACACCAAAACTTCTCATAATTCCACTGTTTCTTAAAAGTACGGGTGGATTCTCTTCTTTTTCCGGAGTAATTTTTTGTAAAAGAAAAGTATCCGTTGATTTTTTTATCGCCTCTTGAAGTCTTTCAATATCATTCTCTCCAACCCATCCTGTAACACGGAAAAACTTCTCCGTCTTTTCGGCTTTATTCAGCTTTTGAAACTTTTCACTTTCCCACGCATAGAAATCAACCAGTGCCGCAATCTTGGGAAGATGAGAAGCAAGTGATTCTGCTACCGCTTCTTGCTTTTTTATCTCTTCTTCCTTTTCTTCTATTCTTTCTTGGATCTTTTCAATCTCTCTTTCAGGAATATCCTCCCAAAAAACATCTTCTTCTTTCGCTTCATATTCTTGAATCTTCTCTCTGAAAAAGTCTTCTTTCTCTTTGGGATAGACCAGGGCAAATACCTCCTCATTTTCTCCGTAAAAAAAAGAAAAAACCTCATTTCTCAGGTCGGAAATAAGGTTTTCTCTCTTTCCTTTCTTCGCGGAACCGACAAAGACAGAAAAATTTTGTAAAGATTTTTTATTTTCTTTTGTGATTGGGAGGTTTATAACTTTTTGCAACACCCTTGCATCTTCTTTCAGTTTTGTGCTTTCTCCGATAAGCGCATTCAATTTCTCTTCCAGATTGATGCACTCTCTTATCACCGCATCAATCTCCGGAGAATCGGCTATTTCTTGAATCTCGTTATAATAAAAGGCATATGGCTGAGGGATAAAGCTGCTAATTAAATTTTTAGCAAAGCCGCTTTTAGGGGAATATCTTGTAAGAAAAGAATACGCAAACTGCATTCTTGCCTTTTTCTCTTCCCACTCGTCTGTCTTTTCCACCTTTGTCTCTTCGTGGGAAGTACAAGTAACCTCCATAACTCCTATATTTTGCAACTCCTCCATAAGTCTTTCTGACTTTTCTTGTGGAGCAATAATCTCTATCTTGGCAGTGGAAATATTCATTTTATTCTTTTCAACAACTCTTCCTTAAAAGAAGAAATGTTTTCTTCCTTAAGGCTCTTTATTTTTTTAAGTTCTTCTTGAAGTTTTAAATCAAACTCCTTGTCAATCCCCTGATAAACGGAAAAAATTTCTTTTTTCATCTCCTCTTCCTTCTTTTTATGGCTTTCCTCTACAAGTTTTTCCTCCTCTCTTAAAGCTTGTATTCTTTCCTGGTAATCTTTGGATAGCTCTCTTTTTAATTCTTCTATCTCTTCTTCGCTCTTTTTTTCTTCTTTCCTGATTTCTTCTAATGGATTCATAATTTTTCTTTCTTTTACATAAAATAAAGCTCTGCATGGCAAAGCCTCAAGACATTATTATAGCACTTAAGAAAGAGAATTCAAGAGCGCGCAAAAACAAACTCCAATCTTTTTGTTTCTACGCTTCCTCCTGCAACTTTAATCTTTACTTTGTCTCCCAAAGCATAACGCTTTTTTTTACGCATACCTATAAGAGAGTATGTCTCCTCGTCTAAAACATAGTAATCATCTTCCATGTCACGAATAGAGATCAGTCCTTCCGCTTTTGTCTCCACTTCTCGAACAAAAATACCAAACTTGGTAATTCCAGAAATAACTCCTTCAAAGGTTTCTCCTACCCTTTCCATCATATATTGAACTTGCTTATATGCTATGGAATTACGCTCCGCATCAAGCACATCAAGCTCTGTTAAAGATATTTGTCTCGCTACTTCCTCGTAATTACCGGAGTTTACCTTTTCTTTCTTTAGCTTCTTTTTTACGATACGATGCATCAGAAGGTCGGCATACCTTCTTATCGGAGAAGTAAAGTGAGTATAATTATCAATAGCTAGCCCAAAGTGTTTTTTATTCTTAGTGGAGTAAGCGGCCTTGGACATGGATTGCAATACCACAGACCTTACTAAAAACTCTTCATCCTTGCCTTTTATTTTTTCAAATATACGATTAATTTCATGTGAAGTTATCTCTTTTCCTTTCTTTTCCACTCGATGACCGAAATTAGACAAAAAAGCGCAAAGGTCATTTATCTCTTTTTTATCGGGAGGTTCGTGTATACGATAAAGCGTATTAAAGTTAGAAGCAACTTGTTCATTTGCAAGGATCATAAATTCTTCCACTATCTTGTGAGTGAAGAAATGTTCTTTAGAGTGAATAGAAAGCGGCCTACCGTCATGATCTAAATGAAAATAAAGCTCGTCTTCTTCAATATTCAAAGCTCCTTTATCGATTCTTTTTTTGCGCAACTTTTCAGAGACAGAAGAAAGGAAAGAAAGCTCAAAATGGAACTTTCCGGAACCTTTGTCAAGGACTCTTTGCGCTTCTTTATAAGTAAATCTCTTGTCAGAAACAATAACCGTCTCTCCAAACCATTTTTCTTTAATTTCACCTTCTTTATTGATTCTAAAGACCGCCGAGAATGCCATGCGTTCCACTCCCGGGCAAAGACTGCAAACGTCATTGGAAAGAATATCGGGGAGCATAGGAATGGTCCGATCCACCAAATAAATAGAAAAGCCCCTTTTTCTGGCTTCTTTGTCAAGTTTACTTCCTTCTTCCACGTAATGGGAAACATCGGCTATATGAACTCCTACTTCGTATAGATCCTCTTTAATCTTTCTTACGGAAAGAGCGTCATCATAATCTTTTGCATCTTTGGGGTCAATGGTAAAAGTGGGAACTTCGGTAAAATCCCTCCTTTTCTCTTTAAGTATCGCCTTTTTTTGTATTTCGGATGCTTCTTTCTCTACGCTTTCCGGAAAATCAATAGAAAGCCCTCTCTCTAATACAATAGAAAAAAGCTCCGTATCATTATCTCCTTTCTTTCCAATAAATTTAATAATCTTTCCCTCCGGGTTTCTTTTAGGGTCTTCCCATTTGACAATCTCAACCAAAGCTTTTTCTTTATTTTTCACTTTCCCGGTTGGAAGAAAAATATCAACATACATCTTCGGATCGTCAGGATGAAGAAAAGAAAAAGATTTTTTCTTTTCGATAGTTCCGACAAATCTTGTTTTTGCTCTTTTTAAAACCTTTACCACTTCTCCTTGCAGCCCCTCTCCTTTCTTTTTCGGAAGAAGAACTACAAGCACTTCGTCTTGATGCATCGCCGTTTTGAGAGAAGAAGAATCTATCTTTATATCTTCTTCCGTTTCTTCGCTTTCCACATAACCTGCTCCTTTGGAAGTTATTTTAATTTTTCCTTTTATCTCTTTCGCCATTTTTAAAAAAGAAGGGAGCAAACCCCTTAAAAACTAAAAAAGAAAACCCTCGTTTGAGGGTATTCTTTCGTTTAGATGCGAGTGACGTTAGCTGCTTTTGGTCCTTTGTTTGAGGACGCAACTTCGAAACTCACTTTATCGCCTACCTTAAGATCGTCATAATTTACATCAACCAGATCATTGGAATGAAAGAAAAGATCCTCTTCTCCTTCTCTCTCAATAAAACCAAAACCTCTCTCGGTAAGCGTTTTGATTGTTCCTTCCATTAAGTTACAAAACGCTAGATTTTTAAATTGCAGAAACCCGACTCTATTTCCACTTCGCCCTCAAGGGTAAACTATTAGCAGCTTTTTGTCAAGCAAAATCAAGTTTTTCTAAGAAAACTTAAGTCAACAGGCACCTTTTTTAAAGGTTCTTCACTGCGTAAAGGAGGGCGCGAGATGTAGTTTTCATTTTGCAGCCATCCTTTTGTAGTATAAAAATATGCCCCTCCCTCTTTTTCTAAAATCAAATCATATTCAGATGCAATGTCCTCACTTAACCAGTTTGCCATTTTAAGGTCTTTTTTACCGGGGTTTATCGTAATGTGCCCGTATTGTGGAGGAATAATAACTGCATCTCCTTTTTCCGCTTCCACTTTATATACATCAGAAATATCTTTATTTTGAAGAAGATAAACGACTTTCCCTTCGAGCACAATATAAAGCTCACCATAATTTCCGGGATGATAGTGTCCCTTTGTCTTGGGAAACTCCTCTCCAAACATCTGAAAAGGAATTACGGTAATATCGTACCGCAGTCCATCCTTATAATCCACGCCCCTGTACATGTAATAAGCGTCAAAGTCTTCCGTTTTTTCTGCCCAGTGCTTGTCGTAAAGCACTTCTTTTAAATCGTAAAGGCGTCGAATATCGGGAGATTTATCCATTTTACTGTATCCCCGCAAGTAAAGCGGAGATTATTCCCACTAAAAAAATACCGTCAAAAACACCGCCACCGCCGATAGACATTACTCCTCCCTTCTTTAGTATAACATGGGGAAGGTTCATAAAATCAGCTCCAATTAACACTCCAAGTACACCGGAGATAAAGGCTACGGAAGCGGCTTGCTCGGGAGCAAGGAGAAGCGCAAAAAACACGGCAAAGACGACAGGAAAAAGAATCGGTAACAATATTCCCTTCCCGCTTATAAAACGTGCCCCTAAGAAAGAAACAATTGTAACTGCCACAGTAGAAACAAAAACAGGCTCCAGCGGAACACTTGGCAGAAGGTAGCCCACAATCAAGAGAGGAATTACCGCTCCACCTAGATTTATTGATAATCCTTGTGCTTTCCATACATTCCGGTGGAAAAAACCGAAAAAATAAGGCTCCCGGACCCTTACAGCCCTTTTTCTTCCAAGAGGAATGTTAATAAAAGAAGCTGCAAGCATTAAAAGAAGAAGTAATATTCCGGCCCCAACAGAAAATCCTAAAATCTCAAAACCAAGCTTGGTTAAATAAAAAAATAGAAGCGCAAAAAAGAGAGGAAAGAGAATTATAAGAAGAACAAGAAATAAAAGAAGATATAATGAACTCATAATATTATTTTTTTAAGTATCCTTCAGCAAAAATGTCAGGCAACATTCTTTCCGTTTTTTCCTTAATCTTCTTCTTCTCTTCCGGTTTCTTGGAAGAGTTGTACTTTACTTTTAGCTTGTTCAGCTTCTTCTTCTTCTTTTTCTTTTGGCCTATAACGGACCTTCTTCTGTTTTTAGATTCTTTTCCCATTTTCAATCATTAATTATTTTTTATGATTTCTTTTATTTTTAAATAATAATCTTCATCGCTCAAATAATAAAGGGTCGGAACTCTGGAGTAGCGAGACTTTGTTCCATCTTCTTGCAGAACATAAACAACCCTGCTCTTGCTATAATCTGTGTTCTCTAAAGAAGTAATGCCTATTCCTTCTTCCAGATGATTGTAAACATCTTCTACTTCTTGAAGGTTCTCTGCTAACAAAGGAAACTTGTTTCTTATTTTCTCCACAGAAAGATCGGTATAAAAAGGAACATGACTCATCTCTTCTTCAAAAATAAAAATTTCATCTTTATAAATAAAAGAGAATCCGGGACCTATTACTTCGTAGAAAAAATCAGGTTCACCAGGCATAGGAGCTCTTCCGGAGATAAAAAAGTCCACTTTTCCATCCGACAAAAGTGCTATGCTTTCGGCAGTTGAGCTTGTTTTTACCGTAGTCATTCCTTCATCCTCTAAATCGTTCAACATATAATAAAAAGTGGGGCAGGCAGCAATCTTTAGTTCTTCCGCCTTAAACACCGTAGCTGGTAATTTATTACTTTCATTCCATAAAAAAAACCCTGTAAAAATTATAATCACGACAATTATTATTCCTCTAATACCCATAATTTACTCTATTTTATCGAAAACATCTTTCAGAAAAATTTCCTGGCCTCTTGCACGAATAGTCTCTTCCGTTCTTTTGTCCTCTCCTTCCATTAATGCTTCAGAGATAAGTTTGAATTTTTCATCTTCTTCTATCTCTTCGGGAAGCTCAAGTTCCAATTTGAAAAATATCTCCTCGGAAGATCCGGCGGAAAGATCTTCCAGAATAAAAATGACTTCTCTTTTATAGGGATCAAAAGAAAATGAACCGTTTTCTACTTCTTTTTCTTCTGCAAAACTTACATTTTCGGGAAGGGTTGTTTTAACAATTATATCTTGCGCATCACTAAAATGATTCTTAATATCCCACTTTACCGCATAACTGAGAGGCTTTGTCAAAGAAGGTTCTTCAAGTTCGAAAGGAGTATTGCCGAAAAGAACTTCCTGGTCAAAGGAAAATTTAGTATTTACTCTATTACTAAACCTCTTTTCTTTGCTTTCCAAAGTAACATTTATCCTTGCATTGGGGTTAAAAGATAATCCGTCTTCCTTAACTTTTGCCCAAAATTCAACAGTTTCTTCTTCATCTTTAGCGAGAGAACGAAGCTCGGGCTTAAAAGTATAGCTCCATATAATAGAACTTGTACTTTTTCTTCCTTCTAACGCCTCTATTTCGTTTAAATCAAAAGAGTTTTTTTCAAGATCAACCATCAGAAAAAGATCTCTTACAGTTTCTTCTCCTAGATTCTTAAAAATAATTTTGTAATGCAACATCTCTCCCGGGCTTGCGACATAATCGATTTCATCATTCACAAGAACATCAATAAAGAGGGTGGTTTCCGCAATAATTGTTCCTTTGGAAACATCTTTCATCGGTATGAATCTGTCATCTTTCCAAACCCCCAGCACGGCTTCAAAGCGCTTGGCATCTCCAACATCTCCTTCCAGAGTGCCATCAACTTCAACAAATCCTCCATCTCCTTTGTTTAAAACCGGAATAGGCCACCTATCGTTTTTTTCCGCTCTTGTCTCCGGAGTGCTTCTTACAAACTTAAAACCGGGAGGATATTGGAAACGAATCTCCAGATCGGTGATAGCATAGTCCATTTCCGAGCTATAATCCAAGCGAAAAGTAGACTCCTTTCCCGACTCCAAAGAAGAGGGGAAGTCAAAACTTAAAGATAAGGGAACCTCTTTAATATAAGTAACATGTGTTCGTTCTTCTTCAAACTCTGCACTCAAGTTTTTAGGACGATATCTAATCGATGCAAAAGACTCCAGAGAATCTCTTTCTCTTCCTAGAAGACGAGCCTCAAAGATTACTATTCCTTCTTCTCCTGGATTTAACTCATTAATATCAACAACGCGACGAGACTCTCCTCTTTTTTTTATTTCTTCGTCATCACTATCTAATGGAATAGCGTTTTCCGGATATTCAAATGTAAGCTCCACATCTTCCAGCCTAGTGTCTCCGTTATTTCTGTAACGAACTCTATACTGTATTCTCTCTCCAGCCTCCACGCTTTCCGGCGTATCAATCTCAAAACGAAGAACATCACCCGCAAGAAAATTTCTTCGATAATACAAAAAAGCCACACTTCCCGTTAAAACTATTAAAATCAACAAAATGATAATTAATTTCTTCATATTTTTATTTTTTTAAATAAGCACTTTCAGATACAAAAGAAAGAAACTCATCTACTACATGCACAGGGGCTTTGGCGCTTTGGGGAAAATCTTTTATATTTAAATTAAGAAAAAAACTCAAAACCCTAACATCTTCTAAGTATACACCAATTCTTCCTTTTTTAAAACATTTATTACAAACAACTCCACCTCTTTTTGAATCAAAATAACACTCTTTTTTTATTCCCTTTCTGCATAAAATACAACTTTGAATACGAGGTTCATACCCTAAAAGACGTAAAATTTGAAAAGAAAAGAAACAATAAAAAAGCTCAAGCTCCTTAACAGAAAGTTCCGTCTCGTTAATCTTTTGAAAAGCATTTAAAAGAAAAGTAAAAACTTTCTCATCTTTTTCTTCTCCTTTCATAAAAGAAAGCATTAACTCCGAAATACGATAAAAAAGAGAAAGCTTCCCTAGGTGATTTTTTGCATTTTTGAAAACAGAGACAGAAGAAACATCAGTGATTGTATTATAAACTCTACCTTCAATAAATCCAACTTTAACGTGAGAGAAGAGCTGAAGATTCATTTTAAGCTTTGATTTTTCTTTGCGTATTGACTTTCCAAGAAGACTAATCTTACCAAATTCACGAGTATAAATATTAAAAATCTTATCAGATTCTCCTTTTGCGGTTTCCGAGACAACTAATCCTTCTACATAATGATGAGTAAACATAAATTAAACTCTTTCTATCCCTATTATCGATTTTTTCCCTCCAACATTAACCTCTCCCTGTACTTCCAAAGAAAGATCTTCTTTATGAGGAAAAAAGTTTTTAGCAAGCACTTCCTTGGCGATCAACTCTCCTTTCTTTTTAAAGAGATATTCAAGATCCTTTCCGTAATAAAGATTAATGCTGTCTTGCGGAGTAAGTTCCGCCTTTTTCCTTAAATTTTGAACTGATCTTGTTAACTCTCTTAACTCTCCTTCTTCTTGCAGCTCCGAAGTTATTTCAAAGTCAAGCTTAATTTCTTCTCCTTTTACCACCTCTTTTACGTTAACTTCTTCATAAATAAGATAAAGCAAGTCTTCTCTTATCTCCGCATTTATTTGTAATTTGCCCAAGGGCTGTCTTATTTTTATTCCTTCTTGAGCCCTCTGATTCAAGGCTTCAGAAACAATACCGCGCACTTTTTTCATTTCTGAGAGAATTTCCGGGTCTACAAGGCTTTCCTCTCCTTCCGGAAAATGAGCAAGATGTACGGAAAGCTCTCCGGTAAGCTCCTTATAAATATGTTCGGAAAGAAAAGGGGAAAAAGGAGCAAGCATTTTGGAGATAGAAATCAAAACCTGAAAAAGAGTGGAAGAAAATTCCTTATTTCCTTCTTTGAGCTTTCCTCTCGCTCTTCTTATATACCAGTTAGAGAGATCATCAATTATACCGTCAAGCTCTCGTGCTGCTGTCGTTAAATCATAATTATCCATTGCTTTTACAATATTTTTGTTCGTTTCGTTTGTCCTGGATATTATCCACTTGTTTAACGGATCCTTCGCCTCCATCTCTTTCGTCTTTTCCCCGTAGGTTAAGAAGAAAGAAAAGGAGTGATAGAGAGTAGTCATAACTCTTCTGTAAGTTTCTTTTACCTTATCCTCGGAAAAACGATAATCTTCTCCTATGGGAGTGGAAGAAAGAAGAAAGAAGCGCAGAGAATCCGCTCCGTATCGAGAAAAAACATCAGTCATGTCCGGATAATTCCCAAGTTTTTTGGAAAGTTTTTTCCCTTTATCGTCAAAAATAAAGCCGTTAACCAAGACATTAAGAAATGCGGGATTATTTTCTCCCAGACCGATATCTTCTTTCGTAAGCGCGGTTGCAATAACATGCAGGGTATAAAACCATCCTCGTGTCTGATCTACTCCTTCCGCTATAAAATTGGCAGGAAAAGTTTTTTCTACAAGATCTTTATTTTCGAAAGGATAATGCCATTGTCCGTAAGGCATTGATCCGGACTCAAACCAACAGTCAAAAACCTCCTCTACTCTTTTCATTTCTCTTTTGCAAGAAGAGCAAGTAAGAGCAACTTTATCGATAAAAGGCCTGTGGAGATCTTCAAGCTCTACTCCCAGATCATTTTTACTTCCTATGCACTTATACTCTCCACAAGAACTACACTCCCAGATAGGGATGGGTGCTCCCCAGAACCTGTTACGAGAAAAGGCCCAGTCACGCGCTCCTTCAAGCCATTTTCCGAACCTTCCCTCTTTCATGTGTTCCGGTCTCCAAGATATCTTTTCATTATTTTTCAAGAGGTCCTTTCTTATCTCTTTTACTTTCACGTACCAAGTAAGAAGAGCATAATATAAAAGAGGGGTGTCACATCTCCAGCAAAAAGGATAACTGTGTATTATTTTCTCTTCTTTTTGCAGTAAATTATTCTCTTTAAGCTCTTCTATAATTTTTCCGTCCGCTTCTTTTACATTTTCTCCTTTCCATTTTCCAAAAATAAACTCTCCTGTCCCACTAACGGTGTGGAAAAAAGGCAGATTATGTTTTTTACCAAGATTAAAATCGTCTTCTCCATACATCACTGCAGTATGTATAATCCCGGTCCCTTCCTCGATATTTACAAAATCAGCTCCATAAACACGGAAAGAATTTTCTATTCCCTCAGGGCTCTCGTCTCTAAGCCACGGAAAGAGCGGTTCGTACTCAGTCCCGATAAGCTCCTTTCCTTTCATTTCTTTAATTATTTTTCCATTTTCCAGAACAGATGCTCTCTCTTTTATTAAAATAAACCTTTCCCCTTCTTCTTCTATCATCAGATAATCCTTGTCGGGATCGACAACAAGCGCCACGTTGCCAATTAATGTCCAGGGGGTGGTAGTCCACGCCAAAAGAAAAGCTCCTTTTAGCTCTCCGCTTTTAATTTTAAAACGAATAAATATTGAAGGATCTTCCGTTTCCTCATATCCCTGGTTTACTTCAAAATTAGAAACAGGAGTTTCGCATCGATAACAATAAGGGGTAACCCGATAATCACGGTAAATCAACTGCTTATCCCACAGAACTTTCAAGACCCACCAGATCGATTCAATATAGTTGTTCTCCATCGTCGCGTAATCATTTTCATAATCCGCCCATCTTCCAACTCTCTTTAGTGTTTTTTTCCAGTCATCAACACAGCGAAAAACCGAACCGTGGCAAGCTTTATTAAACTTTTCAATCCCCATCTCTTCTATTTCACGCTTGCTTTTTATACCAAGCTCTTTCTCGATAAGATTTTCCACAGGTAGCCCATGACAATCCCATCCTACTCGGCGAGGAACCTGAAATCCACACATGGTTTTGTAACGCAAAATCGTATCCTTAATAGTAGAAGTTAAAACATGCCCGTAATGAGGTTTTCCGGTCGCAAAAGGAGGACCATCATAAAAACTAAAAAAGGGAGAGTTTTTCCTATTTTCTATCGATTTTTGGAAAATGTTTTTTTCTTCCCAGAATTTTAAAACATCTTCTTCAATTTTTGATAAATTCATATTTTTTAATTACATCTTAGAAGGAAGAGAAATTGTTAAAAGATAAAGGCATCGCTTTAAAACAATAAATACTCCTTCCGTAATGGCCATTCTTTTTTCATTTCCTAAAATAGGGAGGTTATCATAAAAAACATTATATTCTCTTGCAAGGTCATAAGCATATTCGGCAATAATATTGGGAGAAAAACTGGTTGCTGCCATTTCCGTTACTTCTTTAAACCGAACTATTTTTTTTACAACTCGCCTTTCTTCTTTTTCTAGCCCCTCTTCTTTTACTTCATACTTCCCTCCTTTTTCCAAAACACTTTTACATCTAAGACAAGCATACTGCAAGTAAGGCCCAGAATCTCCTTTCAGTTGCATTACTTGCTCCCAATCGAAAAGAACATCCCTTTTATAATATCTTTTAAGGTCATTATACTTAACCGCTCCTATTCCAACAATCCGAGCTATTTCTTTTTTTTCTTCCGAGGAAAGATCTCCCGCAGTCATAGAGTTTTCAATAATTTCTTCCGCCTTTTCTTTTGCTAATTCAAGCACTTCCTTTAAATGCACGGTTTTTCCTTTTCTGGTAGAAAACTTTCCTTCTTTAAGGCGGAACATTCCGTGGGCAACGTGTATAAGTTCTGTGCTTTTTTTCCATCCCAACATCTCTGTGGCAGCAAAAAGTTGCTTCATGTGCAGGCTTTGATCCGCTCCTATTTCATAGATTATAAGGTCCGGAGAAAACTCCTTAATTCTATGCCATATGGCGGCAAGATCACGAGTAAAATAAGTTGTCCCGCCATCAGATTTTAGTATCATCGCCGGAGGCATATCATCAAATTCTATAATAAGCGCCCCTTTGCTTTCCTTTGCTACACCTTTTCTTTTTGTTTCTTTGATTACTTCCGAGAGCTTATCTTCATAAAAGCTCTCTCCTATCGTGTGATCTATCTCTATTTCCAACTCTTTATATATCTTATCAAACTCTTCCAAACTTTTGTTTTTGCATATCTCCCATATTCGACGCGCTTCCGGATCTCCTTTTTCCAGCTTAGAAAACCATTTTCTTCCTTCTTCTTTTAGTTCCGGATATTTCTCTTCGTCCTTATGAAAACGGACATAAAGCTCTTCCAGCTCTTTTATAGAAAGTTTTTCCGGATCTTTTTCCTCTTTTTTTATTTGATAAATCAACTTGCCATACTGAGTACCCCAATCACCTAAATGATTAATTCCCGCTACATCCCATCCTAGAAAATCATAGATATTATAAAGGGATTGCCCGATAATTGTTGAACGTAAATGTCCAACCCCAAAGGACTTAGCGACATTTGGTGAAGAGTAGTCTATCACTGCTTTTTTGCCTCCTTTCTTTTTTCCGTAATCTTCTTTTTCCTTTAAAAGCTTGAAAAATTCTTTCCAAAGCGCTTCCTCGGTTAAAGAAAAGTTTAAAAATCCTCCTGCAACTTCAGTTTGAAAAAAGGTGTTTTCTCCTATTTTTTCTTTTAGCTCTTTTGCAACTTCTTTGGGGTCCCTCTTTTCTTCCTTTGCAACGCGAAAAGCAATACCAGAGGCATAATCTCCGCGCTCTTCCGGAGCCTTTTCTAGTTTAAAGTCTTTTTCTTTGAATATTTCTTTAAGTTTTTCTTCCAATATTTCGCGCATATTGCCTATTTTAACTTACTTTCCAACTCTTGTCTATCGCTTTTTCCCTATAATATGTGTTAAAATGAAGGACATGCCTGTTGTAGTAAAAAATAAGAAAGCTTATTTCAATTACCACATCCTAGAAAAGATGGAGGCAGGAATGGTCCTTTCCGGGCAAGAAGTAAAATCCATAAAAGCCGGCAGAGCTTCTCTTTCCAGTGCTTACGTGGTTATAAAAAAAGGAGAGGCTTATCTTGTAAACTGCAACATACCCCCCTATCAACCTAAAAACGCCCCCTCCAACTATAATCCGACAGCAGATCGTAAACTGCTTTTAAATAAAAAAGAAATAAATTACCTTATAGGAAAAACCGGAGAAAAGGGAATAACTCTTGTTCCCTTAAGTATTTACACAAAAAACAACCTGTTAAAGCTGGAAATTGGCCTAGGGAAGGGTAAAAGAAAAAAAGACAAAAGAGAAGATTTAAAAAAGAAAGATATTGATAAAAGATTAAAACAAATTATAAAGGCAAGTAGAGGTTAAATCTATGCATAGTTAACGTTCAAGAGTAACACTTTTTAACTTTTCTTCAGGCGTTAATCCGTTAAGGATTAATTGTAATCTTCCTTTGGTGTGTCTAGGCTCAAATGTTTTTTGAGAATTCGGAGCTCTCCGTACGCTCCTCCTACTAACACTTCTTTCTCGGAGATGGGATGGAAGCTACTTATACGCCTCTCAAAACCTTCTATGTTTTCAGAAAAGGACTTGGTGTCTGTGTTAAAGATTCTGAGCTCTCCGAGCTCGCCTCCCACCAACATTTCCTTTTCGGAGATGGGGTGAAGGGCCTCTATATAACCTTCAAAACCTTCTATGTTTTCAGAAAAGGTTTTGGTATCTGTGTTAAAGATTCTGATAAACCCTCCTCCTACTAATACTTCTTTTTCGGAGATAGGATGGAAGCTATTTATACTCTCCTCAAATCCTTCTACTTTTTCAGAAAACTCAAGCTTAAAGAAGTGTT
>PUMP01000011.1 GCA_003551425.1 Candidatus Nealsoniibacteriota bacterium | reverse complement strand
GCGTGTCTGGTTGGCTGTCGCCGTCACCGTCCCCGTCGTCGCTGTCGTCGGACTCTTCGGGCTCTTCGAGCAGCTCGGCTACTGTCGTCGGCCGGTGTTCGAGATATGGCCGCTCACCGTCGCGGTTGCGCACTCGGAGCCGTTTGTATTCGTGCTCTTTGCCGGGTTCGACCGGTGTATTCGTCTCGTCCCACGGGCCTTGGTATCTCAGGTCGACTGTGTGCTTCGAGTCGCCTATCAACTCGGCTTCTGGTTTGTTGTAATCGCCTTCCCAGGCCGCTGTCGGCGTCGCACGTAGCGGCTTCTTCAACACAGCCCTGTCGTTGTAGTCTGACAGATCCAGCGTGTCTGGCGTGTGATAGCTGGGTTCTGTGTCTTCTGGGTCCGGTGGCACTAACGCGGCTTCTTCATCGGATGAATCAAAGTGGTCAGCGTACCTCTCGACCATCCAATCAGGCATATGACGGCGTGCTGTATCTGTCCACTTCACACGCTTCCAACACGGAACCCTATCCTCGCCGTCGTCGGCCGACGCCAGGGCGCGAGATCGTGCTGTCTCGATGTCGAACGGCACCGAGCCACCAAACTGCCGTTTGAATCCGCGTTCGCTGGCGGTTCTTTCTTCCCACGAATCTGTGAACGTGCTGTAGACTCTGTAGGCGTCGTCTTTTCGGATTTTGAACTCTGGGTCGGCTTCTTCGAGTGCTTTGCCTGCGAACTTCACAATCGGGTCAGCCGAACGGTTGTACTTTTCGAGCCGTTCTTCGGGGCTCTCCGGCTGGCTGTATTCGCCGCGGTTCTCTATCAACTCCTGGGCGTGTTTCACTGCGAGCAACAACAGGCCCTTCATTGCCGAGTCGTCGTCTAACAGCGTTTTTGAGATGTTCGGCGTCTTTTCTTTCTGCATCGGGTTCTCTGGGTCTGGGTTCGACGAGAACGAATACGGCATTTCTATCGGGTAAATCCGGTCCTGGATAGACCGTTTTTGCTCACCGATCCGCGGCGGTTCGTTAGCCGAGAAGAACATCGCGGCTTCATTCTTGAAGTTGAACGTCTTTTCGTACTTCTCGTTAGCACGTATCTCAGATCCACCAGTTGCCTTTTTCAGCAGTGACAGGTCTTTCAATTTCCCACCACCGTCGCCGGCCATGTCGTCGCCCCAATTGATGAACGTCCCAGGAAGATCGCCGGTAGCGAAATTCCCTTCGGCCAGCTCGTCGATCTCGACAGCAGCGGCGTTGTGTTGGCCGACAAAACCACGGAACAGCTCAGAAACCTGTGTCTTACCATTCCCACCAGGCCCGTAACACACCACGAACGCGCGGTACGGGTGTCCGGGCATCAAACCGTGTGCCAAGTGGTCTAACAGCGTATCCCGATCTGCCGTTCGTTCGGTGACATCATCCAAGAACTCCAGGATTTTTTCGGGCTCGGCACTACCGGGCGAGTAGTCGACATCGAGACCGCGTACAAATCGGTACTCTGGGCTGTGGTCGTTTAATTCACCAGTCGCCAGGTTCACGACACCATTACCGACGCACACCAACGGGTCGCTTCTCTGTCGTGCGTTGATCTCGTTACGGTGTACCTGGTTCCTGGCTTCCAGACGGCCGATAACCTCTCTTTTTTCGACGCTCTTGAAGAACTCACCCAGCTTATTCTCAAGCCTTTGAGCGACGTGGGAAGCCCCGTGTTTGAGGTACTGGCCAGTGGTTTCATCGTAGACCCACAAAATTTCGGATTCAAGAACGTACATCCACGACGTTTCTGATTCGAGCAGGTCAGCGGCAGCCTTCCGCCCGTGGCCTTTCGGATAGTCGGGCTCTTGCTCGGCGTAGGCGTACATGCCACACACTCTGTCCCAGGTTAGTTCGTCTTCATCGTCCGGCTCGACCACTTCAGGTGCGGATGCTGCTATATCGCCGTTGTACCCGTTATCACGCGCGATATGTATGAGCGTCCCGACTCCTGCGTTGTTATCGCTGTCTGTGTCGTCGCCGTTTTTCCAGATGTAATCAATCTGCCGCTGGCTTTCCTGGGCGTCCCACTTCTCGTTAGGTTCACACCAATCACTGCCGCCAGACCATTCTTCGAATATCTTCTTTCCAGTCTCGCTGCTGTCCCAACTTAAAACGGCGTAGCCTGTTCGAATCCAGTCGTCGAAATGTTGGTCGCCGGGTATCTCTTTTAGCAACTCCTTGATTTCAGAAGCGGTTAGTTCGCCCTTCTCAACTTGCTGCGGTTCTGTGTTCTTTGTATCCGACTCCGAAGTGTGATACTCTGATATATCGCTGTGGTCCGGTTTGTCCTGTCGTTCAAGATCCGGGTCCGCCGCTAAGGCTTCAATCATGTCGTCTGGTGATACGGTCGCGATCTCTCTGTCACCGTTCACGACATAGTGACCGCCGTGCTCTGTTGCACATTCATCGCACCAATCCTTAGTGCAGCCATCCAGTTCGGAACCCGGCCCAACAACATACTTGTTCTTCGAGACTACCTCACCCCACGACGGGACTGGATTCTTTCGGCCGAACACACGTTCAAACAACTCGGCAGGCGTCTCATCGCCCTCAAGAGCATACAAGCGGTGTCCGCCGGTATCTTCGTCCGCGTGCGGGCTCTGTATAGTCAGTGTGAGCGGTAGACGGCCTAATGCCACAACCGGCTTCATCTCTTCTTCGGATGGTTCTTCGTTGCGGTGAACGTCGACATCGAGTACAACGAGCTGGTCTTCTTCGTCTGAGTAGATTCCGTAGTTTTGGCCCGGAACCTTCGTGGCTTCTCTGTAACGCGTATCGTGGTCGACACACATCTTTTCGCCGTCTTTCACAGACACGAAGCGGTCTGTATCGAGATCCGCTTGGGCGAACCGCTCGTCGACGATCTCCTTACTCATTATCCGACACCCCCAGCCGTCCCGGGTGTCCTGCCTGTCCCGTCTGGCGGGTGGGACACCCTAACCCTCTGTTTTCGACGGTGTGAGGGTCTGTGCCGGGTTCCGTTAGGGGGGTGTCCCGGGTGTCCTGCCTGTTTGCGAATCTATTGTGCGCACATGTGCGTGTGTGCGCACGCACCCGCACCCGCGATAGTTTGCTTTTCACCCAGGACACCCAGGACACCCCCGAGATTCTGAGACTTGAAGCCGTGAGAAGCTTGTTTTGCCGTCCACCCCGGGGGCAGGACACCCCCAGGACACCCAGGACACCGAGGCCGTTTTTACTGTCGTGCTGCTGATGTGTAGAGTTGGCTGTGTTCGTCATTGGTTGCAGATCGGCATTCACCCACCGGGCCGACGGGCCGCCGGCTGTCGGCAAAAGCGATACCTCCGGCTGGAGGTAAACGCTTAAGCGGTTAGCCGAAAGAGAATCAAGTGTGCTCAGGGCGTGAACCGACACGCCCTGCGAGATTCTCTC
>PUMP01000058.1 GCA_003551425.1 Candidatus Nealsoniibacteriota bacterium | reverse complement strand
GATTCATCTCCGAACTCCGACTGGTGACATGACAGATGTGGTTATTTTTAGCGCCCCTCTGCACAATGTTACTGCTCAAGCTATATGAAGGGATTTTTCCTTCATTCTGAGAAGGTCGACAGGTTATGAGAAGCAGCTGTTCAGACGGCTGGAGTTTTGAAGCGGGCGACTGTGCAGCACTCAGAACGCAGGGCAAAGGTTTGTGAGGATCATAAGGCGGCTGGAGACAGGATATCACGGTTGTCTCAAGTAAGACTGTTGTACGGTGAAGAGTAGCTTCAGAAATCTTGATTCCCGGGAAAATAAAGTGGTACCATTAGCGCTTGATGTAGCACGGGAATCTGTCCCGTGACGAACGGGAAATTAGTTCAACCGGGTAAGATACCCGGTCTACTTTACGCCGATTGACGATAAAAATGGCACCACTTTCATTTTCCCAAAAAATACGCTGTTTGAGCACACCGGGTAAGGATTTCTGAGCTTGAAGAAACAGATGACGGCTTTGAACTCGCAGCGCGGACGGTCAGCCCGTCGTACAGCCTGAACAGCGGTACATATTTTCAGTTTCCGGGAAGGTGTTCAGCGGAACCGTAAATCAGAAAAGCGCCCTGAATTGCAGATTCGTCCACCCGTTTTCGGAGCGTACGGGGCTGATCTCCACCAGGGTGTCGGGCAGCTTTTCGATGCCGCCGATGTCTTCGAGCAGCCGGTCGAAGGCGCGGAAGCTGAACGTGGGCACTTCCAGGATTGCAGGCTGGTCCTGTTCCCCGATCCGGCAGTTCAGGCGCAGCTGCACTCGGCGGCTGCAGGCGCCGCGCTCGCCGCACAGCTCGCAGAACTGTCCGTCTTTGCCGACACGCGCATCCAGTGAATAACATTTAAGCCGCCGCGCGGCGAACAGTTTTCGCACGGGGGAGACCTCCTGGATCTGGACGGTCAGTTCACTGTAGGCGCTTTCCCCGATGTGGAGTCTGCCGTCCCGCACAGTGATGAAAGGGGCCCGGCTTTGAGTGAAGAGTTTTTCGATCATGATTTCACCTCCGTGACAGAGGGCGGCAGTACGGTTTCCGCGGCCTCGTTTACATGTTCAAGCGTGACGGTCCGATGCTGCCTTTCGGCGGCGCAGTCCATCGCGGCTTCGGCGAGGACGCTGACGGATCTCGGCACGCCGTTGACCAGTTCGTGGATGAGTTTCAGGGCGGGGGGTTCAAAAATATCGCTGCGGCTGCCTGCGCTGCCGAGGTGGTGGGCGATGTATCGGCCGGTATGCTCGGCATCCAGGGGGGTCAGTCTGACGTAGAGCGTGATCCGCTGACGCAGCGGTTCATGCACCCGCAGGCGCAGCTTCTGGTCCAGGAAGCTGTCCGCTCCGGCCATGATGAATGTGCAGTGCTGCGCGGTATCCGGCCTGTCGTTGAGCAGCGACCGGAGCATGTGCACCGTGGCGGTTTCCAGCTCCTGAACTTCATCGAGCACGATAACCGGGTTCACCGGCTGCACAGCGTGCAGATGCTCCTGGAGGATACGCAGCGTGCCGGTGATCCCCCGGGCCGGTGTCAGCCCCATGCGCCCGGCGATATACTTGATCAGCTGTCCCTTCTCCAGGAACGAGAACGGCACGTAGGTCATGCGGCAGTGGTTGTCGTTCAGCGAGCGGCACAGGTAGTGCAGAAGAGCCGTTTTGCCGGTTCCCGGCGGCCCGCTGACCACGCCGAAGCCGCGGCGCTGCACGAGTGCTTCGAGCCGCTGGATGGCCTGCCGGCGGGGCGGATCAAGATACGGTTCCGGCGGAAGGCGGTTGAACGCATGATCTTTGAGGCCGAAAAATTTCAATGTGGTGTCAAGCATCTTTGTGATCTCCCTGTTTTCTGTCCCTGCTGTTTCGCTGCGCCTGCAGGCAGTTTGCTTTTGGATCGAGCAGGCCGGCGCGGCCGTGACTGACGCCGTCGCAGAAAACGAACACCCGCTCAGGTTCGCGCAGGTCATAGGAAACGGTGACTTTACGGCCAACCAGCCCCGGCACGGTTTCGAAACGGACACCGTGCAGGCTGAATGTGCCGTCCTTTTTCACCAGGCGTGTATAGCTTACATGGAACAGCCCCGCGCTGTCCGCAGGCAGTGTGCGCAGGTGCGAAGAGCTTTCCATGAACCGGCGGATCGGCGTTTCATTGAAGGCGGAGTGTTCGCGGTGGTTGTGGCCGTTCTCCATCCAGGTGAAGAACTTTTCGTTGATTTCATCCAGTGTCTTCGGCGGTGCCATCTCCATGGCCGGTTCCAGGAAGCTGCGGCGCACCTTCTGGAACAGTCGTTCTATCTTGCCCTTGGCGGCGGCGTCGCGTACGCGTGTGTGCAGCAGTTCGATGCCCAGGGCGGCCGCGATGCGCCGGATCTGATCAGAGGTGAACACCTGTCCGTTGTCGCAGTAAAGCTTGCAGGGTACGCCCCGCTTGCGCACCGCTGTTTCCAGGCAGCACAGCCATGCGGCCAGGTCCTGTCGGGCGAAAAATTCGCCGTGGCACAGCAGCCGCGAATGATCGTCCAGCACCGCGATAAGGTAGATCTGCTGTTTACGGGTGCGTCCGTTGGGCAGTTTCACGGGAAGGTGCGGACCGTACATGATATCCGCCTGCCACAGATATCCCGCATACGGCGCCTCGAAGCTGCGGCGCTGCATCTGCGGCTCGGATCGGCCGGAGGAAGGACGCTGTGCTTTGATGTAGCGGTACAGCGTGCTGTGACTCGGCGGCGGATCGCCGAGCAGGTTTTCGATGTTCAGATGCTCGATGATCGCATGCGTGCGAAGTTTCGGGTGATCGTGAAGAATCTGATTGATGCGGCCGGCCGTATCTTCGTCGATGCCGCGGAAGCTGCCCGCGTCCTGCCGGAGGCGGACCCGCAGTGCTTCGATCCCGCCCAGGCGGTAGGCATAGAGCCATTTTTCGATCGTGCCGAAGCCGATTGAACGGGTTCCGCCGTCCGGGAACGTCCATACCCGTTCGGCCTGCTCTTCGATACGCTGTTTCAGTGTTCTGCCGGGTTCGGGAGCCAGAAGCGGGGCTATGACCGCGTACCGGAACCAGGCAAGCTGTTGACGATAGATCGGATCATCAGACATGGTGTGATTTCCTTTTTTTCTGTTTTTAAGTGGCGCATTTCAGCGGCGGCGCCGCCGAAAACACATTCGCGTGTTCACGTGTTGACAATAAAACGCGCGGCGGGAAAACCGCCATGATGCAAGTGTGTGGGAGCCGGCCGCGCGGCCGGCTCCCACCGTTCGAAAACTGTCAGAAGCATCGCCGAACATGCAAAAAACTCTTTCACAGCAAGTCAAAAGCCCGTATAAAGTCCAGAAAGACAGAAAAACAGCCGAAAAGACCGCGGCAGGATACAGTTATCCCATGGAAAAAGCCGCGGAAAGAAGAAAAATAAAGCGGCTAAGTACAGCAGCCGGGAAGAAG
>PUMP01000036.1 GCA_003551425.1 Candidatus Nealsoniibacteriota bacterium | reverse complement strand
GTGAGACTTATACCGCCGAAGAGATATGGGAGATGGCAAAAAAGACGGAAGGTTACGAACGGTGGCAGCAGAAAAAACAGGCGGCAAAAGATCGGGTGGGCGCAATAGCTTTCCATCGCTGTTGGGAGTGCGGTGTGGCCCGCATCGTGGGGAAAGTAGTCAACGAGCAGGGCAAGGTTGAGAAGATGCCGAAGAGTGAGTGGCGGAAGGTGCAGGCCGACTTCAAAGAGTGTTGGAAAAAGCAGTTTGAGGACGTGGGGGAAGATACGATCCTTTCCAGCGCAGGAACAGGCTGGGCGGAGCGTATGAAACAAAAAGGGTATAAGGTGGCTGTAGTTGACACCAGTTACTGCGGGTGTTAGGTTGTATCAGTCTGCCCGGAGCGGGCAAATATCTCAATAAGGGGTGATCGGTATGCGCAAGAAAATTCGTGTGGAAATGTGGAGGCTGAAAGGCGATCAAACCCCTCGATGGTATCAGGTAGGGAAGGCCACTACCATGAGAGGGGCCGAAAGGATCGCCAGGCGAGAGTATGCACCTGAAACGTTTGGCGGTTTTCGGCATCCGGACGGGGGCCCGAACTACGGTGCGATGCGGGCCGTAATGCCGGACGACCGGAGGTTATACTGGAATGGAGAGTTCTTCCAGGACCCAGAAATGGAGGAGATAAAAATGTTAAAAGGAGATCGGTTTAGGGAGCTGGCATTTCGAGTATTGAACAGCGGGCAGGGTCTGGATATTGAAGGTGGGCCGGAGATACTCGGGGCTGCATATAAGCGGAGCGGTCCTGATGGGCGCGGGTACTATATCAACAACCAGAAAAAAGGGTGGATCAAGATCGGCGGGAATTTTGAGGGGGCGCTGCATTACCTGCTGGAGAGCGGTCAGCAGATAATACAGCTGCACAAAAAACTGCTGGAGGGCGATTCGCCGCATTCGTACTGTACGGATTACTCCGATCTGGAGCTGGCTCTGGATGAAATACAGGCGATCCTTGCGGGACGAGAGGGGGTGCAGTCGGAGTGATTTTTTCAAGCGAAGCTCGTGAGATAGTGGATACGAGTTATTGCGGGTGCTAAAAAAAAGGGGGGATAAGTTGAGGGTTTGAAAACCCTGGTATGTGTGTTATGATTGTTTTGCAGTGCGCAACCCAGGTGCTACACAAAGCAGCGAAGGGAGATGCATTAACATGCCACGTAAGATGACAGATCAACTTACCTTCCGGATTGCGCCACAATTACGCAAGCTGGTAGAGCAAGAGGCAGACAGGCGCGGTATGGGTCTGGCTGAATATGTACGTCACGTAATGGTACAAGAACTTGAACGGGTGGGTGCCTACAAAAATAATAACGGGCAGGGGAATAAGGAATGTGGTGTTATACAGTAGACATATTCCCCATTTTGTCTACTTAACGGGGGAGGCATGGTGGCACAAATCCCGGAAGTATTAACCACCCAGGAGCAGGAGCGGCTGCTCGCGCAGCTGAATCCACGTTACCCGACCGGACACCGAAATAAAGTGCTGCTGCGGCTCATGCTGAATACAGGGCTAAGGGTATCCGAGGCCACCGCACTCCGGTGGTCGGCGCTGGATATGATGAGCGGCAGGCTTATGGTCTGGGAGGGGAAAGGTGCGCAGGACCGCTCGCTATGGATACGCGATGATCTGATCGACATGCTCGGCCAGTGGCGAACGCGGCAGGGGGAGGTGATGGGCGGCCGGCAGGAGTATATGTTCACGACGCTGAAGGGCACCCGGCTGGACAGGAAGTACCTGTGGGCGATGGTCAAGCGGCAGGCAGAAAAGGCCGGTATAGAGAAGAATATATCGCCGCATACGCTGCGGCACACCTTCGCAACGGACCTGTACCGGGAGACGAAAGATATCCGGCTGGTGCAGAAGGCGCTTGGACATGCCAGTTTGGCAAATACGATGATCTACACGCACATCGTTGACGATGAGCTGGAGGACGCGCTGAAGAGTTTTCGGCTTTAACGGTTCAACAAAAAAGGCGGTGGTAGGGGTGCTTGTTGCTGAGAAAGAAAACAGGAAAGAGAGAAAAATGTACTGGGATGCCCCGGTGGATATCACCCTTGAAGGGTGGATGGAAATACTGAGAGACGAAAAAGTGACTAAAGAAAAGGATTTAGAGATACTGGACCTGTACTATAGGACCGCAGACTATTCAATTCGACCAGAAATAGCTGCAATGCGGTTGGGGTGGAAGAAGGAGGCAATTGCTGTTACCCGCCCTATATCTGATTTTTCTAAGCGGGTGGTCGCTAAGACGGGTATTACTCCACCAGACAGGGAGGGTGGGGGTAGTTGGTGGTGGCATGTACCCTTCATGGGCCACTACAAACACGAACCAGAAAACCGTTTTTATTACTTTCTGCGCCCGGAGCTTGCTGTCGCGTATAAGCTGGTTTTCTGTGAGTGACCGAGCAAGGGAAAAAGGGGGGATGCCGGAGCGGTGCAAGAACGAAAAATATAAGCTGGACGAGGGAGACAATCAAATGAAAAAGCAATGGGAGGCCTATAAAGTGAAAAAAATATCAGCTGTTTTATTTTCTGTTTTAGTGGCAGTTGTTTTGTTTTCGTCGCCTTTGGTTGCAAGCGAAACAATTTATGTTATGCCAGAAGGGGCTTACCTATCCCTGCCGGAGAATCCTATAGAAACAATATATGGCATAGATAGACAGGTAATAGGAAGCCTTAACCCGGGCGCGGAATTGAGGGTAGTTGAAAGAAGTGACGATAAAATAAAAATAAGCATAGAAGCATGGGTACGTGCCGACCGGGTAACGACTGACCTGGACTCTGTGCTATCCGTGATAGAAGAAGAAAGGGAAAACTTAGAAAAACAGCGGATTGAATCCAAGGAAAGACTTGACAAAGAAAGGGCTGAAAGGGCATTAGAAGGGGTTAGTGAGGCTGATATAATTGCGGAAGAAGATTTTTCCTACAACAATATATCTTACAAAGACCAGTTCGGGCATACCGAGGTGATTGGCGAGATCACAAATAACAGCGGACAGGATTTTAAATTAGCCCTGTTCAACGTTAATGCTTACGACAACAATAATAATCTGTTGGGCGTTGGGACGGCATCTATAATGAACTTTACAGCCCGACAAACAAAGACCTTTACTGCGTTTGTTGACGCACCGCATGAAGATGTAGACACGATAAGGATTCAATACGAAGCTGGTTATTAAGCGAGCTGAAGATACGATGAAACCCGTATGTGTAAAGCGCCACAAAAACAGAGGCAGCCCTGCACACCCACCCGCCATCACACGGGAGCTGCAGGGCCACCATCGGAGGTAATCATTCTACGTTCAGTATATCAAGCTTACCTCCAGGTGGCAAGTGTGCAGGACTGCCAAAAGGAGGTAATTTTTATAATGGCTATAGTAAGAGTGATGGAAAGGGAGCGCTATCTGGTAGTCAGCAAGACCCCTATAGAAGACGAGCGGCTGTCGTTTAAGGCCGTCGGCCTGCTGGTATACCTGCTGTCAAAGCCGGACAACTGGACGGC
>PUMP01000025.1 GCA_003551425.1 Candidatus Nealsoniibacteriota bacterium | reverse complement strand
TGTGGTGCAGTCGTTCCTCAGGCACGCGAGCCCGGAGACGACGCGGATCTACGCGCTCACCCGACCTGAGGCGGTCCGCGACGCCGCCGCGCAGCTGCACTACTCCTAGACGCGCGAAAGCGCCCCACCCCCGCCGAGGCGGTCGAGGGTGGGGCGCCAGCGGAGCGGGCAGCCCAGGGAGCGGAGGCTGCGCTCCAGGTTCTACAGGTTGTCGGCGCAGAACTCGGTGATGAGCTCGAGGGTCTCGGCGCGGTCGGCGCCGACGATCGTGGCGACGTCGCCGCGGCTGTTGATGCCCGCACCCGGGTCGTCGACGAGGTCGCGGGCGGCGGGCCCGCCGACAGCGACCACCTGCTCGCCCCGGTCGATGGCGTCCTGCGCCTCGCCGCGGCTGTGGCTCATCACCGCGAACGCGTTGTGGCTCGAGACCGCGGCGTACATCGCCAGGGCGTCGGGGGTGCCTCGGTGGCTGTAGAAGAGCATGTCGTACCTCCGTGTCGGCGGTTCGGGGTCAGGGGCGGGGGCGAGGTCGGGGGCGGGCGCGCCGTCGCGGGCCCAGCGCCACAGCCGGTCGCCTGGGCAGGCGGTGGAGCCGAGGTCGCGGTGCCCGTTGATGCGGGACATGCTGGCCATGCCGCCCTCGTGGCGCAGCCAGGCGCGCAGCCCGGCGAGCGCCGCGAGCGCCTCGTCATTGACGTGGGAGTCGTGGCCGCCGAGGAAGGCGACGCCGAGCCAGGTGGTGTTGTAGCCGGTGGCGTGGGCGAGCGAGCGGTATCGGCCGCGCCCCACGTAGACGTTGCCCCAGCGGTCCACGAGGTAGGCGTAGCCGATGTCGGCCCACCCGTTCGTGTTCACGTGGTAGCGGTAGATGTTGCCGACCCACCGCAGCGTGTCGGCCTCTCCGAGCACGTTCCCGGTCGTCCAGTGGCAGGTCATCCCGATCACGCGGCTCCGGTCGCGCCGCGCGCCGCCCGGCGTGGCCGGGGCGCCGTAGTCCTGCCGCTGGAAGACCCGCCCGGGGATCATCTCTGCGAGGTCACTCATCGGTCGCCCTCCCTGTCCTCCGGGTGCCGGTCCTCGTAGCCCTGCCTGCGCTTCTCCGTGTCATGGAGAGAGCGGCGGACCCTGGCCAGATCGTCGCGCAGGTCGACCAACTCCTCCTCGACCTTCTCCGCGCGCTCCCGCCACTCGTCACGCTGCCTCCTGAGTTCCTCGATGTTGTCGCGCTGGAGCCGGTCGCCACGCCGGATGAGCCAGAGCAGCGCGTAGATCCCGACGCCGGTCGCCCCGCCGACACGGAACAGGTCCGCGAGGGTGGCGTCGATCCCGAGAAGTTCACTGAGCCCCACCACCGTCCGCCTTCCCGTCGCCGTTCGTGCGGTCGTCCCTGCCCGCCTCCAGCGTGGCCCGGAGCCCGATGTCCCCGATGAGCGTAGGCAGCGCGACGCCGATGAGCACGACGATGATCCAGTGACCGATCTGCACGCTCAGTTGCATTGCCTGTGCGGAGGGGAGGGACTCCAGGAGCAGCACGTCGATGTAGAGGATGACGCGGAAGACGCCTGCCGTGATCAGCGCCGCCCCGGCAAGGACCCGCAGCCCGTGATGGAAGGGGGCGGTGACGGCCGCGACGATGAGCGTGGCGACGGTGGCGAGCGCGATGGGCCAGGCGGGGTCGAACCGGATGATGCTGAAGGTAGGGTCGGTCCAGGCGATGGCGATGGCGTAGAGCGCGGCAGCGAGCGCCAGGACCGGCCACCAATAGGAGAGCCAGCGGAACGGATGCCGCGTCATCCACCGGAAGTCGTACCGGCTCACGATCCTGCCCTGCCGCCTCGGACGTACCTTGGCCATGGCGCGTTCCTCTGTGCGTCGCTTCGAGTGTGCCAGGCCACGAAGCCCGCCACGAACGGGATGACCGCATCCATGATGCCCAGGCCGCCACGCCGCATCTCTGGGTAGGCAGCGGGCTCCACGAACCAATGCCACGTCAGCCATGCCCAGAGGGCCGCGAGTGGGGCGCGCCAGAGGGCGTGGACGCGCAGTCGCTCCACATGCCGGGACAACTTCGAGTCGGTGGAGCCGGTGGCGAGCGCCACGCCTTGCAGGATGAGCGCGGCGACGCCGAGCAGGAGCCACAGGGGGGTCGCCCACGGGCGGTCATCGCGGCGGGGCATGGCTCACCTCCTCGGGCCAGGTGCAGACGGTGGGGCAGTCGGAGGTGAGGACGGCGACGATGACCGTGCGGTCACCCGCATCGACGGTGCCAACGCCGACGTAGCCGAACCTGTCAGCGTCGGTGAGGATCGGCTCGTGCCGGTCGCTGGCCTCCCACGCGGCGGTGGGGCTGCCTGAGCGCAGCCCGGCGGTGAGGTCCGCGACACGGTTCGACACGGCCATGAGGTCGGTGAGCCGGTGCCGGGAGTGCCGCAGCGTGTCGGCCTCCGCGACGATCTCGGCGCGCTCCTGCGCGACCTCGGCGTTGAGCGGGCAGGGTGCATGTCCGTACCCGGCGACGGCGACGGTCACGTCGCCCCGGTTGATCTGCTCATCGTCGGCGGTTGCCGTCGCCGCGAAGGCGATGATGAGCAGGGCTGCGGCGGCAACCTTCATCATGCCCCCACGACGAACACAGTGAAGTTCAACTGCTGACCCGTACCGCCCGACGTCGGTCGCTGGACGCTAATATAGGTCGAGCTTATGACCCTAGCGAACAACTTTGAGTCTGCGCTATCTTCAGGGGTGTCAGCGTCGTTGGTGATGAACACTAACGTCCGCTCCGGGTCAACCGGCGAGTCTAGGGCTAGGTCAATGCCGCTCCCGAAGGTCAAAGTTCCGGTGACGGTTTGCACGGTCGGGCCTTCTACGACGAGCACTTGATAGTTCCATGGTATGTCGAAATCTTCACGCCGTTGGACCTTGACGGTAGTGGCGTCCTCGAAATACGCATGAACAAGAACAGTGGCTGGATTGGTGCCCTCCACGAAACCGTCGTAGATAAGGAACGCCCGGTCGAGGTCGACTTCCTCAATAGTGTGAGTTACGAGGCTGCCAGACGACGACGTATAGGCGCTGCTCCCGCTCGGTATCCGCTGGACGCGGGTGATCGGCAAGCCGAACGTCAGCGCTTCGGCTCCGACCGCAAGCCCCGTGAGTTTCTTGCCGCCTAGCGCGCTCATCAGTCATCCTCCGTAATGATGTAGAACGTCTCCGCGTCCGGCGGGTCCAGTGCGTCGTATTCCGACTCAGTGACGACCTTGATCTTAGCGATGTCCTGAGACTCTACAGCGTCAGTCACGTCGTCCACGTGGTGCTGATGCTCCGCAGGAGAGAACGCGAGCCACTGACCGTTGACCTTTACGTATGGCATCAGGGTTCCTCTCAGGTGAGCCTGTATCGACGGACAGGGCGCACAGTGAATGGTGCGGTCTGAGCCGTTTGCACAGTGCTCGCATCATCCCACTGTAGGTAATACACTTCTGGCGGTTCAGCGGAAGCGTATGTCGACGTCCAGGTCCCGAACGCTGAGAGCAGGGGCGGGTCGACATTCTCGCTATCGCCCCAGAAATCCTCCGCACCCTCATCGAAGATGGTGTTGCACTCCTGCCGCGCGGGGATGTACCAATCAGATCCC
>PUMP01000056.1 GCA_003551425.1 Candidatus Nealsoniibacteriota bacterium | reverse complement strand
TGAGAAGATCACCAGTGCTCACCTCAACATCCCCACCCCCGTCGTACACCGACGCAGCCTCGGTTATGCTGAAATCACCACCGCTGACCGTAAGCGAGGCCGCCTCAGCCACACTCATATCGCCGCCTGAGAGGGTAAGCGCGTTCGCAGCCAGCACTTCATCAGTATGCGTGAGACTCCCGCCACTTACCTCAAGCAGCCCTTCAACCTCCACGGCCGCAGCACTCGTGCGATCTCCGGCGACAACCGTCACGTTATTGAACGCACTGCCTCCGGCGACTATCTGCCCACCGCCGTCGAACGTCACCGTCTGCGTCCCGCCCTCGTGGGTGAACGTCCCTGAGTTCTCCCAGTTACCGCTTACGGTAATGTTGCTCTCACCGGCGGCAAGTGTCCCCGCGCTGATCGTGAGTTCGTTAGCAACCACCAGCTCATCGACAAGCTCAGCCGTTTCGTTCGCGTCTAAGTCGATCTCGAGGTTGAAGTAGTCCGGCCCGCCGTAATCCTGAATAGCTCCCCCCGCGCCGATGTAGCGCACGGTGCCGGACTGGGTGTCGGTTCGGTTTACGCTGTCGGCCGCGCGACGAATAAGGAGGCCCTGATTCGTGAAGCTGTCGGTGATCGTTAGCTCGTTTTCATCTGTGTCGGCGCTGCTGGTAGTAAGGCGCGCGCCGGGGCCGATATCGAGTTCGGCAACCGTGACATCGTCTTCGAGCACCGGGTAGTGGTCGAACGCGACTTCGGGGATTCCAGCGATATCACCGTCACTCGGCACACCGGTTGGATCCCAGTTATCCGGGTTGTCCCAGTCTTCGTCTTCTTCACCCGTCCAGAGGTATGGGGTGTCGCCCACGAAGTTCCAGTTCGCATTGTCGCCGCGATCGATACTGTTTTCGGCGACGATTTCCTGTGGGTTATCGACGTCGGTAATACCATAGGCGCTGCTGTCCGATACCTCAGCATATCGAACATCGATATCGGCGCCGTCCTGGACGGAAATCAGCCAGTACTCGCCGGGCACGGTGCTTCGAAGTACCACCGGTTGCGACGGACTGCCCTGAACTTCAAAGTTGCCATTAACCGGTTGAATGCGAATGCGATGGTTATTGTCTTCGATATCGTCGGATTCTATTGACTGGGCGTCTTCGCTTACATCAACTCCGCAAGAGCTGAACTCCACTATCTTGCCGGGAGTGACGATCCGAAAGTTTCGAAACCACGCTCGTCCCGAGTAGGTAGTGACCTTCGTGGCATCAAACAGTTCGACTGTGCCGTTATCTCCAGGATTGAAAGCAGTAGCATCTTGCGCCTTGAACCAATCCCCGGCCACCCGAAGCAGAATATCATCAGCGTCTATCGTTCCCCTTTCGAAACGGAAATCGCCGGCGATGGTAATGTCACCATCAAAGGTGACAACGTCCCCAGCGTTGTCTGCATTGATTGTGAGGTTGTAGTAGTCTGAATCACCCGCCCCGTAGACTTGGACACTGCCGCCTTCGCCGCGGTACTCTACCGTACCGGACCCGCCATCCATCTGCGATACGAAATCGCCGAACCTTCTAACTAGGAGCCCGTCGTTCGTGAAAACGTCTCCGATTTCAAGGTTGTTTCCCGCAGTGTCAAGTTCCGCGCCTGCCTCAATCTCAAGCGTTGCAATATCCACGTTGAGATCCAAAACCGGATATGGATTTGGGGTAACGTCGTCGGGGATTACGGCGGTGTCCGATTCGCCCGGCACACCGACCAGGTCCCAGTTGGCCGGATTGCTCCAGTCACTTCCATCGCCACCGGTCCATGTGTAGGAGTCGCCGTTGTCGGCGGTGAGAGCCGGTACCGTTCCAAGAAACAGACCTACTGCAACGAACGCTACGAGGAATCGCAACCTCATCATGGGTTCTAACTTGAGAGAAAACCGATTATCACATACTGGGAAGCGCGCCAATATACCCCGCCTTGGTTATCTATCACTACGATACCGCACCGGCACCCGATCACGCTACTATACTACTCATCGGTTTATTGGGCGCAGACCTGCAAATGATATAAAGACGAAAGTAGTCCGAAAACACCGTTGTAACGGCGTGGAGGTAAAAATATTTCGCAAAAAAACAAAAGAGAACAAGAGAAGACACCGGCCGTGGAAAGCGACATGCGATAGCAGTGTTGCTCGTAGCTCGGTCACGATCTCCGGATACCGCAGAATGGCGCTTGGTACGCTCATCGTACCGTTTTTCGCGTTATGGTCGCCTTGTGGAAGAATAAGCGGAATCGAATCATCGTTTTTGTGTCTTACTCGAAGCCTTTTTCTTCTATGATAAACTTCACTCTAAGGGGGTGCTCGATAGTGGACCCTGATTGGGCGTCCTTGCCTTTGTCAGTGTTGTATGAGCTGTAGAAACATATGGTATCCGTGACGTCATCCTCATCTATTTCTATCGTCCCAGAAACCTCGCTTAGGGTGAACGAACTCGGTAAGTCCGAACAGGCTTCTTCGTTAGCGCGATAAAAGACTTCGTGATCGAGGGTACCATGATCTTCGAGCATTAACGAAATCGTGACCGGGTCATCACCTCCAGTCCACTTAACCTCAACGTCATGGCTTCCCTCCAGCCCGTCCTCAATATCTACTACGTCTGGTTCACTGGTACTGATACCAACCACTCTTGGCGGTGTCTCCGAAACACCGCCACCGTTATTCGTACCACCGCCGCCTGAATCAAATGGGTTGGAACAAGAAGATAGAAGCGCGAAGAAGAGCATGATTAGGCCGCCGTAAAGCAGCCGGCAAGCCCCAGAGCCAATCGCCCCGCTCACTCGCCTTCGCAAAGCTATCGCGATAGCTCTGTCAAATATCGCATGAGTCTTCCCGAAGCGCTCATACGTCATGACAGTTTCCCTCGTCCGTCTGTCGAAAGACGTTCATTCCGGATCGCCCTCTTCAGGTACCTTAACCGTGAACCCTGTCGTAAAAGCATCATTTTCAGTTGTGTTCTTTTGTTCCGTATCTGAGGTGTAAAAGGAGACAGTTTCCGTTACTTCGTTACCTTGGTACACCTCTTCGCCGGGCAGTTCCCGTGCATCTACCGTTACTTCTCCTGTGTCCTCATCCAGTGCTATCCAACCCGGAAGCGCCTCAATCGCATGGAAAAACACGCCCTCAGCACGACTGTCACTCCCATTCTCGAGTTGCAGCTCGTATGTTCGAGCACCCGGCCATAGCACCGGCTCCGCCGGATCCGGAGCAATACCGGTAATCACAGGCGGCACCGGATCATCCACCGGCCCGCCCGGGTCCTCCTTGTAATACGCATACCAGTCGGGGTAATGCTCGCCGAACGACTCGCGCCAGTAGCGGAAAGCAGGGTAGACGTCCTCAATGAAAACCGTTTCGCCGGGGTAAATCCAGTCCTCCTGGGGGATGATGAGCGCCCAGGGCATGCCGGTTGAGGGGTGCTGATAGTTCCACCCGTCGCCATCGGAGGGCGGAGCGTTGGGATGGGGCTCCATCCCGATGCGGTGAATATACTCGCCGGTGTTGTGCACCTTGATGTACGGGTCGTACGGCGCTTTGGTGACCTCATCGCGCGGCACCGGATCGGGAAACGTGATTGTGAAGGAGGTTGGTATTGTCTGCGGCTCAACGGC
>PUMP01000067.1 GCA_003551425.1 Candidatus Nealsoniibacteriota bacterium | reverse complement strand
CTGTATCAACATCCATATAGAATCTCGAAAAACAATAATTAGCCGTGAAAATTTTATAATCTCCTCAAAGAAATACATTTTCGATGTGGACAAATAACAGATTAAAATAGATGGATATAGTATTTAGATAATGGAGAATAATGGATTAATCATATAACAGTTTTAAAATGATGGATGAAGGGGATTAGCAAAATAAATGTCAACTAAATTTTTTATTTTACACTTTCATCACATTTATATTTATTAAATCGATGTTTTTGAGTTTTACTATAGATACTTCCATAGTACTTATGTCATCTTCATTTGATCTATTTTTCAACTTGTAAGAATGGGATTATTTGGACTTTTATGTCATTCCTCTCTGTATATATTTTGTCAACTGTTCAACTCTTCTTCGCACTTTTCAATCCAAAGTTTCATGCCCATATCTTTGAACATAGAATACGCCTCACCCATATATTTTCTAAATTTTTCTTCATCACTATTATCTTTCCAAAAAAGAGCATAATGATAAAGTAATTCTGCTAATTCGCTTCTTTTCCCGGCGTTTTCTAACATTTTATTTGCTTTTTTAAATTCTTCTCTAACTTTATCCCATTCTTTTCTTTTTTGATATATTCTACCTAGAATATAATGACTCATACCTTCTTCGAGTCCTACACCAATTTTTTCAGATATGTCTAAAGCCTTCTTTCCTTTCTCTAGTGCCTTTTCTAATTTATTTTGTTGAATATAAGTCTTAGATAGACCATTTAAAGCATACACTTTTAGTTTTCTATAGTTATAATTCTGGCTTATAGCTAAACTTTTTTCAAAATATCTCTCTGCTATATTCACCTCGTTTTTCTGCAAATAAACTGATCCTATATTGACTAAACAGATTACTTCTCCAATTTTGAAGTCTATTTCTTCACAGATTTTTAAACTATCTCCCAATTTTTTCAGGGCGGTGTCCAATTTTCCCATTTTTTCGTAATAATCTCCTATGTTCATCAGACATCCCGCGACTCCTTGCTGATCCTTAATTTCCTTACATATGTCATGACTTTTTTGATAATATTTGATAGATTTTTCCATATCCCCGATTTCAATATAAACCACTCCCATATTATTCAAAGTGGTAGCTATATCCCTTTTATCTCCAACCTTATTTCTTAATTCCAAACTTTGTTTATAATATTCTAGGGCTTTATTTAAATCATTTTGTTTTAAAAAGATCTTGCCCAAATTATTTAGAACGGATGCTTTTCTTTCAAGATCTCCTATTTTCTCCAACAATTCTAATGCTGCTTTTAGATGATTAAGAGAGTCATTGGGTCGTCCTTTGTTATTATAAACTATACCTAGACCTCTTTGGATATCTGCCATTTCTTTATTACCCCCTATCTTCTCCGAAATATTAAGCGCTTGCAAAAAATCTTTCTCTGCTAAATCGTACATACCCTGTCGAATTTCTATCATACCTTTTCTACATAATAACCTGCAGATTTCTATATTTTCTTCGTGTCCTTCTTTCAGCCCCCTTTCTACGATTTCTAGAGCTTCATCAAAATTGCCTTTTCTTTCATGTAAGTTTGCTATCTTTCTATATATTCTTTGTTCTTGTATAGTCTTTGTTTTATTAGGAAGTATATTATCATAGTACTTTTGGCTTTCATCGTATTTTCCAATTATTTTAAATATGTCTCCAATTTTTTCCAATATCATCCATCTTTTATTTTTGTCTATGTTTCCTTTTTCAGAGAGGGTTAATGCCTTTTTGTACATCTCAATGGCGTCTTCATGAGCATAAACAGTTTCGGCTCTCTCCCCTGCTTTTTTGTAATACTCGAATCCCTTTTCAAATTTATTTGCTCGTTTGTAATGAAATCCGATATTGGAATAATAGTTCTCCAAGTTCTCCTTAAATTCGACTTCCATAGATTTACCGACTTTTTCGTGAAGGATTTTTTTTAAAGAATTGGGAATATTTTCGTAAATATACTGATGAATTAATCCGTGTGAAAAGTATATTCTGTCTTCTTTCGGATCCTCGTCCCATATTCCCATCCCAGTAAGTATGTCTACCGATTCCAATAGGTCAAATGGGTCAACATTGGTCACCGATTGTAACAGAGAAAATTGTATTTCTTCGCCGATTATACTACCTGTTTGAAGAATTTTGAGGGCATCACTATTTAATTTTCTAATTCTTCTTTCGATGATATCCTCAACAACTTCTGGCATTTCAATATCTTCTTTGTTGATGGGGAATTTATTATTTTTTATATCGATAATCCCCTCTTCCAATAATTGCTGGATTGTTTCTTTCAGGAAAAGAGGATTTCCCTCAGAAATACAGTGAACTAATTGAGAGAAATCCTTGGGGACATCGATTATTCCTATAAGTCTCTGAGCTATTTCCTTAGTATCATTCATTTTCAGGGGATCAAGTTCTAATTTGGTGAAAAGATTTTCTTTTCTCATCCTTTGCAGCACTTCATTTAAGAAATCATCATTAGTTATATTCCAAGGACGGAGAGCACCAATCAATAATAGGGGGATACTAGTTAATTTATTAGATAGATAATAGAAAAGCATCAAAGTTGCTTTATCAGCCCATTGGAGATCATCTATAAATATAACCAGCGGCATATTATCGGCCAGTTTTTCTATATTTTTTGCTGTATCAGAAAAGATAAGATCTCTTTTTCTTTCCACTTCTTTTATACTATAATTATTTTTTTCCCTTTCTTCGAAATCCTTTTGTGAGAACTTTAAGGGAGTTATTTTATTCTCATCTCTTTCTTTAACAATCTCAAAGGCCTCTTTGAAAGGGAGGTAAGGTTCAGAGATATTATAGTATCCTTTACCCATTAAAAATTCAAAACCCGAGGCAATTGCTTTTTGTTTGAATTCATTCACTAACCGTGTTTTGCCTATCCCAGCTTTGCCTTTGATTAATACCGTTGAAGATGTGCCGTTACTTACTTTATCCAATTTTTCTAAAAGAAAATTTATCTCGTCTTCTCGACCTACAAAAACTTCTTCTTTCCCTTGTTTTTCATCACCAGATAGATCTATTACTCTATCATCATTGATGTTGTTAAGGGCAACCAATAAAGCATTTTGAGAGTTTAGATGTGAATCAATATCCTCTAGTTTTATTTCAAAATCTGAGGAGTCTTTTTTGATAATAACTCTTTCTTTCTCCAATCCTTTCCTTATCCTCCTAGCTTTTTCTAATCCTTCAAAAGTGAGGGTATAAACTTTTCGCCGTCTCTTGTATCCTACGACCCTTCGGACATCTTCATTTATCAAGCCATCTTTTTTTAAATCTCTAAGTAGATGACTCGTTCTTCCTTGAGAAAGGTCAATAGCCTCTGAAATTCCATTCTGACAAAGTCCGTGTGGAGCTCTATTATGTTCTTCAAACGGGGTACTTAAATTTTTTAATATTTCGAGATGGAGTAAAATTTTATGCCTTCCACTAACGGATTTCATATCTCAAATCAAGTATCTTCGGTTATTTAGAAATTTCCGTTTCATTTGATTTCTATGCCCCCTCAAAAACCCCTATATATATGGGTTAGGCTTAAAAGGATTTCAAAATGTTAGTATCATGCTAAAGAAAAACCAAAAGAGGTAAAAGTATATGAAAAAAAAACCAAAGT
>PUMP01000035.1 GCA_003551425.1 Candidatus Nealsoniibacteriota bacterium | reverse complement strand
GTCTTCGGTCATCAGCGACAGGTGGGTGTGCATCCCCGAGCCGTTGATGCGCGGGATCGGTTTCGGCATGAACGTCGCGTGCAGGCCGTGTTCGGCCGCGATGGCACGCACGACCGTCCGGAACGTTCCGACGTTGTCGGCCGTCGTCAGGGCGTCGTCGTATTCGAAGTTGATCTCGTACTGGCCTTCGGCGACCTCGTGGTGACTGGCTTCGATTTCGAAGCCCATGCTCTCGAGGCCGTAGATGATGTCACGACGGACGTCGCTCGCGAGGTCCTTTGGCGCGAGGTCGAAGTAGCCACCGACGTCTGCGGTTTTCGTCGTCGCGCGTCCGTCCTCGTCCTCCTCGAACATGAAGAACTCCGGTTCGGGGGCGGCGTTGACCGTATAGCCCATCTCCGCTGCACGCTCGAGGGCCTGTTTGAGCACGTAGCGTGGGTCACCGGCGAACGGCTCGCCCGTGGAAGTATCGATCACGTCACAGATCATCCGGGCGGCGGCACTTTCCTCGGTGTCGCGCCATGGCAACACGGCGAACGTATCCGGGTCGGGCTTGAGGCGCATGTCCGACTCCTGGATCCGGACGAACCCTTCGATGGAGGAGCCGTCGAAATAGATCCCTTCGGTGAATGCCTTTTCGGCCTGACGGGCCGGGACAGCAACGTTCTTTACAACCCCAAGAATGTCCGTAAATTGGAGGCGGAGGAAGTCAACGCCTTTCTCTTCGATTTCGTCGAGTACTGCCTGTTCTTTCGCGGTAAGGTTTCCGCTTGTCATCTTCTGGTCATCCTATCCAACGATGTCCGGTACTAAAATCCTGCTGTTCTACGCAATTATTCTCTCCCTGGGGCGGAATTGGATATTCGTAAAGTTCTAATGTGTGGGGTAGGTAGGTGAACGTGATGACGTACGAAAATCTCGACGCAAAGTTGGTGAATGCACTCCTCGGCGATGGCCGAGCGAGTTTGCGTAGCCTGGCCGAGGAACTCGATGTCTCCGTCACGACCGTCTCCAACCACTTGTCTGACCTCGAGGAAGAGGGGGTTATCCAGGGTTACACCCCGAAAGTGGATTACGATGCACTGGATTACGACGTGACTGCGGTAATCCAGCTCAAAGTGGAAGGCAGTGCCCTGCCGGATATCACCGAGACCCTCAAAGAACACCGCCAGATGATTTCGGTCTACGAAGTGACGGGTGACTACGACGTCGTCGCCGTTGGAAAGTTTACCGACACGGACGGTATGAACGATCAGATCAAAGCCCTGCTCACCGATCCCGATATCAAGGAATCGAACACGAGCGTCGTCCTCAACGCCGTGACCGAGAACGAACAGTTCGAACTCGATATCGACGAGTAACTCGAGCGTTCGGACGTTACAATTCTTGAAAGACTGCCACTCGAGCTCTAGCATTCGGATTCGATGACGAACTGTCCCGTCGGTGAGCTAATGGCGTCTGTCGCTCGTGGTGGGTCGTTTTCGCGTTATTCGTCGTCGGAGTCGGAGTCGGGTTCGAGTGGGAGTCGCTCGGGGTCGGCGTCTTCATACGCGAGATCCGATGACCGGATCGGAAGCCCGTGGGTCTCGGCAGTCGCTGCGTGGAACGAATCGAACGGTGTCATCCCCTCCTCGTCGTAGTGGACGGCTTTCAGCACGATCTGACGCTCGGCGTCGGTTTTGACGGGGACGAGTTCGAGCATGTTGGCGAACAATCGCACATACTCGTACTCGTGACGTTCCCGGATCAGCAACAACTCCAGGTACGCGAAGGGGGAGGTGACAACGTTCTCCGACGCAAGCACGTCTTCTGCCCGTTGTTTGAGCCAATCACTGTCTTTCACGAGGGCGATGAGAAAGTCGGTCTCCACAAACGTCGTCATTCACTGGCGTCCTCCAGTCCGCGTGCCCGTTCGAGGTCCGCGGTCGCTTCCTGTTGGGCCTGCTCGAGGGCGTCTCGTTTGAGTGCGGCGACCGATTTTCCATCGAACGCATCGCCGGCTGCGTCTCGGACTGCCGAAAGCGGGTCGTCAGCAATTGGGATGAGTTCGAGGCGGTCCTCGTATTCGACGATGTGGAACCGATCGCCGTATTTTGCACGTAATTCGGCCGGGAGGTAGAGGCGGCCGTGTGCATCCGTTTCGACGGACATGGGAACTGATTCGTGTGGCAAGCGTATAGAAACGTCCCAAAAACCCGCTATTTGTGCCATTTTATTCCTCACTTCCCCACACTCTCCTGGCCCTACGCGTTCACGGCGTCTTCGACGATCGCGATTTCCTCCTCGGTCAGCCCGTAGAGGTCGTAGACGATCTGGTCGATCAACTCGTCGGTGCGTTCGATCTTGGCCTCGAGGTCCTCGGCACGCGATTTCGTCTCGAGGTACCGCTCGAGCCCGGTTTCCACGTCGTCCACGGCGGGCAGGGTGAGGTTTTGGAGGCGGTCGACGAGTGACATGGTTTTGGTGGCGGTTTCCCGGAAGTCCGCAAAGCCGCCGGCCTCGTCGACGGCGTAGGGGACGAAGGCTTCGATGAGGTCGGCTTCGGTGGGTGAGAGCTCCGAAAGGCGGAGGGCGGGCTCGAGGGCGGTTTCGGTGTAGCCCCAGCGGTCGGTGTCGTAGTCGGCTGCGTCCTCCTCGGGGGGTTTGTACCGAGCCGACAGGTGAATCTCGAGGCTCGAGTCGTCGGTGCGGATGACGTCGACGGAGCCGACGCGGAGGTTGTCGCGGTCGGCGGCGGTGTCAGTCAGGATCGAGTCGGCCGCGCCCGCGGGCGGTTGCGCGAAGCCGATTTCCTCGAGGGTTTGGCCGTCGTCGTAGCTGCCGAGGTGGTCGAGGAGCTCGAGGTTGAGAGAGCGTAGTGAGGCAATCAAATCAACAATATTCTCGACAGGTTCGTTCAGTTCTTCCTTATCGCCGAGTGGGACGGGAAACTTCGACAGATGGACTGTACGATATTCTAAGTATCCACCACGAACGGTCGAGAGATTATTGTCTGCCCAGAATTCACCTAATGAGGAATTTAAAATACCTACCAGTGCAGGATCATTGACGGGGATAATGAAACATTTGTTATTCGTGTACTTTCCATCCGTATCGAGACTAAACTGAGGCCGGTTGGATATTTCTGGATACACTATTTTTTCTGCTTCGAATGCGTCATAGTAATCGCAAGGACGAAGCTCCCACCAAAACTCACCTTGATCGTATCTTGAACGCGCATCATCTACGAACTCAATAAGATGTTCTGATACACCGGGATATTTTGAAGAAAACCAGTCCCATGCCTCATCTTCAGATTCGTAACCAGACTGGGTTTTAGTCCAACCGGATGGGATTCTAATCAGGTACTGATTGGAAAAACCCGCTAGATATTTTTTAATGTCTTCTCCCGTCATTATTTTTGATATAACTTCTTCAGACGACGGGTCTTTATTTACGATCTTGTCTCGGATCTCTTGGTCGATAATAAATGCATCATTTAAGCCCGTCATAATTCCACGCAGCATTTCAACAGATAGGTATTTCTCTAACTTTTGACCGTTATCCTCAATCATTTCAAGGATCACAATTGATTCAGGATTTGCTAAGGACCAGGAGGTTTCATTTAATGTATCTTGACCGATTTCTGCACATCTTTCTTTAATAGCAATATCAAGTGACGCGAATCCAAGGGAGTCAAATTCAATTACTTTTATTGTAGAGCCTGTCCAAGAAATATCGGCAGAGAACTCACATGACGTAGACCTTATCTAGCAGAAACTCCTGTATAGCGTAAGGATTCACCCGTGACGTTCAATTTCATCCGATACGATCAAGATC
>PUMP01000006.1 GCA_003551425.1 Candidatus Nealsoniibacteriota bacterium | reverse complement strand
GTAAATAAGGCCAAGGTCGTAGAGTATCTTAAATGCGGTGTTAACGGCGGTGTTTCTTTTTTTGTCGAGAGTATAAGCTTCTCTGCTCCAGTCCGTGGAAGCTCCCAGTTTCTTAACTTGACTTACAATAGTGTCGTGACTCTCACTTGCAAACTTATTTACTCTTTTAAGGAACTCTTCCCGTCCTAAGTCGTGGCGGTTCTTTTTCTCTTCTTTTTTAATTATTGATTCTACCTTGGACTGAGTAGCGATTGCCGCGTGGTCTGTCCCGGGAAGCCAAAGAGTGCGGTGTCCTTTCATTCTATGAAAACGAATCAAAATATCTTCCGTCGTTATTCCCATAGCGTGGCCGGTGTGCAGAACGCCGGTAACATTAGGAGGAGGAAGAACGATGGAAAAATGAGGGCTTTCCGGTGATGCTTTTCCTTTTTTAATACAAACATCCGGATTAAAAAACCCACTTTCTTCCCACTTAGAGTATATCTTTTCTTCCGTTTCTTTTGGATTGTAGTTTTTGGGAATATCCATAAATTTAGTAAGCGGTTAAATTTGCGTTTGGCTTTATTGTATCATAACTTTTTCTTTTTTTCTCCATGGTAGCCGCCGCCCCGATCATCTCCGCGTTATCGGTGCAAAACCGAAGCTCGGGAAGAAGAAGTTCTGCTCGATTCTTTGTCATTTCTTTTATTTTTTCTCTTAATCTTTTATTCGCAGCTACTCCCCCTCCTAAGATTACAACTTTTGCCTTGTATTCTTCCATCGCTTTTTTTAATTTTTCTGTGAGAACGTCGGTTATCGCTTCTTCTATCTCTTTTGACATCTCTTCTATATATACAGAGTCTTTGTGCTTCCTCTTTTTGCTATCGTAAAGAACAGCTGTCTTTAGTCCGGAGAAGCTGAAGTCGTAATTGGGAGAATTTATCATCGGCCGAGGGAGGGTTATGTTGTATTTATCGGAAGAAGCACTCTTTGCTCTTTTGGATATCTCCGGCCCTCCGGGGTAAGAAAGGCCCAAGATGCGGGCAGTCTTATCAAAACACTCTCCGGCCGCGTCGTCTCTTGTTTTTCCAATAAGGCGAAAGTCGTGAAAGGAGTTTATTAAAATGAGTTCCGTGTGTCCGCCGCTTACGATGAGGGCGATGGCGGGAAAATCTATACTCGTATCTTGTAAGAGAAAAGAGAAGATGTGTCCTTTGATGTGGTTTACCGGGATAATCGGCAGCTTAAGATAGTAAGAAAGGGCTTTTGCGAAGTTTATCCCTTGCCAAAGGCAGGGCTCCAGTCCCGGGCCTACGGTTACGGCGATAGCGTCTATTCCTTTTATCTCGTACTCGGAGAGAAATCTTCCTATTTTTTCTACCGTTATTTTATCACTCCACTCGGGAATGTTTATCTTTTTAGTAGCACTTCTTTTTTTTAAAAAGCAGGAATCGCTCAGCGCTTTCTTAAGGGTGGGGATAAAATTGTTTTGGTGCTCTCTCTTTGCCTCTGAAGGGTGTACTCCGCCCCACTTTTTATGTACTTCATCTTGACTGGAAAGGGCATGGGCAATAACTCTTACTCCTTCCTTTCTTTTTTCTACACTCGCCACTCCCGTGTCGTCGCAAGATGTTTCAATGCTTAAAATAATCATAGGTTAAAAGTTTAATTAACTTACCCTGCATTATGGCAAATTTATATATTATCGCAAATGACTCTTGAATGGCCTTTAATCCGGGAGTTAAACGGTTACGGACTTAAATATTTTTATCGGTTTTTGATATCACTGTTTATACTTTACAATGGCAAGGCCACATTGTGCGAGTGAAGTGTAAAAGAGGTTTAAGATTGGAAATTTTGAAGTTAAATTGTTATAATAATCAGTAGGAAGAAAAAAACATAACTGGCTTATGAAAAAGCGTAAACAAATTCCAAAAAGACTAAAGCCCATCTTTTGGTCTTATGATTTTGACAGCTTGGACTCTGAAGAAGACAGGGTTCATATAATAAAGCAGATTATAAATTACGGTGACCTGGAGGACTGGAAGTGGCTTCTTGACACTTACGGAGAAAGTGGAGTGAAAACCACTCTTGAGGCTGTGCCGGTTACTGAGATAAAGCCTTCTACAAGACGCCTTCTGGAAGTGCTGTTAAATGTAAAGTTAACCAATCATGCACCACGAAGCTTTAACTAAAAAAGGAAAAATAGTTTTTAATGCATTAAAAGAAATTGAATTTTTAAGCAAGTTCAATCTTGCCGGTGGAACCGGTTTGGCCCTGCAAATCGGTCACAGGGTTTCGGTAGATTTCGATTTTTTCTTCCGACAAGAATTGGATAATGACTTATTGGAAAGACTGGAAAATGAATTTCCAAAGGAGGAAATTAAAGTAATCAGGAATGACAAAGGAGAGCTTACCGTTTTGATCAGCGGAGTGAAGGTAACTTTTTTGCATTATCCTTTTCCGGTGCTTACCTCGCCTGTAGACCTGGACGGGATTAGCACTTATTCAGTTAAAGAAATAGCGGCAAGCAAGGCCTATACGATAGGAAGAAGAGGAGAGTATAAGGACTACGTCGATTTATACTTTTTATTTAAAAAGAATTATGCCACTCTATCCGAAGTGATTAATTTGAGTGAAGAAAAGTATGGAGATAAATTTAACGGAAGGCTTTTTCTGGAACAGCTATTATTCAGGGAAGACATAAAAGAAATGGGAATTGAATTTTTAAAAGAAGAAGTTAGTGAAAAAGAGATATTTTCATATTTTGAAAAGATCGTTTCCGAATTTAAACTTAGGTGATAACTAGTATTCTTAAGGAAAGATAAAGTGTATCTTGGAAGATTACTATAGGGGAAAACCAACTTTTTTGAAAGAAGTTTGATCTATAATCGCTTTAAATTGATATAAAAAAAGAAAAGATTCTTAATAGTAATTCTTTATACCATTTTTTCGTATTCTTCTCCTTCTTTCATCATCGGCCACTTTTTCTAACTTCTCTTTCCAGTGCAAAGATATTGGAGGATTGCCGACTCCTTTTAAGTTTTTGGGATAATATGAACCTCCCTTCTTGATGATTCCTTCAGAAAGCATAGTTTATTAGAGAAGTATAACAAAGAGTGATAATAATTCCTAATTTGTTTGTTGGACTTATGTGGGTCTACATTTCCCTCGCTTGGAATCTATAATGTAGTTGCTGCAAGGGCGTGTTGCTCTAGCAAGGGTTAAACAATTTTCCCCAAGTGTTGTAAAAGTTGTAAAAACGTAGTATTCTAAATAAAGTTTTTAATTCAAATGTATCACCATTCTTGTGTTGGCTTTTATGTGTGATATAATTCTACAAACAATTGTTTCTATATAATACGGTTTAAATGCTAAATAGAAAAAAGAGGGTTTCTCCAAAAAAGAGAGAAGATATCGTCTTCTCAGAGTATTATTGTGCGGGCTTTACTCTCATCGAGATGATAATAGTGATAGGAATCATAGCGTTGCTTGCGGCCGCTCTGGTGATTGCCGTTAATCCGGGACAGAGGTTTGAAGATGCCAGAGACAATCAGAGAGAGATACACCTTAATACCATACTAAATGCTATTCACATGAAACGGACCACTGAAAGAGGGTGGCACGACTGCGAGCCTTTGCCGGAAGGGTTGGTAGATCTTTCTGAAGAAGGAGAGGACCCTGATTTGCATCCGGACTTTAAGCTTATCGGAAACAAAGGGGTTGCGGAAACGGGAGTGGTAGAAGATGGGTATTACGATCTCTACGACTGCCTTATTCCAACCTATCTGGGATCCCCTCTCTATGACCCGTTAGACGGGACCGAGGAAGATACTAGATATGAGATTTGGCAAAACCCTTTTACCAAGAGGGTGACTTTGCGCTTTCATAAAGGTGAAGGAGTCTATATTATCGCCGGTCC
>PUMP01000013.1 GCA_003551425.1 Candidatus Nealsoniibacteriota bacterium | reverse complement strand
GGCGACAAGGTTTCTGTCTCTTAAAACGATGAAGCTATGGTCTTTGTTTTGGGAGATTGTTTTTCCACTCTCCGTCCACTTTACAAAGCTCCATCCTTCTTCAGGACTTGCGCTTATTGTAACCGTGGAACCATCTTTGTAGGTTCCACCACCATAGACATTGCCTCCTTCTTCAGGGGAAGCCGTGACACAAACCCTATGTGCTATCCTTATAGGATTAGCACATGCTATAAGGATTACAGGATCTCCATTTTTGTCGATAAGAGCTTCCCTGTATTGTTCAAGATTCCCTATGTACTTGAAGGGAACCCCATCCCGAAATCCCGAGTTGATTAGATTGGTTCCTGGAGAGAGGGTGACATTAAAATTATGTCCCTCTTTTTCCAATTTTACTAATAGGCTGATGTCATTTTTGTCGATTTCCGTAATTTTTTTCAGCCATTCCAAGAAGTCAGGATTTTTTTCAATATAATTCTGAACTTCTTTCCAGGACGAGAGCCCTTCTTTTACAAAAGGATATCTCCCGATGAATTCTTCGAATTCATCGTCAGGAACTTCTTCAGCTTCTTCCGGTTCTTCTTCAACTTCTTCCGGTTCTTCTGCGATGAAAATAGCTAATAGCTCACGGTCTTCTGTAACTTCGAATTCATAAGCTTCTTCTGAGCTTACGGCAACATCTTCTTCAAGCCAATTACTGAAAACATAGCCTTCTTCAGAAGTTGCAACAATGGTTACTTCTTCACCTTCCTTATAAACACCAGCTCCCTCGACAGTTCCGCCTTCTTTTGGAAAGGCAGAAACTTCAATTACGTATTCCTGGTCACAGCTTGTTAAACAAATTGCAGCTACAACAATCAAAATAATTGCAACTATTGTTAATACAATCCATCTACCTCTCATTCTCACCACCTCCTTTTTCTTTAGGAATAAAGATTCCTACTAACTCACGGTTCTCCGTAACTTCGAAAACGTAACTCTCCTCAGAGCTCACAGCTACGTCTCCTTCAAGCCAATTAGCAAAGACATATCCTTCATTTACAGTTGCAGTAACAGTTACTTTTTCTCCTTCATTGTACTTTCCGCTACCAGTGGTTACTCCTCTTTCTTCTGGGTAAGCGGAAACTTCAACCAAGAATTGTTCTTGAGTACTTTCTTGCCCAAGCACAAAACTATCTACTGTGAAATAAAGAAGAAAAAAAGAGACAATTAAGATCTTGCATAAAGACATGCATATTTCTGCCCTAGTCATTACGCTTCACACTCCTTTTCTTTTTGGTTTTCCCCTTAATTTGTGTTTATTCAATTGTTTAGGGAGCTGCGTATATTCTAGTATAATAACCCTAATAAGTCAAGGGTTATATAAGAAGATATCCCCTTGATTTTCCTGTGGAAAACTGATATCATTTTCATGAAAATAATTAAAATTTAGATATTATGTCTACAATGCCAGGCGCAAATTTTACCCATAAAGCTCAGCAAGCTATCATAACAGCACAAAAAATGGCTCAAAAGAGGGGTCATTATCAAATTGATTCTCTGCATCTTTTGCATTCTTTGCTTTTCCAGGAAGAGAGTATTGTTTTAAATCTTTTAGAGCGTATAGGAGTAGATAAGGAAGCTTTGAAGAAAAAAACAGAACGTGCTATCAAAGCCATTCCTCAGATAATAAAAGAGGAAACAAGTCAAGGGCAGTTCTATCTTTCCCAGGACATGGCAAAGATACTTAAGGTTGCGGGAGAAGAAGCAAGTGTAATGGAAGATAAGTTCATATCTATAGAACACCTTTTTCTTGCTTTACTTTCTACGGAAACGAGAGCAAAGAGCATCTTAGAAAACGCTACTTTTCTTTCTCCCGGGAAAGGGGGGCCGGATCCTATGGAAACAGAAGGATTAAATTATGAAAAAGCACAAGAAGTTCTGCAGGAAATAAGGGGAAATCAGCAAATAACCGATCCTCATCCGGAGTCAAAGATGCAGTCTATAGAAAAGTATACTCATAATCTCACGGAGATGGCCAGAAAAGGCAAGATTGACCCGGTTATAGGAAGAAAACAAGAGACGCGCCGCCTTATGCAAGTACTTTCTCGCCGTACCAAGAACAATCCTGTTTTAATTGGTGAAGCGGGAACCGGAAAGACGGCTATTGTGGAAGGACTGGCGCAAAGGGTTGCTAAAAAGGATGTTCCGGAAAGCCTAAAGAACAAAGAAGTGATAAGCCTTGACATTGGGAGTCTTATCGCCGGTACTCGCTACAGAGGAGAGTTTGAGAACAGAATAAAAGCGTTGCTTCAAGAGATAAAGTCACAGAAAGATAAGTATATTCTTTTTATTGATGAGCTGCACACTATTATCGGTGCGGGAGCTGCGGAAGGATCAATTGATGCCTCTAATTTATTAAAACCAGACCTTGCCAGAGGAGAGCTGCGCGCTATAGGAGCGACTACATTAAAAGAATACCAAAAACATATTGAAAATGATCCGGCGCTGGAGAGAAGATTCCAGCCGATCGCCGTTAATGAAGCTACGGAAGAAGAAACAATTTTAATTTTGCGCGGAATCAAAGAGAAATACGAGCTTCATCACGGAGTAAAGATTGAAGATAGTGCGGTAAAAGCGGCAGCGGAACTTTCTGCGCGCTATATTACCGATCGTTTTCTTCCCGATAAAGCGGTGGACTTGATGGATGAAGCGATGAGCTCTTTAAGGCTTGAAGTAGAGTCTCAGCCGGAAAGATTAGAGGATCTAAAGAAAGAAATACAAGACTTGGAAATAGAAAAAGAGTCGTTAAAGGGGAGTAATTCCAAAGAAGCGGAAAGAAGAAAAAGAGCCATTTCCAGACAACTTGCGGATTTAACTGAAAAGGCAAACGAGCTTGAATCCAGGTGGAGTTTTGAAAAGGAAACAATAACCAAGATCAAAAACCTTAAAAACGAGATTGACGGCCTTAAACATGAAGCGGAAAAAGCAGGACAAGACGCCGATCTTCAAAAGGTGGCGGAAATAAAATACGGCAAGATACCGGAAAAGACCAAAGAGCTTAAATCAGAAGAAAGAAAACTGAAAAATCTGCAAAAAAATAAACCGGTCTTAAAAGAGTCGGTAACCCGCGAAGATATAGCCGGAGTGGTTTCAAGATGGACGGGAATACCGGCGAACAGCTTGCTTGAAGAAGAGATAAAAAAACTGCAAAAAATGGAGAATATCATTTCTCGTCGTGTAATCGGGCAAGAAGAAGCGATTTCCGCTATTTCTCATGCTATACGCCGCTCCAGAGCGGGAGTATCGGAAGAAGATCGTCCGCTTGGATCCTTCTTTTTCTTGGGACCAACCGGTGTAGGAAAAACGGAGACAGCAAGAGCCTTGACTAAGTTTTTGTTCAGCAAGGAAGATGTCTTGATTCGCCTTGATATGTCCGAATATATGGAAAAGCACTCTGTTTCCAAGATGATCGGTGCTCCTCCGGGATACGTAGGACACGAGGAGTCCGGGCAACTAAGCGAAGAAGTAAGAAGAAAGCCCTATAGCGTGATACTTATCGATGAGATAGAAAAAGCTCACCCGGAAGTATTCAATATCCTCTTGCAAGTCCTTGAAGACGGAAGGCTTACCGATACCAAAGGAAGGGTAATTTCTTTCAAAAATACGATAATTATCATGACTTCCAACGTGGGATCGGAACATATTACGGAAATGGGGGAGATGGGCTTTAACGAGAAAGAAGAGGAGGGAATAAAAAGTTCTCTTCGTGAAAGAGTAATGGAAGCCCTAAAGAAGACCTTCCGACCGGAGTTTCTAAATAGAGTGGATGATATTATTATCTTTAACCACTTGACGGAAGAAAATGTGCAAAAAATTGTTGATTTGGAGCTTGAAAAGGTAAAAGAAAGAATGAAAAACAACAACAATATTGCAGTTATTTTCCAAAAATCAGCAAAGGATCTTTTTGCCAAAGAAGGATTTGACAGAGAGATGGGTGCACGGCCTTTAAAAAGAATTATTCAGAAGAAGGTTCTTAATCCTCTTGCATTGAAAGTTATTTCCGGTGATGTTGAGGAAGGAGGAAGAATCACCGTAAAGGCGAAAGAGGGAGAAGTTGTTTTTGAAGGTTCTTCTGTAAACAAGAAAGAAAAAGTTGCAACCAGATAGTTTATTTTTTAGAGTATATGAAAACGGAGCTTTAATGAGCTCCGTTTTTATTAAGGCCAGTTTTGCGGCGGCTTTTCTGTGCTCAGCCATGCGGAGTTAATATAAAGAGATGTTTCGTCAAATTTATGACCCTCTTTATCGTCAGGATCTCGAGAAGTCGTCTGAATGCGAAAACCCAAATCACTTTCTTCTCTCTTGTCTTTTTTTGCTTTCGTATTTATCGAAACCCAATCTTTCTCTTCCAATTTTTCCCATTCGCTGTGCCGGTAGTTATATCCCGGTCTTTGTATCCCTGTTCTTATATATCCCGTCCCTTTTACGTATATTTTTCCGTAATATGTTGTTTTCCTGCCACTTGCTTTTTCATGAGTTACTTTTTGCTCAACATCACGCTCTCCGACATAGGAGTGATTTATTTTTAAAAAAGATTTAGTTGTGGGGGTTGGTTTGCTAATGTCTGATAAGTGAGTTTCTGGGCCTTTGTCCCAAGAAAGAGGGATATCGTTTTTCCACAGCTTGAAAAACTCATTTTGAAGAAGGTTTTCGGGGGTTTTTATGAGCAAACTTGTCGGAATTACTTTCTCTTTTTCTAAAAATTTAACTTTTATTTCCGCTAAATATTCTTTCTCTTCCTCTATTTTTTCTGAAACAGGAGATACGAATAAATCAGTGACGCTTTCTGTGGCTACCGTTTTCTTTTTTGTTTCTATATTAAGCCAGTCACTTTCCTCTTTTAAATAATTAATCTCGAAATTAAACCTTATTTGTTCTTTTCTATTGTTCTCTATTTTTATTTCTTTTGTTGTGTTTTTAAGCTTAAAATTTAATTCATCGGGAGATATCTCAATTTTACCGGTATCAAGACAGCTCTTCGGAGGATCTATTGTCGCTAATCCTTGACTTTTTATGTTCTTCAGTCTCTTTTTACCAATGCCGCTTATACCTTTAAGCTCCGATAAAGTGCAAAAAGGCCGTTTTTCTATAATTCTCTTAGCGTAAGCCGGCCCGATACCGGTTATTTTCTCTAAATTTTCCTTGCTGGCGGAATTTATCTCCACTTCCGTTATTTTTTCTTTTGTTTTGGACGTGGAAGAAGAAGTTGATGTTGGTCTTTCCTCTTTACTCTTACCGCAGCTTTCCGGAGACTCTACTATCGCCAAGCCCTGACTTTTTATGTTTTTTAATGTCTTCTCACCAATGCCGCTTATATCTTTAAGTTCGGAAAGATTACAAAAAGGTCGCTTTTCTATTATTTTTTTAGCGTAAGTTGGCCCGATACCGGTTATCTCTTGTAAATCTTCTTTGCTAGCGGAGTTTATTTCCACTTCCGTTATCTCTTTATCTTCTTTTCCTTTATCGCTACTCTTTTCTTCTTCAAAACAAGTATCTGGAATTTCTACTGTTGTCAATCCTTGACTTTTTATATTTTTTAACGTCTTCTCGCCAATCCCGCTTATTTCTTTGATATCGGATAAGGTACAAAAAGGACGTTTTTCCATAATTCTCTTAGCGTAAGCCGGCCCGATACCCGTTATTTTCTCTAAATCTTCTTTACTTGCAGAGTTTATTTCCACTTCTTTAATCTTTTCTTTTTCGGTTATTTTTTCCTTTAACCCTTCTATTCTTTTTTCTATTTCTTCCAATTTCTCAAATATTTCTTCTTTGTTTTCTATTATCTCTTTTTCCGGTAAAGGATTTTTACAATTTTTCGGGGAATCTATTATTGCCAATCCTTGACTTTTTATGTTTTTTAATGTCTTCTCACCAATCCCGCTTATTTTCTTGATATCGGTTAATGCGCAAAAAGGACGTTTTTCCGTAATTCTCTTAGCGTAGGTCGGCCCGATGCCGGTTATCTCTTGTAATTTTTCTTCATTTGCGGAGTTGATATCTATTTTCGTTATTTCTTCGTCTTCTTTTGTTTTGACCTCATCAACTGTTTCTTCTTTGCTTTCTTCAATTGTTTTTGTTTCCGGAGGAGTTTTTATTGATATTTCGGGAACTTCTTCGGTGGTAAGGATTGTTTCTTTTTCTTCCGGAGATCCGGTTATTCCAATCATTGCTTTTAGGGGATTGTATTCTAAAAAAACGCTTCCAAGAAGCGTTGTTCCTCCCAAAAAAAGTATAACGGTGATTATTGCACTCTTTTCCTTCATGAGGGCTTAAATTTTTTAGATTATAAGGGAAGATAGCTTTTTGTCAAACATGTTGACAAAAATAATAAATAAGGTAGATTGGTTCTATCAAGAGGAAGGGGAAATGCTACTAAAAAAGGAGGTAGTTGTGGCTTGACCAAAAAGTTAAAAACAAAAAGGACCACTCGCAAAAAACTTCGGGAGGCCAGGAAGAAAGAACAAAAGGAGGTGGGCAATAAAAAAAAGTAGCATAAAGAAGAGGAGCTCCTATTTTAGGGGCTCTTACTATTCTACTACTTTCGGTTGATAGTGTTCGTTTAATCTGTAGCGTATTTTTTCTATTCCCGTTATTTCCTTGTTTTCTATCTTCGCTTTTAAAATGAATCCTCGCATCGTTTCTTCCGAGAAATATTGATCGAAGATAAAGTTTCCCAAGGAGTAGGCGATGTATCCTCCGTTATAGTTTTCCACAGGCTGGGTTACGTGCGGATGATGGCCGATAACGATATCTGCTCCGTAATCTATTGCTTTTCTGCTTACTTCTTTTTGCCTTGTGTTTGGTTTTTTCTCATACTCATCTCCGTAATGGAAAGTTACAACAAGAACATCAACTTCTTTTTTCGCTTTTTCAATATCCTTTCTCATATTTTCTACGGTAAAATCGGTTATTCCCGATCTTTCCTCTGTAGCTACAGCGTAAGGAAAAAGAAATTCGGTATATCCTAAAAAACCTACCCTTGTATCATCCAGTGATATTGTTGCGGGAGAGTGGGCCTCCTTTTTGTCAAAGCCCGCTCCGGTATAAAGTATTCCGCTTTTGCGGAGTCTTTGCATCGTATCTTCAAAGGCCTCTCTCGTGTAATCGAAAGCATGATTGTTGGCAAGAGAGACTATATCAAAGCCGGCGTAAGAGAGCCCTTCCATCGCTTGTGGGTCGGCGCGGAAAGAGTAAAGCCCTCCGACATCGTGCCCTTTGTCGGAGATTACGCTTTCTAAGTTTCCAAAGACGATATCTCCTTCTTTTAGGACTTCTTTTATATTTAAAAAGGGAAAAGTATAATCGTTTTTTCCATATTCCTCCACCATTTGGCGAACCCCTCTGTCAAGCATAATATCTCCGGTAAAAAGAATCGTATGGCTCTTTTCTTCGGTATTTATGATTTGCGCCATAAGGAAAGTAAAGAGGATTGGAAGCGCAAAGCAGAGGGTTATTTTTTTTCGGTATTCTCTTGTCATATCACTTTCTTATGATATAATATGACAAGAAAAATTAAAAGAGTAAACTTATGAACGAAGATTTTACCAATATAGAAAAAAAGCCCGAAGAGAAGAAAGAGCTTACTCTCTCCATAGTGATTCTTCTCGTAATTATTCTTGCCATTGTTGCTTTTGTTTTGACAAGAGAATACGGCGATGCGCTTCGCTCTGCCATGATCGATTATACGACAAGAGAAACAGAAGAGACGGTAGATAAAGATGACGTAGAAGAGGCTTATGTGGAAGGAGTGGAAGAAGAAAGAGAGACTTACAGGAAGGTGGCAGAAAAAGGGGAAGGAGTTACCCACTTGGCGCGCCGCGCGATAGATGAATACTTGGAAGAAGAGATTGCATCGGAGAAAAAGATCTATATGGAGGATTATGTTCAAAAAAAGGTTGCCCCTTCCGGAGATTGGCTTGATATAGGGGAAGAAGTGGAGATTTCAAAAGATATTATTGAAGATGCCTTGGAAGAGGCAAAAGAGCTCAGCCCCAAGGAACTGCAAAACCTTGAGAAGTATGCTGTGCTCGTATTCTCTTAAGTGCGGGATAATGGATAAGCGATATTTTATTGATTTAACGAACAAGTTGTACCGATTAACGCTTTCTTTCCCCAAACAAGAGCCTCTTCGCCAGAGAATAAGGGGGTTAGCCGATGAGGTGCTTATGGACCTTGTTATTATTTTGGAAGGGGACGAAAAGAGTAAAAGAGAGTCCGCTTTTAATGTAGAAAAAAGCATTGGTTTGATGGATACTTGTTTTGAACTTGCCAAAAACCAAGATTGGGCGGAGAAAGAAGAAATAAACGGGATTCAGAAAGATTATTCGGAGATAAAAAGGGAGGTGGAAGAGTTTAATAACGCTAACCGCGTAGAAATGTTGGGAGAAGGCGAGAAGAAAGTGGAGGCTCCTTCAAAGAAAAAGAAAGAGAAAGGATTAAACAAAAGGCAAGAGAAGATATTGAATCTTTTGAAAAACAAGGAAAAGGTGCAGGTGAAAGACATACAAGAAGTTTTACCCGAAGCGACAAAGCGCACTTTGCGAAGAGATTTAAGCGATCTTACAAAAATAGGAAAACTGAAAAAAGTAGGAAGAGGAAATACGACCTATTACGAAGTTCGTTAATGGGACACAGATAGGACAAAAATGTTTTTTCATTTTTGTCCTATCTATGTCCTAATAACAAGAGGACAAATAGCCTAGATTAAACCTAAACAGCCCTATTTTAAAGCTTAGGACAAATGTTTTTCCGAAAGGATAATAAAAAAAAGAAATTCGAAGAAATCTATGACCGTTCCGTGAATGAGGTTTATAGATTCATTTTCTTAAAAGTAAGCTCCGATGAAGTCGCGCAAGATCTGACTTCGGAAACTTTTACTCGTGTCTGGGAATCTTTACAGGAAACGGAAGAGATCAAGAACCCTCGCGCCTACGCTTACCGGATAGCGCGAAACATCGTTATCGATCATTATCGAAGAAGAGAGTTCCAGAAAGTTGCCACTCCGGAAGAAGTAGTGGTTCCCGACAAAGAAAGAAGAGCCGACGAAAAAGCGGAGATTGATTCCGAGATGGAAAGGGTTGCAAAAGCCTTAAGGAAACTAAACGAAGACTATCAAAACGTTATCATCTGGTATTATCTTGACGAACTGTCGGTATCGGAGATTGCCGATCTTCTCGGTAAGCCGGAAGCTACCGTGCGTGTTCTCGTCCACAGGGCGTTAAAGGCCCTAAAGAAAGAGATGAGAGGGGTGTAACAAAATAGGCGGTTTTTCGTCTACTAAGACAGAAGGAACAAAAACCATGGAAAAGGAATTACTAAAAAAAATATATTTACTGCGCGAGATTAAGCCAAAGGAAGATTGGAAGGAAAACGCTAAAGAGGATATTTTAAGAGAAGAAGTCTCTCCTCTCTTGCAGCCCAGACTTTTAATGACCGGGGCTTTTGTGTTACTTCTCGCTGTCGCATTCACCCTTCCTCTGCTTTCCCAGCGTGAGGGACGTTACGTAGAGCCTGAAGAGGAAGAAGAAAAGAAAGTGGCGGTAGAAGAAGAGAAAGAAGAAGTAGAGGTTGCTCAAGTGGAGGAGGAAGAAGAAGTTGTTAAAGACGAGGATGACGGAGAAACAGTGGTAGCCGTAACGGAAGAGAGTGACCTTATGAAAGGAGCCCGTGAGTTGGATGAGGGAGTAAGAGAGCTGCAAAGACAAGTTCTTGGAGTGTATATCGCGCAAAAAAACGAAGAAGAACCGAACTATACCGACAAAGAACTGGCAGAGCATTTAGTGGCGGAAGTGGAGAAGATGACCTCTTTTCAGATCATGACGGAAGAAAACGAAGAGGAAGCGATAACGGAGATGGAGGAAGCCATGGAAGAGGAAAGATACGATGACGTGATTTCCCTTTATTTCAAAGTAATGTATTAAGCTTGACAAAGGTTTTCCTTTGATTATAATTTTAGAATTGTGAAAATTAGAGAGATAAAGAGCAACGAGTCGTTAACCTTTAGTATTGTGAAGTCTTCACAAGAACGGGGTGGTCGGCAACGGCAGATTAAAAGTCGTTTAAAAGTAACTGCAAATTGTACCTAAGTATAATTTGTTAAAATAAAAAAATGGATTTAGTAAAAAAGATAATCGTAGGTGTAATGGCTCTTTCCTTGGCCTTTACCGCTTTCGGTGTCGCTTTTGCTGAAGAAGAGGAAGATCTTGCCGGAGAGCTAGAAGAGCTCCAAGCAGATTTTGCTGACTTTCAGCTTTGGCTCATGGAAATGATGGGCGAGGATACCGAAGATGTGGACGAGAATGACGAGGAAGAAGAGGAAGACACCGAGGTTGTCGGAATTGAAGGAGTTCCCGCGAACTTTACCTTCACCGAAAACCTTAGCCAAGGATCGAGAGGAGAAGCTGTAAAGTATCTCCAAATCGTTCTTAATTCTGACCCCGCTACACAAGTAGCAGAAACGGGAGCAGGATCACCCGGTCAAGAGACCGAGTATTTCGGAACTCTTACTAATAGTGCAGTAATTGAGTTCCAAAACAAGTATGCGGATGAAGTTTTGACTCCTGTTGGCCTTACTGCCGGAACAGGGTATGTAGGAGCACAAACCAGAGCTAAACTCAACAGCATGCTTGAAGAGGGAGTTGTTGATCCGGATCCGGAACTTCCTGATGAGGATACACTTTCCGATATCATGGAACAGCTCGCAGCTTTTGGTGAGCTTATCTCCGATCTTGTGGAGAGAGTAGAAAAGCTGGAAGATCCGGAATTAGTCGGTGAAGAAGGTACTCTTGAAGTAAGCAGGAGAGGTGATATTTCCGGTGCGGAAGTAAGTGCCGAACAAACCAAAGATGTCGCTGTATTCCGCTTAGAGGCGGAAGACTCCGATGTTAATGTTCGAAGAATGGATGTCAGGTTTTATAATCTTGATAGCGAAAACGGCACTAACTATGATGACTTCAGGAGCTGGATTGATCATCTTGCGATTTACGCAGATGATGAAAAAGTGGGAGAGATGGACATTAATAGGAACACCATTGAAAGAAACGATGAATATGTCCGTTTCAGCGGACTTAACATCCCGGTTGCCACAGATGGTTATGTGGATATAACCCTTCAGGTGACCGCATCCGATGATGATCATGAGACTAATGAAACCGTATACCTTGGATTCAATAAAGACGATATCCGTGGCAGAGACGAAGCTGGACTTGACGTCTACAATGAAGACAATGTTGAAAGATCCTTTACTTTAATCGGCGAAGAGGCGGGAACCTTGGAAGCAAAAAGACATTCCGATTCTCCCGAGGAAGCTATGGTTCATGTAAGTGAGGACAGCAGGACTGAAGTAGATCTTCTCAAATTCGAGCTTACCGCCAAAGATTCCGATATTGAACTTGAGGATCTTACGACGGAAATTGGCTGTGGTGATGTTAACGTAGATGATCTTAGCGACCTTGTCGGAGATGTTACTCTCTACGACGGGGGTACTGCACTTGATACGGCTACCCTTGATAGCGACCACAAAGCGACCTTTGAGATCGACATCGATATAGCCGAAGGCACAACCAAAGAGTTCATGATCGCTATTGATGTTTACGCTTTGGATGTTAAGAATCAAGGCTTCTGGCTTACTGCAAACCTTAACAAAGATGATGTAGTCGCTTATGATGAGCTGGATGATACTGTAGACCTTGACAGAGATGTAAATGGTCGTAAGCAGTATATCTATTCACATGCTCCCCATGTAACACTCGAAAGCTCAAGCATTTCTAGAAGTGGGGATGCTGGATATCACACTGCTGACGCTACACTTGAATTTTCTGTCGAAGCTTTGGGAGGAGATATTTACATCCCAACTGAAGGATTAACTTTTGCTGGTACAGGGTTTACTACTCCAACCAGCTGGTCTATAGGTGATGTTGAGTTTAGCGGCGATGAAGTAGATGGAGGTGATGTTGCTAACCTTACTACCGGAACTTACTATGAGATCACTCAGGATGAAACAAAAACCTTCGAGCTTACAGGGGTTTTCCGACCTGTTAATGAAGATGGTTTCGTAAGATTCCGAGTAGAAGAAATAAAATGGTATGCAGAGTCTGATGATGATAATGGTTGGAAGGTCTTTACCAACAACAGGAGTGACCATGATGAGATTGATGATCTTAAGACAGACCAAAAGTACGTAGACGGAACAAGTAGAGAAGAGTAAAAACTACCCTAAAAGGGATAGGGTAATCACTTAGTCAAGCTCTTTAGCTAAAGCTAAGTACCAAAACCCCGCCAAACCAGGCGGGGTTTTTGGTATTGGAAAGAGATATGTTTTAATCGATTAAGATATAAAGATAGGCAGTTATCCACAATTGACACCTCCGGAATCTTTGTTATGCTAAGCAGGTGAAAATCAAGCAAGAAAGTGGTCAGTTGCTATCCACTGTCCTTGTAAACGTGGATGGTCGACAGCAACAAATTAAAAGTCTTGCAAAATAATCGCAGCCCGTGTTATATCAAGACATGGTCTGCAGAATAAAAATGGAATTAATTAAAAAAGTAACGGTAATATCTTTAGCTCTTTGCTTCTCCTTTGCTTATACCGGCCTTGCAATGGAAGTGGATGACGAAGGAACTCCGCTTGATCCTGCTCAAGAAGTGGAAGACATTGAAAACGAAGAGTTTGACGAGGAAGTAATGGATGAAGAGCCGGCAGATGAAGAATTTCCGATTCCCGACGAGACTCCTCCCATAGAAATGGATGAAGAACCGATAGAAATAGAGATAGATGAAGAAGATCTGATGGAGCCCGAGGAAGACCCTATGGAAGTGGATGTTGAAGAAGAGGAAGAAGAAGTAGAGGAAATGGACACGGGTACGATCGTAGCCATTGTTGTTATAATCCTGGTAGTTGCAGTAATTATCTTCTACGCATTCAAGCCCAAGAAATAGGAAGATAATTAATTGAAGAAGAAAGTTAAAACCCCGCCAAGCCAGGCGGGGTTTTTGGTGTTTATAGGCAAATATAATTAAATCTAGAAAGTATTAATTTTATCACCAATTCTTGACAAAATGTCAATTATGTTATATTATAGTAACCGTAAAGACGCTCTTTAAGGAGGAGGGATAGAAGTAAAAGGAGGAAGAAGATCTAAAAACTGAATAGAAGTAATTACGACCAAAGCAGAAGAGTTTTGGCCAGTTTTGTGTTTTATAAATCGATTAAAATAAGTGGTCGACACACAAAATCTACTACTTTCTGTTCAAAACGACAACAAAACAGCGAAAAAGCTGAGAAAATTATGGAAAAAGCAAAAGAAAAGATTATGAAAGTTCTTCCGTTATGCCTGATGTTTGTCTTTATGTTGTTCGGTGGGCTGTTTTCCTTGACGGGAGAAGCTTATGCTTGTAATTCTACAGATAAGTTTACCGTAACCTTCATCGAAGAAAACGAAGTGGAAGGAGTTGAGATCGAGGTGTACGAAGAAGACGACGGACCCAAGGTAGGAACAATCACCACCGACAGCTCCGGAGAAGCCACCATTGAACTTAAAAGCGGAAAGTACGACTTTGACGCTAGCAAGAGTGGCTACAATGAGTATGTAGGTGATGAATTCATTGTTTCTTGCAGTGACAAGGAAGTAACCTTCGAAATGACAAAGCCTTGTGATCCTACAGATAAGTTTACTGTAACCTTTGATGAAAATCACAAAGATGGCGATGTTTTCGAGAAAGAAATAGAAGAGGACACTTCTTTTGGCGGTGATATGCCTGATGATCCTCAAAGAGAAGATTATAACTTTGTAGAATGGAATACTGAGGATGACGGTGAAGGTGATACCTTTGACTCTGACACTAAGGTGGAAGAAGATATGACCGTTTATGCTATCTGGGAAGAAAAAGGTGTTGAGTACACCGTAACCTTTATCGAAGAAAATGGCTTGGAAGGTGTCAAGATCGACGTAAAAGGAAATACCGTAACTACGGATGAAGACGGCGAGGCCACCATGAACCTAGAAGACGGAGAATATGACTTTACTGCAACTAAAAGTGGTTATGAGGACTATGAAAGTGATTTTGAGGTTGACGGAGAGGATAAAGTGGTAAAATTTGAAATGACTGAAAAGGAAGAAGTTGAAAAATACATCGTAACTTTTGATGAAAATCACAAGGATGGTGATATTTTTGAGAAGGAAATAGAAGAGGACACTTCTTTTGGCGGTGATATGCCCAGTGACCCTCAAAAGTCAGGCTATGACTTTGTCGAGTGGAATACCGATAGATATGGAGAAGGTGATACCTTTGACTCTGACACTAAGGTGGAAGAAGATATGACCGTTTATGCTATCTGGGAAGAAGAAGATGAACCGGCTCCAAGAAGAACTGGAGGTGGCGCTCTTGCTCCTAGATTTACTCCGGAAAAATACACTCTTACTTTAGAGATTAATCTGGAAGAAGCAGGAATAGTATCAGGAGAAGGTGAATATGAAAAAGATGAAGAAGTCTCTATAAAGGCGGAAGCTAAAGAAGGCTATAACTTCATTAACTGGACCAAAGATGGTGAGGAAATAAGCGATGAAGCGGAATTTACCTACACCATGCTAGATGAAGATGTAACTCTGATAGCAAACTTTGCAGAAGAAGAGGTTCTGGGAGAAGAAGACATGTGTGAGCTTTATCTTTACGAATATTTAAGATATGGCACGCAAAACAACCCAGAAGAAGTGAAAAAACTTCAAATCTTCTTAAACGAACACATGGGAGAAAATCTTGTTGTAGACGGTTATTACGGAAGAAAAGTAGAAGAAGCGGTTAACAGATTTCAGCTTCAATACAAGGAAGAAGTTCTAAGTCCCTGGGTGGAAATAGGTCTTCTTTCTAACGAAAACATTCCTACCGGATATGTTTATCGAACTACAAAAAGATGGATTAACATGATTGTTTGTCCGGAACTTGCTATTGCGCAACCCGATCTCTCGGATGAGCTAACCTATACTCCTACCTATACCCCTACCTATACTCCTCCCACAGAAGAAGTTCTGGGAGAAGAGGAGGAAGTGGAAGAGGTGGATTTGACAGATTACAAAGAGGCGTTGGAAAGAGCAGAGGTGTGTCATTACACCAAAGAAAGTTGGGAAACTTATCAAGAGATAGTTGCTGATAACAAGGTAACCGAAGAAGATACTCAGGAGCGTGTAGATGAGGCCACAGAGGCTATTTTAGACGCTCAAGAAGAATTGGTGTCACTAGAGAAAGAAGTGGTTCCTGCAGAAGAAGAGAGAGATATGTGGAGAATGATTGCTATAATAGCGATTGCTATTGCTTCTCTGTTAATGATAACGACTCTCTTTTATCTCTTTAGGCCTAAATCTACAAACAAGTAGAAGGCCTATAAAACTTTACTAGTAAAGAAAGCCGAGAGCCCCGTCAAACCAGGCGGGGCTTTTGGTATTCCGGGGCTGTATAGTTAACACTCAAGGGTAACACTTTTCAACTTTTCTTCAGGTGTTAATCCGTTAATTGATAAGTGTATTCTTTGATAATTGTAATAATCAAGCCACTGATAAACTGTTTTCCATTTTCTGTAAGGATTGTTGTAGTATTCATCATCAATTGTCCGGTGAGCTCTTTCAACATTACTATTCCACCAAGGAGATTTCTTAGGGATAAAGTAATGAGGAATCCTCTTCTTTTCAAGCCAAAGATGAAACATTCCTCTAAACTCAGATCCGTTATCTGTTTGGACTGATAATATCTTGAATTTGAAGTACTTTTCTGCAGACCTAAAAGCAACAACTGCATTCTTACTTTCTTTAGTAGGAAAAACAGAGAAGTGATACTTTTTTGTAAAAGGGTCAAAGACACTAAACTGATACTTCCTCTTTCCTGAGTCATAAACATACTTAATGTCCATCTGTACTCCCTCTCCGGGGTTTTGAATAATTAAAGCATGTTTCATTGGTTTGTACCAAGGTAGTCTTCTTTGAGGTTTTCTGATTAGCTTTCTTCTTTTATAATAACGATAGATAATGGTTGTTGAAAGATCTAATCCCATTTCCCGTTTTATTAAGTATTTCATCTTCAAAGGACCATAGTTTGTTAGATCTTTCTTTTCTTTAATAAAACTTCCTACTTCTTTAGTAATCTTCAAGTGAGGTTGTCCCTTAAAGGGGATATACTTTGTCCCTTTCTTTCCAAAGTCATGTCTTTTCCACTTATAGTATGTCTTTCGTGATATTCCGAATATCTTACAGACATCAGAAACACTTTTCTTGTGTTTATCTACTTGCAGATACCATCTGGTTCTCTGCCTGCGATCGTACTTAATGGGGCTTGGCATAGGCATGGTTTTTATTAGTTAACACCTGTTACCCTTAAGTATACCAAGTGTAACCCCATGGTGTTAACTATACACCTAGTTGAAAATTGGATAAAAAATGCTAGACTAAGGAAATGGAAAATAAAAAAAATAATTTAAAA
>PUMP01000061.1 GCA_003551425.1 Candidatus Nealsoniibacteriota bacterium | reverse complement strand
AAGGATTTCCGCCGAGGATAGTGCCTGAGTCGGATAACGCTTTCCCGTTCGCAGTGTGATCTCCGATATGCGCGTACCGATACGAACTCTCTGTCTGAGTGGACACTGAAAGTTCCCGTCTGGATCTGAGGACACCGGCGTAAGAAAACGCGCATGGGAGATGTTGGAACGAGCGTTGCACCTGTACCGTGATGCGTGAAAACGTGATCTGCTTCCGGGATCAGCCTCCCCGAGCGTCCCGTACCGCCTCCATAAACGCTTTCACTCGATCAACGTCGACCTCGTTCCAGATGTATCCATCCTTTTTCAGCGCCGTCCCCACGATAGCTCCATCCGCTACAGAGAGTTGGTCTCTGACATTGGTAACGCGCACGCCGGTGTTGGCGAAGACCGGCGTATCCGGTGCGACATCATTAACGATTCTGAGCTGGTCCGCCGATGTCTCCGCTCCGGCGGTGAGCCCGGAAACACAGAGTCCGTCGGGCTGAGCGTTAAAAACGGTGGATTTGGCGATATCCTTCAGGGTACGCTCACCGAGATACGCCGCCGCTTCCGGTACGATGTTGAAGAGCAACCGTACGGACTCTCCACCGATCGCGGCTCGGTGCCGCACAACCTCACCGCAGTTGGTGTTCCAGATACCGAAATCGCTGCCGTATACACCGGTAAAAATCTCCCGAACGAAAACCGCCCCGGTCGCGACTGCCAGATCGATACTCGCCCGCGGATCCCAGAGTACGTTTACGCCAAAGGGAATCGAGATCTCCCGTTTCAATTCGCCGATAGCGCCGGCCATCACTGCCGTTGTGATCGGCTCAACTTTGGTAAGATAGGGTAAACTCGACTCGTTGGAGAACATGACCGCGTCGACCCCCCCCTCCTGAAGCGCGTGAAGACCGCGTCTCGTCGCATCAAGGATGCCCCGGGTGCCCGCACTGCGATCGTAATTCGGATCCCCCGGCAGTGCCGGCATATGGCACATCGCGATTATCGGTTTATGAGTTCCGAGTTCTTTCTTCATCCATTCCATTGATTAAACCCTCCTGTCTATTCCTGTACAATCAGAATTCTCGTTCCCTGTTCTTCCAGTCGTTCCCGAAGTGGGGAATCAGGCATACGATCAGTGATCAGCGTGTCGATAACATCCGGTCCACCCACCGTGCAGAGTGTGATCTTCTCAAACTTGGTGGAATCGATCAGCGCGATTATCTCGTTTGCCGACTCGATCATCGCTCGTTTTACCGCGGCATCTTCCATGTTGTATTCGGTCAGGCCGGTGCGGGAGGACAGACCCGCGGCGGATAAGAACAATTTGTCCACGTTATAGCGCCGAAACGCGTCGACCGCAGCTTCCCCGGTGAGTGATTGCTCGCCACGCCGCACCACGCCGCCGGACACGATGAGAACATAAGCGGGGTTATCGCTCAATTCTCCGGCGATGGCAAGGCTCGGCGTCGCGATTATCAACCTCAGATCCGACGCATCGCGCAACTCTTCGGCAAAAAACAGCAGCGTCGACCCGATATCAAGCGCGATCGAATCCCCCGACTTGAGCAGCGACAACGCCACGCGGGCGATTCCCTGCTTTTCCGCGGTGTTGGCCGTGTATCGGGCCGGCACGGCGGGCTCAAAGCTCCGCTGCGTCTCCCGCACGGCGCCGCCGTACACTCGTCGGGCGTACCCCCGCCGTTCGAGCTCCGCCAGATCCCGGCGAACCGTCATCCCGGAGACACCGAGCTCCCGGGCAAGCTCCACAACGCCGACCGTGTGCTCCTCCGCCAGCTGTTGAGCGATAATCGCTCGTCGTTCAGCGCTGTTCATATCGTGAGCATTCTAACAGATATTTTGTAACAATACAACACACAAATCGTTGACGGGGCACAGGGGTCGTGATACCGTAAAACAGATGACTCTGGGAATCGATATCGGTACGCACTCATCAAAAGCGGTCCTTACCAGCAACCGGGGTTCGGTTCTGGTGACGAAGGAGCGACCCCATTCACTGTCGGTACCGAAAGCGGGTTATGCCGAGCACGACGCGGATGACGTCTGGTGGAACGATCTGGTTGTGTTGTGCCGGACGATCATAGAAAAAGCCGGGAGTCTACCCGAGACAGCAACGGAAGAGATCGATGCGATCGCCGTCAGTGCGATTGCACCCTGTGTTCTTCCCGTGGACCGACAGGGCAAGCCCCTGCGGCCGGCGATCCTGTATGGTGTCGATACAAGAGCACAGAACCAAATCGCGTTCCTGAACGGCACGCTCGGTGAACAGTGGATTCGCGACAACTGCGGCGCCGATCTCTCTTCTCAATCGGCGGGTCCCAAGATTCGCTGGGTCCGGGACGTGGAACCGGAGATCGCGTCGCGTGCCTGGAAGTATATGTCCTCCGCTACGTATCTGGTTTTCCGGCTGACCGGCGCGGTCGTACTCGATCATTATACCGCTGCGTTCTTTGATCCCCTGTACGACCTGACTGAACAGCGCTGGAACACCGATCTCCCCGCCGATCTGATATGTTCGCGGGATCAGTTACCGGAACTGCTCTGGACGTCGGAAGCGCCTGCGGTTGTATCAAAGGATGCCGCCGCGGAAACCGGTCTGCGCGCCGGCGTTCCGGTCACCGTCGGCACCGCCGACGCTGCGGCTGAAGCGGTCGGAGCAGGGATCGTCGGTCCCGGTGAAACGATGCTCATGTACGGCAGTTCGATGTTTCTTATTTCCGTGGACAAACGCCTCGGCCGTCCCGGCAGGTTCTGGACCGCGCCCTACCTCTTTCCTGAAACGTTTGCGCTGGCGGCGGGCATGTCGACAACAGGCTCACTCACACAATGGTTTCGCAAGACCTTTCTTGATCTCGATGCGTCCGCCGCGTACCACGTTCTTGCCGAAGAAGCGGCAAAGGTCGCTCCCGGATCAGACGGTGTGATCGCTCTCCCCTACTTCTCTGGTGAACGTACGCCGATCAATGATCCGGACGCACGGGGCGTCTTCGCCGGGCTGAGCCTGTCCACAACGCGGGGACACCTCTACCGGGCGATACTCGAGGGAGTCGGGTACGGCATTCGTCATAACCTTGAAGAGATCGAAAACGCCGGACACGTCATCGAGAAACTGACCGCGGTGGGCGGGGGTACACGGAACGATCTCTGGATTCAAATCGTCTCGGACATTTTGGGACGTACGCAGACAGTGCGAGAGTCCGCCGGCGCGGCATTTGGTGATACCGTGCTGGCAGCTCTGTCCTGTGGCATCCTGGACTCAAGGGAAGAAGTGCAACGATGGATCCCGCCGGCCACCTATATCCGGCCGGATCCATCTGCAACGCCGATCTACGACTCGTTCTACAAGCAGTTTCGCGACCTGTATGAGGTGAGTGCTCCCGTTGTCCATAACCTGGTTGAAACATCCCGAGAGCTCGACCGACGGGCAACGACCGTTACGGACGGGAGGTAAGGTCTATGACGATTGGCACCACGGATCCACGGTGGGACGAGGTCGCCCGAGTCCTTGTGGACTACTCGACCGGCGTTAAGAAGAACGACAATGTTCTGCTAATCATGCGCGAGGCGGAAACCGTCGTCGCCGCTCGGGCCGTGTCGAAGCTATGCATCGATCGGGGTGCCCACGTACAGACGCTGTTCTATTCCACCGTCTTTCAGCGCGACCTGCTGACCCGGGGTTCAAACGACCAGATTCGACAGATCCCGCAGGTTTGGAAGTTCGCTATGGAGTGGGCCGATGTCTGCATTGACCTCCGGGGAGCACGCAATCTGAACGAGTTCTCGGGTATTGCTCCGGAGAAAGTATCCCTGCTGCGTAAGGCCGAGGGCGTCATATCCGCGCTCCGTACGACGCGAACACGCTGGACACTGCTGCGGATCCCCAACGAATCATTTGCGCAACAGGCGGGAAAATCAACAGAAGAAATAGAATCTTTTTTCTT
>PUMP01000049.1 GCA_003551425.1 Candidatus Nealsoniibacteriota bacterium | reverse complement strand
GATAAGACCTACCTGGCCATACCTCACTGCGTTTAGCATGGAATTTCGAATTTCAAATTTAAAATTCCACTGAGCACAGCGAGGTGTGGCTGGGTCGCAGCGAAAGTTCCCCTGGCGACTGTTTATCAAAAACACAGGTCCCTGCTTAACTCGCGAGAGGATGTATAGGGGCTGAGGCCTGACCAGTGCTGGAACGTTAACGTCGCCGGTTGCTCTCCGCTTTTGGCGGAGAGCAGCTGAGCGGCCGAAGCGCCAGTAAACGTCGGCGGTAAGGTAATAGTTGCCGCCCCTGAAAGGTAACTTTCAGGAAAAAAACTCGGCTATATGCTGGAAACACCGGGTATATTGAACTACTCTCCGTTAAGTGATAATATTGCTCAATGGAAGTAAAAATGTTCAATCGAAGCGGTCAATCAGCAGGAAAGACTTCTAGTAATCCTATAGGCAAAATTCCAATAGACACTGGATGCTACTTGAGTGGCTTTGCTGACGGAGAAGGAAGCTTTAATCTTTCTGTGATAAAGAGGAAGGACTATAAAAAGGGATGGAAAGTTGGATTGTCGTTCAATATTTCACAAAAAGACGAGACAATGCCATTTCTTTTTAAAAAAGTTCTTTGTTGTGGAAAGATCAGGTATCGTAAAGATGGAATTTGTTATTATGAGGTGAGAGACATACAAGAAATTGTTGAGAACGTAATTCCATTTTTTAGATCATTTCCCTTAAAAGGAGAAAAACAGAGAAAAAACTTTGAAATTTTCTGCCAGATGTCGGAAATTGTCAGGAAAAAGAGACACCTAAGACGCGAAGGAATGAAAACCCTTCTTAAGTTGAGAGGAAAAATGAAGGTAGGGAGAAGCAGAAAATATACCGAAGAAGAAATTCTTCAAAAATACTAGAAGAATCCTCAGAGACTATACGCCGAGCCCCTGTAAATATTTCACAGGGTGAAGATATAGTCCATGCCTCATGGCGACATGGGGAAGTTAAAGAACTATAACCGTCTTAAAGTAGCGTAATCCCTTGCCGGGTAAGTTCCGGCCCGCACGAAAGGCTTAACGACTGGGGGGCTGTCTCAACGAGGCGCTCGGTGAAAATGCAATACCGGTGAAGATGCCGGTTACCTGTGGCTAGACGGAAAGACCCCGGGAGCTTTACTGTATCCTGATATTGGGTCTTGACCGTAAATGCGAAGCGTAGGTGGGAGACTTTGATGCTGTAATTTCGGTTACAGTGGAGTCGTCAATGAGACACCACCCTTTTACGGTCTTGATTCTAACTTCCATTAGTAGTGGAGGAACATTGTCAGGTGGTCAGTTTGAGTGGGGCGCTTTTCTCCTAAAGAGTAACGGAGAAGTCCAAAGGTCAGCTAACTCCGGATGGAAATCGGAGTGATAGTATAAAGGCATAAGCTGGCTTGACTGCAAGGCGGATAAGCCGCGCAGATACGAAAGTAGGGCTTAGTGAACCGACGTATTTTTATAGAAAATGCGGAGATCATCAGCTAAAAGCTACCCCGGGGATGAAGCTTGACTCGCTTTACTTTTTCGGTAAAGTGGGAAGAAAGCTCTGTTGTCCCGCCTGTTAGTAATAACAGGTAGAGATACGGCTTATAACGGTGAATTAATGGTTGGTCTTCCTATCCGTTAACAGCGGAAGGTTTTGATCCATTAAAATACCGTGGGAAGTCAGCATATTTGGTAGCTGAGATAAGGAGGGGTTTATAACTTTATCTAAGAAAAGAGGTGAAGAGAATGTATTTTCCAAAAACTCTTGCAGAATTAGAACGTCGTATTAAAACTTATTTTCCCGACGTAGAGCCAAAATACCGAGGAGGGATGGTAGGTTTGGATGAAGAAGACAGCTTCCATTGCCCAGAACATTTGTTATATATGATTGAAGAAGTGAAAAAGATGGATGACTACGCAAGAGCTTCGAGGTGGATCGGTTGGATTCTGTGCGAACTTTCTGGGAGAAAGATCATAGCCTTAGAGCAGACGAAATATTTAGTAAGGAGTGATGCCCGGGCAGTTGATTAGAGGGCTTAAATAGAAGATTTTCACTCAACTTTCTTTAAGGGGGATGAGAATCCCCCCCCCTTATCCCAGCTACCAAAAATATGCTTGACCCCGTAACGACTGACCCGAAAGGGGAGGCTTGGTTTGAAACACCAGGCAATACGCCGTCTCCTATTATACAAAGCCACGCTATGGTTTTAAACCTACGGCGGGCGATAGGATGAAGATATAGTCTAATCTTAAAAAGATTGAACAGGCTAGTAGGGCCCGAGAGTTCACATCAACGGCCCTGTTCGGCACCTCGATGTCGGCTCATCACATCCTGGGGGTGGAGCAGCTCCCAAGGGTTTGGCTGTTCGCCAATTAAAGTGGTACGTGAGCTGGGTTCAGACCGTCAATAATAACCACTGAACATCGAGAACATCACGGCGGCTTCTACGAGTAATCGTAGATGAAAAACCGACTCATATCGGTGGAATCCTAACAATATATTGCCATATAACCTGTCTTATGTTAGGATAATACCGAGGGAAGTCATAAATCTGTTTTGACTTATGCGAGCAACCGAGAAAGCTTATATTGCTGGATTTTTGGACGGGGATGGGAGTATTCACATTAGATTGAAACCAAATAAGAGCTATAGGTTTGGTTTTCAAATTGCTCCATCTATTGTCTTTTATCAATCCGTTAAAGAGATCAATGCCCTTAGGTGCATAAGAGATCTTTTAAAGTGCGGATATATTAGAAAAAGAAAAGATGGAATAGTGGAATATATCCTGGGTGATAGTAAGAGTATGTTATATCTTCTTGATATTATCATTCCCTATCTAAGATTTAAAAAAAGACAAGCAATGCTTTTTCGAGAAGTTTTGAACCGTAAAAAGTCAATAAAGAGTGCAAGTGATTTTTACCATTTATGTAAAAAAATAGACCAATTTCAAGATCTGAATTACTCTAAAAAACGGAAAAATAATTCACAAATGGTAAAAAGATATCTTGTAAAAGAGGATTTATTGACCCCGTAGAGACTCTTCTATTATAGAAGGATGGAAACAAAATTTCCATAATACGTCGGCCCCGTAAAGAGCATGGCTTTTGTGCGGGGATGGTATAGTCCGATCCTTCCGGTAACGGAAGAAAAGAATATGCGTGAGACAGGTTGGTCCCTATCTGCCACAGGCGTTGAGTCTTGAGGAGATTTGGTGATAGTACGAGAGGACCTCACTGAACCAACCTCTGGTGTACCGGTTGTCGCGCCAGCGGCACCGCCGGGTAGCTAAGTTGGGAAGGGATAAGCGCTGAAAGCATCTAAGCGCGAAGCCTACTCCAAGATTAGGACTCATAGACCCCTCGAAGATGACGAGGTTGATAGGCTGCAAGTGTAAGAGCGGTAACGTTTTTAGCTGAGCAGTACTAATCGGTCGTGCATTTTGGCTAGTAGTTAATGATTATTATTTCAAATCGCATTCAGTTAATGGGGGCTATACTGACGTTGTCCCACCTGTTCCCATTCCGAACACAGAAGTGAAATGCGTCAAGGCCGATGATAGTAGGTTTTCCTGCGAAAGTAGGTAGCCCCCGTTATTTGGATACGATTTTTTTGTTTGTCCCGTTTTTATTGTAGAGATACGGGAATTTGTTATAATATAGACAATGTACAGAAAAAAAACGAGAGTGAAAAATCTTTGGATAATCTCTTTGATTTTATTCCTTTTTATTGCTTTAAATATTTTTACTCCTTTTTCAAATATTACAAAAAATACTTTTTTGCTTATAACTTCTCCCGTACAACGTATTTTATTTGAAAGGGGAGGAAGACTTCAAAGAACAATTGAGATGTTTCGGGAGGCAGAAAAAGTAGAAGAAGAGATAAGTAAGTTAAGGAGAGAAAACATTCGCCTTTCTTCCCGTTTGGCGATGCAAGGAGAAGTAAAAGAGGAAAATAAAGCGCTAAGAGACGCTCTGGACTTAGATCTTGGAGAAGAAAAAGAAAAAGTTTTTGTTGAGGTAATAGGAAAAGATATTTCTCGTCATCATTTGGTTATAAGACACGAAAAAGAGATAAAGGAGGGTGATCTGGCAATAAGCCCGGAAGGAGCTTTTGTGGGCGTAATTTCCAAGACCTATGAAGACTTCTCCAATGTAAAGCTTATTACCAGCAAGAAATCTTCTTTTGAAGCAAAAGTACAAAATGAAGACAGTCCGATAGGTATGTTAAAAGGGGAGAGCGGAAAAAATCTTTTTCTTGATCTTTTGCCCAAGGATAAAAAAATAGAAAAAGGAGACGCTGTAGTAACATTACCGCACGGTAGTGTAGGTGTAAAAGGAATTTATATAGGATCAATACAAGAGATAATTCAAAGTGATGCTGAAGCTTTTGTTCAGGCAAAAGTAGAACCCGGATTTGATGCTCGATACGCTAACTTTCTTTTTGTATTAAGAAAATGAAAATATTTCTTCTTTTTTTTATCGTAACAATGTTTGCAATTTTACAGAGTAGTTTTTTTATTCATTTTCCAATATACGGACTGGTTCCCAATCTTCTCTTAGCGCTTGTTCTGATTTATAATTTATTAGAAGATTTCAAAAGAGTTGAGGGGTTCTATATCGCTGTTTTTGCCGGATTTTGGGTTGATGTTTTTTCTACCATGCCAATTGGAACCTATGTAGTATCATTTCTTTTCTTAGCTTATTTGCTAAAAAGAATATTAAGAAGATATGTTGAATTCACTGTTTCTTAAATCTAAGAGTAAAGATATAGAGCCGCAAGAGATCTTGTTGGATGATTTTGCCAAAAAGAAAGAGGAAGAATTTGGAATATCTAAAAAACGAATGGAAGTGCCTCTTTCAAAAAGATCGGCAATAGTTTTCATGAGTTGCTTTTTTATAATGTTCTTTTTCTTGCTAATAAGAAGTGGCCAGCTTCAAATTATCCAAGGAGAGAGTTTTGCTGCTATTGCAGAAAGAAACAGAACAACTATTTCTTCAATGCAGCTTTTAAGAGGAGTTATTTATGATCGTAACATGAATCAGCTTGTTCATAACTCTCCTCGATTTGACCTATATTTTCAAAGAAATGAACTTTTTCTGAAAGAGAGAGGCCATTTGAAAAGAGTTTCCGAAATAATAGATGTAGAAAAGAGCGATATTCTGGAAAAGATAGAGGTTGCCGACAGTGAGCAAGCCTTAATAAAAGAATCGTTGGACCACGAAGAGATGGTCCTTTTACAGGCAGAGATAGTCAATCTTCCCGGTTTTTCTATTTCCAGTAAGATAGGAAGAGAGTATAAAGACGGAGATATATTCTCTCATGTTTTAGGATATATCGGAAAAGTGGACAGAGAAACGATGCGTAAAAATCCGGATAAATATAATATACACGATTATGCGGGGAAAACCGGCATAGAAAAATTTTATGAAGAACAACTAACAAGAGAGGGTGTCCGAATTAAAACGGAATATGATACCAGTAGAAATATTAAGTCGGAAGAGGTTCTTGACGAAAAAGAGGAGGGAGTAAGCTTAGTTTTAACAATTGACAGTGATCTTCAAAGGTTTATCACAGAGAGAACCAAAGAAAAATTAAAAGAAATAAATGCCGAAAAAGCCTCAATCGTGGTACTTAATCCACAAACGGGAGAAATCCTTTCTATGGTAAGCATCCCAAGTTTTGACAATAACCTTTTTCAGAAAGGAGGTAGCAGAGAAGACTTTTCTTCTCTTTTTGAAGACAGAGGCGGCGCTTTTATAAACAGAGTAACTTCTTCCGCCTATTCTCCCGGATCCATTATAAAGCCTTTTCTCGCTGTAGCAGCACTGGAAGAAGAAATTATTACTCCTACTAAAAAGATTCATAGTCCTGGATATATCTTAATTGAAAATCCTTGGGACTCAGAAAATCCTATTATTTTTAGGGATTATCAAGCGCATGGCTGGACAAACATAAAAGAAGCGATTGCTGTTTCCAGCAACGTGTATTTTTACAGTATTGGAGGGGGCTATGACGATCAAGAAGGACTGGGAATAAACAGAATTAAGGATTACCTTGAGCTTTTCGGATGGGGGCAAAGAACAGGAGTTGATCTTCCAAATGAAAAAGAAGGGTTTATTCCTTCTCCGGAGTGGAAGCTGGAGACAATCGAAGACATGTGGCGCATCGGAGACACTTATAATACCTCTATCGGGCAAGGATATCTTTCCACCACTCCTTTGCAAGTAGCGGCATCGTATGGAGCATTGATAAACGGGGGAAGGCTTTTATCCCCTTATCTGCTAAAAGAAATAGTTGATGACAAAGGAGAAGTAATCGAAAGAACAGAAAGTAAAGTAATCAAAGAAGGCTTTGTTTCTCCGGAAAATCTGGAAATAATAAAAGAAGGCATGAAAAAGACAACAACCATCGGAACGGCCAGAACCCTTGGGAATCTTTCTGTTGATTCAGGCGCTAAAACGGGAACGACACAAATATCAAAGCCCGGTCATTATCATAACTGGATAACCGCTTTTGCACCTTATGAAGATCCGGAGATAGTGATTACAATAGTTATTGAGGAAGTTGAAGGAATACAACCTGTTACCGGTCCACTTGCGTTTGAGATACTTAAATGGTACTTTAATGAAGAGTAATATACAAAAAAACATATGGAAAAATGCTTTACACCATCAGAGATTAAAAAATTAAAAGATGAGCTTTCTTATTTAGAGAAAGAAAAAAGAAGAGAGGTGGCCAATAAGTTGAAACACGCCGCTTCTTTTGGGGATTTAAGCGAAAACTCTGCCTACGATGATGCGAAAACCGAGCAAAGCATGTTGGAGTCTCAAATATTAAAATTGCGAGAAACCTTAAAGGAAGCAAAAGTTGTTGAAAAAAAGTCCGGAAGTGGAACCGTTCAAATTGGCTCAAAAATATTGGTAAAAGAAAACGGAGACGAAAAAAAAATGGAGATTGTGGGCGGGACAGAGTCGGATCCCTCTCAAGGAAAAATATCCTGTGAATCTCCCCTGGGTAAAGCTTTTTTGAACAAAAAGAAGGGGGATGTGTGTACGGTACAAACTCCTTCCAAGGAAAAAAAGTTTGAAATCTTGGATATAAATTAATTAATTGTTTTAAACAATGAGTAGAAAAGAAGAACTTCGCAATAATCGTCTCTCAAAGTTAAAAAAGATACAAGACGCAGGAGTCTCTCCTTATCCAATAAACACAGAGAGAACGCATTTTATTATAGAGGCACAAGAAAAATTTGACGATCTAAAAGAAGAAAAAGAAATAGTTTTAGCGGGAAGAATAAAGTCATTTCGCCAACATGGTAAAATAGCTTTTCTTAATATTGAAGACGGAAAAGGGGAGTTACAAATTTTCGTTTCTAGCGAAATTGTGGGAGCAAAGTCGTATAATTTTTTGTTAGATAATTTTGATATAGGTGATTTTATAGAAGCAAAAGGGACTCTCTTTCTTACAAAAAAAGGAGAGAAAACACTGAAAGTGGACGATTATAAGGTATTAGCGAAAAGCCTTTTCCCTCTTCCTGAAAAATGGCATGGGCTTCAAAACGCCGAAGAGAGGTACAGGAAGCGCTATCTTGACCTTATCTTTAATTCTGAAGTAAAAGACAAATTCGAAAAACGCTTTAAAATTATAAAAGAAATTAGAAGGTTTTTAGAGGACAACGACTTTATGGAAGTAGAAACGCCCGTACTTCATCCCATATACGGAGGTACCGCGGCAAAACCATTTAAGACTCACTACAAAGCACTGGACTCGGAGTTTTATTTGCGTATCGCTCCCGAGCTTTATTTAAAAAGACTTATTATCGGAGGATGGGAAAAGATATATGAGTTTGCCCGTTGTTTTCGTAACGAAGGCATCGATAGAAGCCATAATCCAGAATTTACTTTACTTGAATTTTACTGGGCTTATGCTGACTACAAAGATTTGATGAAATTTACTGAGAAAATGTTTTGCGAGGTATTGCTTTCTGTTTTTGGAAGAACAGATATTTGGTACCAAGGAGAAAAAATTGATTTTTCTACGCCCTGGCCACGAAAAGAGTTTTATCAGCTTTTTCAAGAAGAAACAGGGATAGATTTAGAGAAGGCTGATTTAGAAGAGCTTAAAAAAGAAGCGGGGAAAATGGGCATTGAAATAGATAGGGGAGCGGATAAGGCAAATATTAGTGATGAAATCTTTAAGCACAAAAGCAGGCACAAGCTTCGCCAGCCAACCTTTTTAATTCACCACCCCAAAGGCTTTCAGCCTCTTGCCAAGCCCCTTCCGGGAAACGGTGATAAGCTTGCTAATTTTCAGCTTTATGTTGGCGGATGGGAGATTATTAATGCTTTTTCTGAATTGAATGACCCTGTAGAGCAGTTGCGTGTATTTAAAAAACAGGAAGAAATGTTCAAAGAAGGCTTTGAAGAGGCTCAAAGAATGGATAGTGATTTTATTGAAGCGTTAGAGCATGGTATGCCGCCAACCGCAGGATTTGGAATGGGGATTGATCGTCTTTGTGCTCTTCTTACAGATTTTTACAGTTTGCGGGAAACTATACTTTTTCCTGCGATGAAAAAAGAAAAAAAATAACATGAAAAGAGAAGAGGCGTTACTGTTAATAAAAAAACACGTAAACAATAAGAACAGCATCAAGCATATGCTTGCTCTAGAGGCGGTGATGCGATCTTTAGCGAAAAGACTTAATGAAGACGAGGAAAAGTGGGGGATTGCAGGGTTGGTTCATGATATTGACATGGAGATTGTTGATTATCGAAACAAGCCCCAAGAACACGGTGTCGTTGGTGCTCAGATACTTAAAGAGAGAGGAGCAGAACAAGAAATTATTGATGCTGCGCTTGCTCACAACGAAGAAACCGGCAAAGAAAGAAAAAGCTTACTGGAAAAGGCAATTTATGCGGCTGATCCATTAACAGGACTTATTGTTGCTTCTGTATTGGTTTTGCCCAGCAAGAAGATAAATGACATTAACGTGACTTCCATACAAAAAAGATTTAAAGAAAAAGCTTTTGCAAAAGGCGCAAACAGAGAGGCCATAGCGTCGTGTAGTGAGATTGGAATCGACCTTAATGACTTCCTGGGAATTGGCCTTAATGCAATGCAAGATATTAGCAAAGATCTTGATTTATAATAAAAAAAACATGCTGGATATTAAATTTATTCGTGAAAACCCAAAAGTTGTAGAGGAGGGATCTAGAAAAAAGGGGGTAGAGATTGACATCGAACTCCTTCTCTCTCTAGACAAGCAAAAAAGAGAGTTTTTGCAGAAAATTGAGGAGTTTCGAGCACAGAAGAATAAAGCTAACGAAGATATCAAGAAGGCAAATAAAGAAGAAAAAGAAAGTATAATTAAGAAGATGAGAGACATCGGTAAAGAAAGCGAGAAGTTCGAGGAAAAATTAAAGGAAATTGAAAAAGAATTAAATAAAGAGCTCAGAAAGATACCTAACCTTCCCCTTGAAGAGGTACCTCTCGGGCAAAGCGAAAAAGATAACAAAGTCTTGCGCAGGGAGGGGCAGATTAGGGAGTTTGATTTTCCTGTAAAAGATTATCTGGAGTTGGCCGAAAAAATGGATCTCATTGACATAAAACGAGCGGCCAAGGTTTCTGGGACACGCTTCGGGATTATCAAAAAAGAAGCCGCTTATTTGCATTTTGCTTTGATAAGTCTTGCTTTGGAAATTACTCAAAAATATGGATTTGTTCCTTTACTTCCCCCGGTCATGATCAGGCCGGAGATGATGGAGGGTATGGGTTATGTAGAGCGTGGTGGTGACGAGATATATCATCTGGAGAAAGATAACCTTTATCTTATAGGAACATCGGAGCAGATAATTGGACCTATGCACTCCGGAGAAATCTTCAATGAAAAAGAACTCCCCAGAAGATATGTGGGCTATTCTTCTTGTTTTAGAAGAGAAGCCGGGTCGCACGGAAAAGACACGAAAGGGATTTTGCGTGTTCATCAATTTGAAAAAGTGGAGATGTTTTCTTTTACAACCCCGGAAAAGTCCAAAGAAGAACACGAGCTTTTGCTAAGCATAGAAGAAGAGCTTATGCAGGCTCTTGAGATACCGTACCAGGTGGTAGACATATGCACTGCTGATCTTGGTGACCCCGCGGCAAAAAAATATGACATAGAAGCCTGGATGCCCGGGCAAAACCAATACAGAGAGACTCACTCTACCTCCAATTGCACCGATTTTCAATCAAGAAGACTCAATATTCGTTATAAAGGCAAAGAAGGAGTTCGGTTTACCCACATGTTAAACGGCACTGCTCTTGCGATCGGAAGGATTATTATCTCTATTATGGAAAACCACCAACAAGCAGATGGAAGTATTGTTATTCCTTCGGCACTGCGCAAATATCTCCCCTTTAAGGAAATAAAATGAGATGAAAATCGACTTTTGCCAGTCAAAAGAAAGGTGGGATGATTTTTTAAAAAGTAATAGTGGTAGTTTCTTACAGTCCTTTGATTGGGGGGAATTCAAAAAAGATTATCAAAAAGTTTGGAGACTCAGAGCTATAGATAATACGGGTAAGATATTGGGCGTTTGCCAGATTTTTGAAGAGAAAAACCCTCTCGGTAATTATTTGTATATTCCTTACGGTCCCGTTTATCTTGAAAAGAAGGCAGGAGAAGAGTTGATAAAGGAGACAGGAAGTAAGCTCGGGAAAGGTTTTGCTTTCATCAAAATAGAGCCAACTACCGAAATACTTTTAGGAACAAAGAGTCCGCATCGTATTCAACCGCAAAAAACATTAGTATCGGATATAAAGGAAAAAGAGGAAGAAATACTGGCAGATTTTCGAAAAAGCACCAGATACAGTGTGCGCACGGCGATAAAGAAGGGAGTGAAGGTGGAAATAAGTAGCGACATTGATACGTTTTATCAATTGCTTGAAAATACAAAGGAAAGGCAAGGATTTGACAGTTACCCGAAAGACTATTTCCAAAATTTATTAAACAAAACCAATTGCAAGCTTTTCATTGCTACGCATGAAGGCGATCCCGTAGCGACATCAATCATTTATTTTTTCGGTAATACGGTAACTTTCTTACATGCTGCATCAGACCATAAAAAGAAGCAACTTAACGCAGTCAGTCTCATTATTTTTAAATCGATAGATTACGCTCGAAGAGAGGGATGCACAAAATATGACTTTTGGGGAATAGACGAGAAGAAATACCCGGGAGTCACTCTTTTTAAAAAAGGATTTGGAGGAGAGGAAATTTTATATCCTCCCACCAGGGACATCCCCCTGAAGAAAGCAAGGTATGCGGCTTACCATATGGCTTCTAAAATAATTAAAAAATGAAAAATATTCTGAAATTTTTGCTCAAAAGCATTGTTTCTCGAGTAATTGGTAGATATGATCCATATATTATTGCGGTAACGGGCAGTGTAGGGAAAACATCAACCAAAGATGCTATTTACGACGCCTTTTCAGGGTTTAGAAAAATAAGAAAAAGCGCTGGCAATTTGAATACGGAGATAGGAGCTCCTCTCGTTTTTTTGGGAGTTGAAAGGCCCGGAGAAAGTGCTTGGAGTTGGTTTATTATTCTCCTTAGAGGAATATCTCTTCTTTTAAAAAAAGACAAAAATTATCCCGACATCATAATCACTGAACTTGCAGCCGATAAGCCCGGGGATATTGGGTATCTCTCCGAGTTCATTAAGCCGGACATTGCAATTATTACTGCGATAGGAAATATCCCTGTTCATGTTGAGTTCTATAAAAGCCCGGAAGAGGTAGCTCAAGAAAAAGAAAAATTAATTTATTCTCTTTCGCCCAACAAAAAAGTGATTTTGAATAAAGATGATCGGTATGTTTCAAAGATGAAAACAAAAGCAGAGAAAATCACTTTTGGGTTCTCAGAAGAAAGTGATGCGGTTATTAAGCGTTTTCAAGGAAATAACTTGAATGGAATATTGACTTTGATTGAATATAATAACAAAGAATATGAAATATCTTTACCAAAATGTATTGGAAATCATTTCGCTTATCTTGCAGCCTCTGTTTTCCTTGTAGGTGTTTGTTTGGAGATACCTGCAGAAAAAATACCGAAAATGATGAAAAGAATACGCCCTGTTAAAGGAAGATTTTACCCTATAAAAGGAATTAATGATAGCACTATTTTGGATGGCAGCTATAATGCCGCTCCCCATTCCATGATGTCGAGCCTTGATACGTTAAAAGACATATCGGCGAAAAAAAAGATTGCGGTATTGGGCGATATGCTGGAAATTGGAAATTATTCGGCAGAAGAACATCGTAAAATAGGAAAAAAAGCCGCCTCTATTTGTGATTATGCTTTTTTTGTAGGAGAGTGGGCCAATGAAATGAAGAAAGCAGCGCTTCTTGCCGGAATGAGCGAAGAGCGAGCCTTTTCCTTTTCTAATGTAGAAGAAATGATTCCGAAATTAGAAAATATAATCTCTTCTCAAAGCCTTGTTTTAGTTAAAGGATCACAGCGAATAAGGCTGGAAAAAGCCATTTTCTCTGTTATGCATAATCCGGAAGATGCAGAAGATCTTCTTGTTCGTCAAACATTAAAATGGAAACGGCAATGAAAAAAAGATCCTTTCGTAAAAAACACCAAACAAGAAAGAAAAAAGGCATTTGGTCTAATGTCCTTTTTTGTAATATTATCTTTTCCTTTCTTGTCTTTTTAGGGCTTTTTTTATATTTTTTTTATTATCCCTTCTTTCAGGTAAAAGATATTGATATAGAGAACAGTGAAATATTAAAAGACGTAGAAGAAGTTCTTTTGGATGGAAGTATCTTTTTTATTCCCGTTTCAAAAATAGAGAAGATAATTTTAAAAGAAAATCTTAATATAGAAAATATAACAGTAAAAAGAGTTTTCCCCGCAACACTACGAATAAGAACTGAAAAAAAACTTCCGATTGCTATCTGGTGCAAAACAGAGAAAAGAGAGGAATGTTATTATGTAGATAAAAGCGGGATAGCTTATGAAGAAGCGGAAAAAGCTGTAAATTTTATTTTTATAAACGAAAAATTTTCTAAAGGAGATCGGGTCATATACAAAGAAAATCTTGGTAAGTTATTTGATATAGTGCAAAAAATGGCAAAAATGAGCATTGGCATTAATCACTTTGTCCTTTTGGGTGATGAAGAGATAAAAATTCTAACAAATGATAGCTGGAGAATTTATCTCTCTTTTTACGATATAGAAAAGCAGCTTGATAATTTGAAGACCCTTACAAGAGAAAGAAAAGAGCAAATAAAAGAAGGTGATTTGGAATATATTGATTTACGTTATAATCGAATTTTTATTCAATGAAAGGAAAGAGACTATTAAGAGAGTTTTACTGTAGGGCGGGGGAGGAAGTGGCACCGGATCTTCTCGGAAAATATCTCATAAGAAAAATTGGCAATAAAAAGAGAGAGGGAAAGATAACGGAGATAGAGCTATACAAAGGAGTCAGTGACAGTGCTTCACACGCCTACGGAGGAAGAGTTACTTCTCGCAACAAAGCAATGTGGGCCGACGGCGGTTTTTTATATGTTTATTTTATCTATGGCATGTATTGGATGCTTAATATTTCGGTTTCCAGAAAGGGGATTCCCGATTGTATTCTTATTCGCGGGATTGATACTTATGTTTTTCCTTTTGCGAAAACCGATGGCCCGGGAAAGATATGTAAGCATTTTGAAATAAACGATTCTTTTTACATGGAGGATATCACTGAAAGCAAAAGATTATGGGTAGAGGACAGGGGCATTGATAAAGAAAAGATTATTAAAACAAAACGTATAGGTATCAACTCTTCTCGGGAATATTGGAAAAAAAGAAAGTTGCGTTTCCTCTTATCATCCTATCAATGTTAGCACTCTTGACAAAGGTTTGCTAATTTTCTATTATGGTACAAGTAATTTAAATTTATGAACGATTTAACTGATCGGCAAAGAGTCGTCTTAGAGCTTATTATTAGAGAATACATCCAATCAGCCTCTCCAATAAGCTCTAAGTTTATTGAAAAAGAATACGACCTTGGCATTTCTCCGGCAACAATAAGGGGAGAGATGCATGAACTGATAGAAAAAGGTTATCTTTTTCAGCCTCACACTTCTGCCGGAAGAATGCCGACAGACAAAGGATATCGTTTTTTTGTTGATCTTTTATCTTATTCAGAAGCAAAACATCTGGAAAAACAACTGGAGAGAAAAATTCGCCAGATGCAAAGAGAGATTGGAGAAAGTATTCATTTTATCAGAGAGTTTACTCGTTTCTTAGCTCATACCTCTTCGGCACTTACCATCTCTTATTTTCCCAAAGAAAATATTCTTTTAAAAGAAGGGTGGGCTGAAGCGTTTCGAGATCCTGAATTTACGGATATAGAGAAGATACATGATTTTATGGGGATGATAAGTGACTTTGAAGACCATATTGACGCCTTTTTATTGGCTGAAAAAATGGATTCCACCCGTGTTTATATAGGAAAAGAGTGTCCTCTATCTGAGAAACATGATTTTAGCGTCTTACTTTCTCCTTGTAAAATGTCAAAGAAAAAAGGAATTTTAGCTATTATGGGGCCGAAAAGAATGCCCTATGATAAAAATATTTATCTAGTGGAGTCGATTATAAAAATATTAGAGGAATAAATATGAAAGAAAGAGATAAGCTAATTAAAGCCTATAAAAGGTGCAAGAAGGAAAGAGAAGAATATCTTGAAGGATGGAAAAGAGCTAGAGCAGAATTTGAAAATCAGAAAAAGAAAGAAGGACAAAGAATGAAAGACTTTTTAGAGATAGAAAAGCAGAATTTCTTTTTAAAACTTCTTCCCGTTTTGGATAATTTTAAAAGAGCTGAAAAAGAAGCGAAAAAAAGCGGAGAAAAAGACAACGTTATAGAGGGATTTTTAAAAATAAAAGAACAGTTAGAAGAGTTCTTAAAAAAAGAAGGGTTAGAGGAAATTTCCTCTGTAGGAGAGGAATTTGATCCCAATTTTCACGAAGCGATAGAGATGGTAGAAACGGAAAAAGGAGAAAGCGGTCAAATAATTGAAGAGATTGAAAGGGGATATAAGATTAACAATATAATTATTCGTCCAGCAAAAGTAAAAGTTATAAAGTAATAACAAAGCTTCAGGTGAAGAAAAACGAAGTCTGAAGCTTCATTTATCATGAGTAAAATATTAGGAATTGATCTGGGAACAACTTTTTCTGCAATGGCCGTTGTGGAAGGGGGAGAGTCAAAGATCATTGAGAATAAAGAGGGAGCAAGAACAACTCCTTCCGTGGTAGCTCTCAGCAAGAAAGGAGAGCGTTTAGTGGGGACAATTGCCAGAAGACAACAGGTAACCAACCCTGAGAACACTATTTTTGCAACAAAGCGCCTTATAGGAAGAAGATTTTCTGATCCGGAAGTACAAAATGAAAAGGACGGTCTTCCTTATGAATTAAGAAAAGAGGAAGGAGGCGAGGGAGTAGAAATTAAGCTTGGAGAAAAATGGCACAAGCCGGCAGAAATATCGGCAATGATATTACAAAAATTAAAGAAAGACGCAGAAGCAAAAGTCGGAGAAGAGATTAAGGAGGCAATAATCACTTGTCCCGCTTATTTTGATGATGCGCAAAGAAAAGAAACAAAAGTTGCCGGAGAAATTGCCGGGTTTAATGTTCGTCGTGTGATAAACGAACCTACTGCCGCTGCGCTTGCTTATGGACTAAATAAGAAAAAGGATCATCAGATTGTAGTTTTTGATTTTGGAGGAGGAACTTTTGATATTTCTATTCTTGATGTCGGAGAAGACACGATTGAAGTTAAGGGAACTAACGGAGACAGTCATCTCGGAGGAGAGGATTTTGACAACAGAATCGTTAAATGGCTTATTGAAGAATTTAAGAATGATAATGGAATTGATCTTTCCAAGGATCCTCTTGCTCTTCAAAGACTCAAAGAAGAGGCGGAAAAAGCAAAGAAAGAGCTTTCTGCGACAATGCAAACAGACATAAACATCCCTTTCATTACTTCCGATGAGACGGGTCCAAGGCATCTTAACTACAATTTAAGCAGATCAAAATTTGAATCCCTGGTAGAAGATCTCGTTGAAAAAGCGATTAAATTGACCAAAGAGACGGTAGAAAGTTCAGGCATTAAAATAGAAGATATTGAAGAAGTGGTTCTTGTTGGCGGACAAACCAGAATGCCCAAAATCCAAGAAAAAGTTAAGGAGATTTTCGGAAAAGATCCAAGCAAGGAAATTAACCCCGATGAAGTGGTAGCAATCGGAGCAGCAATTCAAGGAGGAATAATGGGAGGAGACGTAAAAGACGTTCTTCTTTTAGATGTCATTCCTCTCTCTTTGGGAATAGAAACTTTGGGAGGTAAAAACACTACTCTTATTGAAAAAAATACCACTATCCCGACTCAAAAAACAGAAGTCTTTTCGACCGCTACGGACAATCAAACATCTGTCCAGATTCATGTCTTGCAAGGAGAACGTCCAATGGCAAATGACAACAAGTCTCTCGGTCAATTCATTTTAGACGGAATTAATCCTGCTCCGCGAGGAGTTCCACAGATTGAAGTAGCTTTTGATATTGACGCAAACGGCATCTTGAATGTTTCTGCAAAGGATAAGAGTACCGGAAAGTCCCAATCTATTCGTATTGAGGGTTCTTGCGGAATTTCCGACGAAGAAGTCAAGAGAATGAAAAGTGAAGCGGAAAAACATTCCGAAGAGGATAAGAAAAAAGAAGAATTGATTGATCTTCGTAATCAAACCGATCAAGTTCTTTACGCTACAGACAAGATGCTAAAAGATAATGCAGATAAGATTTCTGCCGATGAAAAAGAGAGTTTAGAGAGCATGGCAAAAGAGCTTCGGGACATTAAAGAAGGAGATGACGCGGAAAAGATAAAGGAAAAAATGGAAGCGTTGAGCCAAAAAACACAAGAAATTGGGAAAAATCTTTATGAGCAAAGCCAAACAAGCCAAGAAGAACAAAAAGAAGATAAAGAGCCCCAAGAAGGGGAGTACGAAGAAAGAAACGATAACCAAGAAAATAATTGACGGGAATATAGTTTATGGAGGATTATTACAAAATTCTTGGTGTCTCTCGAGATGCAACTAAAGACGAGATAAAAAAAGCTTATCGAAAGCTTGCCCACAAACATCATCCTGATAAAGGCGGAGATGAGGGCACTTTCAAAAAGATAAGTGAGGCTTATCATACTCTCTCGAATGATGAGAAAAGAAGGCAATACGATAATTTTGGTAAAAGCGGCCCGGGAATGGGTGGCGCCGGTGCCGGCGGTTTTTCCGCGGAAGACTTTGATTTTGGGGATATTTTTGAAGATTTCTTTGGTTTTGGAAGAGGTTCTGGCAGAAAAAAGAGAAGGGGAGAAGACATTAAGGTTAATATTACTACAACCCTAGAGAAGGTATTGGAAAACGAAGAGAGAGTAGTAACATTAAAAAAAATGGTTGCCTGCAGTTCTTGTGACGGAGAAGGAAGCCCTTCCGGAACAAAGAAAAAAACCTGCTCTACGTGTGGTGGAAAGGGGAAAGTAAAAAAAGAGGCAGGAGGGTTCTGGGGAGCTTTTGCTCAAATAGTCACTTGCTCTGATTGTGCGGGCGAAGGAGAAATACCGGAAAAAAAATGTTCCACTTGTGACGGTGAAGGGAGGGTGCAAAAAAACGAAGAAATCAAATTCAATATTCCTGCCGGAATTGATTCCGGGCAAACTCTTAGAGTTCCTCAAAAAGGAAATGCCGGCAGGAAGGGGAGTCCGCCCGGAGATTTGCTCGTAGAGATACTGGTAAAAAACAATACATCCTTTAAGCGAAGAGGAGAAGATCTTTATTATTTAGCATCAATAAGTTATACCAAAGCGGCTCTCGGGGATAAAATAGAAATCCCCTTACTTTCCGGAAAAAAAGTCTCTCTTAAGATTCCTTCCGGAACTGTTCCCGGAAAAGTTTTTCGCATATCCGGGAAAGGATTGCCTCGTCTTTCTGGATACGGTCAAGGAGATCTTTATGTCACTATTGATGTTATTGTTCCTAAAAAACTTAACAAGAAACAAAAAGAGCTCTTAGAAGAACTGCGAAAAGAAGGGATGTAATCTTTACAAAAAAAATAAATTAAGTAAAATGTAGTAGTGTTTTGCCCCTGTAGCTCAGCCTGGCAGAGCAGCGGCCTTTTAAGCCGAGTGTCGTAGGTTCGAATCCTACCGGGGGCACCGAGAAATAAAGTTTGTACATTTTAAGAAAAAAGGGGGTTGATGAGAGTTGTTTTACCTTCTCGAAAGGAAGATTATAAACGCTTTCATTTGTGACAAAGGGAACGGTAATGCTGTTGTGATAAAGGAATTTTTGCACGAAAACAAAAACGGTTTTAAGTTAATGTCAGCCAACATGCAATCAGTCACTCTTCTCAAAGAAAATCTTGACCAAGAAGAGAGCTATCTATGCTCAAATTGCAATAGTGAGGAAATAGAAGAAATAGAGGAAGAAGTGTCCATTAACGGTTATCATTTTGTCGCTTCATTTCGTGCTTGTGCTAACTGCAAGCGTATAAAAAACGCTCCAATACTTACTCCTTTTTTTTGACCTTAAGCTCCACGATTGTGGAGTTTTTTTTAATTTATAAATATGCTATGATGCCATAATCAAAGGAGGGAGAAAAAATGGAAAAAAGAAAAGAAAGCGCAATGAGATGCCTCCGCCTTGTAAGGGAAGATCCTGCTGATCATAATATGTTCAAAGAGTTGTATCACGAACTTTTTAAAAACGATATCACTCTAAGAGATATAGGTTCGAACAAAACAGAGATTAAAAAACTGAAGGAAAAAGGTGGAAAATAAAAATGCTCTTTAAGGCCCTTAAACAAGGGCCCTCTCTTTTGACTTTTGAAATATTGTGTTATAATATAAAGGCATTAGTTTAAATAAACTTAATAATATGAATGAAAGAAGAATGGAACCAGAAGATTCCTTTTTAAACGAAAAAAAGGCCGGGGAAACGGAAAGAAGAATAGAAGAGATAAACGGAAAGACTGTTGGTTCTCGCAGCTTTAAGTATAATCAAGAAGGACAAGTAACCGAAGAGTCTTTTGTAAGAGCTAACAGTAAAACAGGGGAAATAGAAGAAAAAGATGAGCCCGATTATCTCGTTAGAAATACTTATGGAGAAAAAGGAAATCTTTTTCATAAGATTATAAAGTATCGTGAAGGTGATGCTTTTCGTGTTATTGAAAGACACTATGACAAGGATGGCAATCTAATGGGGGAAGAGTGGGAAGAAAGAGTAGATGGAAAACCAACCAATAATCGCGGGCAAAAAGTTTTTGAAAATAAATTTAATAATAACGGTAACCTCGCAGAAAGAATTGGAAAAATTAATACGCCATTATATCGAGGAGAGGAGATAAATAAGTATAAATATTATCCGGAGGAAAATTTGGTTTGTCGAGAACAAAAGATTATTCAAAAATATAAAGAGGGTAGGCTTGCCGGAAAGAAGAAGGAAATTAATATTTTCTATTCTGAAGACTTTGACAATGAAGGAAATTTGATAATGAAGACAAAGAATTATAAGAATAAAAATAATGAAAAAGTTCAAAAATCAGTATTTTTCCACTATGACGATAAAAAGAATTTAATTGGTGAAAGCGTGATGGTTTCTGTGGGGACTAAAGATAAAGTACTAACAAAAAAATATCAGCCAGACCTTGAGTAGAGGTTATTTTTAAGAACATTGACAAATAAAAATTATAGATTATAAGTGAAACAATAAAAAAGGAGGGTTAATAATGAGCTACAGGGAGAGAAGAGTGGTTTCTTTAAAAGAGCTGCAAGTAAATGGGGAAATTATGGAGGAGAGAGTCACCGTTATCACCGAAATTAGAAAGAAAGATTGTAAGTGCAATGGAGATCCCTACAGCAATGGATGCATTCATTGCACGGAAGTAATCGAGCCCTTTATTTGCCCTAAGTGTCATAGTTATTACTGCAAATGCGTAAAGCTTTTATCGTTCTTTCCTTGACTGTCGGCTTACATTTTAGCCGACTTTTTTTAAATATTTTTGATTTAAAAGATAAATTATAGTATTCTTTATTTATGCCTAATATAACAATAATGCAGGGGGTTAAAATAGTAATTTTTAGTGTTCTCATTTTGCTCGTACTTATTATTGGCTTTTCTTTCTTTTTTTGTGATAAAGATAATAACACAATAAATCAGCATATGGACTATTTAATTACAATTAAAACAAACAAAGGAGACATACAGTTCAAAACTTATTCAGAATATGCGCCAAATACCGTTAATAATTTTGTTGATCTTGCAAACAAAAACTTTTATGACGAAGTTATTTTTCACAGAGTGATAGAGGGATTTATGATACAAGGAGGGGATCCGACTGGAACAGGTACCGGGGGCCCGGGCTATACTTTTAATGATGAAATAGATCCGACATTAGAGATATATAAGGAGGGTTATCGAGGAGGAATCGTGGCAATGGCAAATGCAGGACCAAACACGCAAGGAAGCCAATTCTTTATAATGGTTGAGGATTATCCACTTCCTCCGGAATATACTATTTTTGGTAAAGTTGTTTCTGGCCAAAACACAGTCAAAGAAATATCTCTGGTAGAGAAAGATGTAAATGACAAGCCTCTCGAAGATGTAATAATTAAAGAGGTTTCCGTGATAAAAAAGAACGAATAAAAAATGCGTGCCGTAATTCAAAGAGTAAAGAGTTCCTCTGTAAGGGTGGGCAATAAAAAAGTGGGAAAAATTGAAAATGGATTATTGGTGTTTTTAGCGATTCACAAAAAAGATAATACGGATAAAATAAAAAAATTAGTAGAAAAAACAGTTAATCTAAGGGTTTTTGAAGATGATAAAGAAAAAATGAATCTTTCTGTAAAAGATATAAAAGGATCAATACTTGTAATCTCTCAATTTACCTTATATGGAGATTGTAAAAAGGGTAACAGGCCGAGCTTTATAAATTCAGCCGACCCTCAAAAAGCTAAGCTTTACTACGAAAAAGCGGTTGCACTACTTAAAGAAAAAAACATCCACATAGAAACAGGATCTTTCGGAGAAATGATGGAAGTAAGTATTATAAATGATGGACCTGTCACTCTAATTATCGACGTCTAGCAGCAGTGCAAAACTCTCTTTTTTGTGATAATATTATTCATGATGAAGAAAAGAATACCAACATTGCAAGGGGCTTTGATTATTATTGTTGCGACAATAATAATAATTCCGTCATCTTATTTTCTCATTGAGAAAATTCAAAGTGACGATACCGCAAGAAAAGAAAAGATAGAAAAAGAACATGATCTTGAAAAGACCGTGATAAACATCGAAAAAGACACCGTGTCAGAAACTATTCTTGAGTACTTAAACAAATATCCCGAAAAAGCCGAAGAAATACTTGGCAACTTGTTTTTCGAGATCTCGGAAGATGAAACCAAGAAAGTAATTCAATCAATAAAAAAAGCTGATCTTACCGGTAATAACTCAGAAGAATTAGCCATAGTTTTTTTCAGCGATCATCAAACGCTTCAGGGAACTCCTTCCGCTTTTGCTGTTTATTCCAAAGAAAACGGATCTTATGAAATTTCTTTTGAAAAAGATCTCGGGTTACATGACGATTATTTCAGTTACTTTATAAGAGATATTAATAATGACGGAACGCCAAACGTAGTGCTGGTAACTTCCCAATGTGGCGCTCATACGTGCCAGAGCTTTGTAAACGTTATTCAGTATCACAAAGAAGAGTGGCATAATTTAACTCCGAATATGTATATGCCTTCCTCCGAGGTTGAATTTAAAGATTACAGCAATGACGGCAAAGAAGAAATTATCTTGACCGGGGGAGGAATAGTGTCCGTGGGAGCCGGAATGCAAAGAAGCCGAACCGAAATTTATGCTTATAGGGATGGAGAATATGATCTTCTTAAAAAAGAGAAAGAAGAACCCTTTAACATTTATTACTTAATGCTTGACGCTCACGAAAACATTGCTGAAGAAAAAATGATTGATGCACTAATGCTAACTACCAAAGCCCTTCAAAACCCTGATTTTGGCGTAAACGAGACAATAAGTGAAAGAGATCAGTCTCGAATTTTAGCATATACGGGAATTCAACTTATGATGATATACTTAGAAAGAACACCCCCTGACATTGGTCCGGCAAAGATTGTGCTTGGAGAAATAACTAAAAAATATCACAAACATAACAACCCCTACATTGATGCCGCACATGTCCTTATAGACACCTATGATATAACGGGTAACTTAATGGAAGCATGCCAGGCAATGGAGGAAGTGATAATACAGGCCGGAAGTGAGGCTTATTTTCTTGAACAGCGCGGTTATGCTACGGAAAAAATTCCTAAAGAAGAAATTTGTCCATGGTAAAAAGGTCTTTTATTAAACTTAAAAAACAAAAAATTATGGAAAAAACATTAAAAAATTTAGCTAAAGCATTTATTGGTGAAAGCCAGGCAAGAAACCGTTATAATTTTTACGCTAAACAAGCAAAAAAAGACGGTTTTGTTCAGATTCAAAATATTTTTATTGAAACCGCCAACCACGAACATCAACATGCAAAATGGATAATGAGAATGATTAATCAGTTAAAAAGCCAAAAAGGCGCTGATGAGCTATCAGAAATTGAAGTTGAGACAGGATGTCCCACAACATTCGGCAGTACGACGGAGAATCTAAAATCAGCGATTGAAGGAGAACACCATGAATATACTCAGATGTATCCGGAGTTTGCGAAAACAGCGGAAGAAGAGGGGCATCAAGAAATAGCTAACAGGTTAAGAGCAATCGCTGATTCTGAAAAACACCACGAAGAGCGATACGCAAAATTATTAAAAGAAATAGAAAATGGGACAATTTTTGAAAAGGAAACAGATGTTGTCTGGTATTGCCTTGAATGTGGAAGAGAACACGTAGGGAAAACTCCCCCTGAAATGTGCCCTTCTTGCGATCATCCCAAAGAGCACTTTCAAATTAAGTGCGAAAATTTCTAAAAATTTCATTAATTCAAAAAAAGAGCTCAAAAAAGAGCTCTTTTTTTATGATAAAACAATGTTATAATAAAAGTATAATAACTTAAATCATTTATGAGTGAAGAAGACAAAAACAATATCGAACAAAATAAGGAAGAATCAGAGGACTTGAATGAAGAAGAGAAACAACATAGAAAACAAAAATTTTATGAAGAGCAGGGGGGTGATGAAGTAAAGAAAGAAATAGAGCATTTTTTAAGTGCAGTAAAAGTGGGAAGAGAAACGCAAGGCAGAAGTGTTTATGAAATCATAGCCCCGAAAAATCAGAAAGCACTGGAAAAAGTAAAGAAAATAACCGAAGACATGGGATTGGGGTGTGAACCTCTCCCGGAAAATAACAATATTCTGGAAGTTTATGAAAAAAGAGATTCCAATCCGCTAACATGTTATACTCTTCAGGAAGAAGGTAACCAATATAGCTATATTGAATCCACAGATTCTCGCTTCAATGCCATTAAAGAGGCTTTTGAAGAAGTTTACGGGCAAGAAAATATAGAAATAAAGGCGGAAGAAAAAGAAAGAATAGAATCTCCGGGTTATTTGGAAAGAGTTATAAAACGACACGAAAAATATGTAAGAGAAAAAGAAAGGGTTTTAAAAGATTTTTTTAACGAAGAAAGACACAAAGGTATCATTGATGATATTGACAAACATATTGAAGATTTACTAGAGAACGATCCTTATGTAATACAAGCAAAAAAAGAATTAATTGAAATTCTTCCGGAAACTATTGGTTGATATTTTTTCGTGGCTACAAAAGCAGGGGATAAGCCTCTGTTTTTTTATTGACTTAATATAATTATTGTATTATAATAAAAACCATTAAGGAGGTGTGGAAATGGGTAGTTTCATCGTTTTTTTGGCGTTATTTTTGTTTTTTTACTGGTTTTTCCTTTTCCTTGGTTTTTTGAAAAAGCTTCTTTCAATTTATATAAAAAAAATAAATTGTTGGAATCTTTTTTGCTGGCAAAAATGTCAAGGAGAAGGGGTCTTATAAAAAAGATTGTTAGAGAGATAGAAAAAGAATATAATCTTTTGATGGAATCGGAATTAACGCCAAAAAATATTATGAGCGCCCTAAGGTATCTTTTGGTGCTAAGAGATGAGAAAAAATACTACAGTCATATACCACTTGTTATGGCAGCAAAAGATAACCCGGGATTAAGAAAAAAAATTAACATGTTCTTTGAGGACAAGCCGGACTTATAAGTTCCGGCTTACTTTTTTAATAAAGATTTGCACTTCATTTATTTTGTGATATATTAAGGAAGATGTCGATAAAAAAAATACTAAAAATTTCCATAATATCCATCCTTGGAGTGCTTATTTTCGCCTCCGGTTTTTATTTGGGGAAAGAGAAAAGAGTCATTGTTTACCCGGAAGAAGACATTGACTTTTCTCTTTTTTGGGACGCTTATTACAAGCTAAAAGACAACTTTTTGATGTTTAATGAGATAGAGAACAAAGAGATTGTTCACGGCGCTATTTCGGGGATGATAGAAGCTCTTAACGATCCTCATACATCATTTTTAGACGAAGAAGAGACGGAAGCATTCTCGGAGAGAATGTCGGGCGAATTTGAAGGAGTAGGCATGGAGATAGGCAAAAGAGATGAGAAAATAAAGGTAATTTCTCCCATTGAAGGAACTCCGGCTAAAAGGGCGGGAATCCAAACAGGTGACATCATCAAAAGTATAGACGGAGAAAGTACGGAAAGAATGTCTCTTGGAATAGCGGTAAGTAAAATTAGAGGCCCAAAGGGAGAGCCGGTAGTTTTAGGCATTATACGCAATGAAGAAGAAAAAGACATAACAATTATTAGAGACGTTATTCAAATCCCATCCATTTCCTGGGAAATTAAGGAAGACAATATCGCATATATCCAGCTTTACCACTTTCATGCAGGAATGACTCAAGAATTCTCTCAGGCAGCACAAGAAATTATAAAGAGCCCCGCAGAAAGAATAATTATTGATTTAAGGGGAAATCCGGGAGGATCTTTAAGTATAGTACTGAGCATCTCTGACTGGTTCTTAGAGAAAGGAGAGACCATCGTTATTAACGAGCAAGACGGAAAACAAGAAAAGTTACAGGCGACAAGAACTGCAATTTTTTCAAATTATCCGACAGTGATACTTATAAACGAAGGATCGGCCTCGGGATCAGAGATACTTGCAGGCGCACTAAGAGACAATAGGGGCGTAAAAATAATAGGACAAACCTCTTTTGGAAAAGGATCAATTCAATCGCTGTATAACCTTAAAGACGGCTCCTCTCTTAAAATAACAAAAAGTCACTGGCTAACGCCAGACGGAACGCCCATCGAAGAGAAAGGCATAGTTCCTGATTTTGAAGTTGAAATTACGGAAGAAGATTTTGAGAAAGAAAAAGATCCGCAACTTAAGAAAGCTATAGCAATAATAAAAGAATTATAATATGCGCATAATACTTCTAAAAGACATAAAAAATCTAGGAAAGAAATACGAGATAAAAGAAGTTTCTGACGGTTACGGAAGAAATTTTCTATTAAAACAAAAACTGGCTAAAGTGGCAACAGAAAAAGATGTTGCAATGGCAAACAGAAAGAAAGAAGAGGAGGCGAGGAAAAAAGAAGAAGAGTTAAAGGAGGTCGAAAAAATGGCAAAGAAAATAGACGGAAAAGAGATTAAAATTAAAATGAAGATAGGGGAGAAGGGCCAATTATTTGAATCGATTACCGCAATAAAAATAGCTGAAAAAATGAAAGATGAAGGCCTTAATATTGAAAAAGAAAATATTAATCTTGAAGAGCCGATTAAAGAGCTGGGAGAATTTGTAATTAAACTTGATTTTGCCAAAAACGTAAGTGCAAAGATTAAATTAATTATCGTTGAAGAAAAATGAAACAAAAATATATCTTTGTTACGGGGGGAGTAATGTCGGGTATCGGCAAGGGCGTTACCACGGCATCTATCTTGCTCATTCTCCAATCAAAAGGATATAAGGCAACAGCGATGAAAATTGATCCTTACGTAAACGTCGATGCCGGAACCATGAACCCGGTAGAGCATGGAGAGATATTTGTTACCGATGATGGGGGAGAGTGTGACCAAGATATAGGAAATTACGAAAGATTTTCCGAAAAAAGTTTAAATAAAAATAATTATCTTACCACGGGAAAAGTATATCAAAGCGTGATCAATAAAGAGCGAAACCTGGAGTATAAAGGAAAGTGCGTGGAGGTTGTTCCTCACATTCCAAACGAAACTATTGCACGAATTAAGAAAGCGGGTAAAGAAGCGGATGCCGATTTTGTTTTAATAGAAATAGGCGGAACGGTAGGAGAGTACCAGAATCTTCTTTTCTTGGAAGCTGCAAGAATGATGCATCTTAAGAATCCAAAAGATGTGCTTTTTGTTTTGGTCAGTTACTTACCAATACCAAGCACCATCGGAGAGATGAAGACAAAACCAACACAAAACGCAAATCGAATTTTAAATGAAGCAGGAATACAACCGGATATAATTGTTGGAAGATCATCGCATCCCATTGATGAAACAAGAAAAGAAAAAATATCAACATTTTGCAATATTGAGCCCGATGATGTGATCTCAGCACCGGACTTAGAATCCATTTATGAGATACCGTTACTTTTAGATAAAGAAAAGACAGGGGAGAAGATATTGAAAAAACTTGAATTAAAGAAAAAAAAGAAAGATCTTTCTGAGTGGAAAAACTTCATTACTCAAATGAAGAATTTGAAAAAGAAGGTCAGAATCGCTATTGTTGGAAAATATTTCGAAACAGGGGACTTCGTTCTCACCGATTCCTATCTTTCTGTTATAGAGGCGATAAAACACGCTTCTTGGAATTTGAACCATAAAGAAGAGATCGTTTGGCTTTCCGCCGAAAAATATGAAAAAGATGAGAAAGCCGTTAAAGAGCTTAAACAATACGACGGGATAATTATTCCCGGAGGATTTGGCACAAGAGGCGTTGAGGGAAAGATTAATGTAATAAAATACTGCCGAAAAAACAATATTCCTTTCTTGGGACTTTGTCTTGGGATGCAGCTTGCCGTAATCGAGTTTGCAAGAAATGTTTGTAAAATAAAAGATGCTTCTTCGTCTGAATTCGAAAAAAATTGCACTCATCCAATAATAGACGTTATGCCTGACCAAAAAAGCATACTGAAAAGAAAAAGCTATGGAGGAACCATGAGGCTTGGGTCATATAAGTGCAATATTAAGCCGAAAACAACAAGCTTTAAGGCTTACAAAAGAAAAGAGATAGATGAACGTCACCGCCATCGATTTGAAGTAAATAACGAATACCGAGAAGACCTGGAAAAGAAGGGCTTGATTATATCGGGAGTAAACCCGGACCATAATCTTATAGAAATTGTAGAAATTAAAAAACACCCCTTCTTTGTAGGAGTGCAGTTTCATCCGGAATATAAATCAAGACCTCTTTCTCCTCATCCTTTATTTTCGGAGTTTATTAAAAAGTCTATACAACGCTAACCACGCTAACCCTTTTTTGTTTCCCGTTAAAACAGGTTTTCCGCTTTGTAGAAAACTTAACAACCCCGTCTTTTGCGGCATAAATAGTGTTGTCTCTGCCCACTTTAACGTTTTTTCCGGGGATATATTTAGTTCCTTTCTGGCGTATGATAATATCACTCATCTTTACTTTCTGTCCTCCAAAAAGCTTAACCCCTAAATACTTAGGCTTGGAATCTCTGCCAGTTTTTACTGTACCCGCTGATTTTGTTTTTGCCATATTTTTTAAAAATAATATTTATTATGCAAGATATATTACCAAAATTAAGAAAATTTGTCAAAATTAATAAGGCAGACATATTGCTTCTTATAGCAGTAATTTTGGCTTGTATGTTTTCCTTTTCGCTTGGCTATATAACGGCTAAAATGGAAGAAAAAGAATCGCTTCAATACGAAATCCCGAAATACGAAGAGTCTTCGCTGGAAGAGAATATTTTTGTTAGACAATTAATATAATATTTGTCAAGAAAGAAAAGTGACTCTACTAAAGGAGGGGAGAGAAGTTATTCTTCTTTCATATTTTTCCCGCTATGAAATTCACGATGAATATCACGTAATTTTTGGCTGGTAATATGGGTATAAACCTGAGTAGTGGCGATATTTCGATGACCCAAAAATTCCTGAATTACTCTTAAATCAACGCCTTGAGCTAAAAGATCCGTAGCATAAGTATGGCGCAATGTATGCGGAGTTGTTGTTATCGGTATACCGGCTTTTTTTGCATACTTTTTTACGATACCTTCCACAGAGCGGGGCGTAAGCCTCTTAGAGGATGTTTTAGGGCCTTTATAACGGATAAAGAGAGGCTTTTCTTTATCTTTTCTTGTATTAAGGTAATTACGTAAAGCGTTTACGGCTCGCTTGGAAAAATAAACCGTACGCGGATAATCTCCTTTACCGACAATAACCACCTCCAGAATATCGGTATCTTTCTTTATTTTAATCTGCTCACGATCCAAGGAAACAAGCTCAGCGACACGAAGACCGGTAGAGAAAAGGGTTTCCATTATAGCGCGATCACGCAATCCTACGCGCGTTGATGTATCAATGGAACTAAAAAGCTTTATAATCTGATCGAGCTCTAAAAACTTTACATTACGCTCTTTTCCTTCCTTGGTTAATTTTACTTTCTCTGCGGGCAAAGAAAAGATATCACGATCGGCAAAATAGCTTAGTAGTGCGCGTAGGGCAATAAGATAATAGTTACGAGTTGACTTTTTGATTGGTTCTTTGGTCTTTGAGTTAACTCGACGAGAAAGAGAGACACGATACTTCCAAATATGATCTTCAGTTAATTGATGCGGTTTTAATTCTTTTAAATTATTTTCTTCAAGCCAACGGACAAAGCTCTGCAAAAAACGTGAGTAAGTTTCTTGAGTTTTATTAGAAACACCTTTCTCGATATCCAGGTATTCAAAAAAACGAGACATGTGTTGGATTATTGTTTGATTGCTTTTTTTCATCTCAAACTTCGGTAAAGTTATCTTATGCGAAGTATCATTTATCACTCCCCGAATATAAATGTGCCTATCCTGTTCCATAAGCCTCTACCGGTCTCTCTGACTCCTTCTTCTATCTCTCGCTTTTCTCTTTCCACCTCTTCTTCAAGGGCTCTTTTCCTTTCATCTATAAAATTTTCTACCCACTCTACCGGAATATCAACATATCTTTTTATAAAGTGATAAGTCGATCCCCCGACTCTCCCGGACGGCTCCTCGATTAATCCAGTATATACCGCTACAAAGTGTATGCAAAAAACAATTAATATTACTATAACAAAAGTCTTTATCATAAAAGCTTGTTTTTAGCCATTTTAAGGCGTTTTAAAGTCTCTTTGGATCCAAGTACCACGGCAACGTCAATCGGCCCTGCAGAAGCCTTTTTGCCGGTAATAGCGGCACGGAAAGGCCATAATACCCTCCCTCTATCCCCTTCTTTCTCCGCTTCTTTCATTAAACCCTTTTCTATATTCGGTTTTTCCCATTTTTTTAAATTAGATATTATTTCTATAGACCTGTCAAGAGAACCTATCACTTCTTCCGTTGTCATCTTTTTCCAGAAAAGCAAGTCTTTATCATAATTTAATTCCTTCTTAAAAAAGAAATCAACCTCTTTGCTTACTTCGGATAATATTTTAACCTTTTCCTTGTAAAGTGCAACAATCTCTTTAATTCTTTGAGAGCTTATGTCCTCTTTCCTCTCGGGAATAAAATAAGTTGTTTTTGCTTGCATTCCTCCATATGCCGGTGGATATTGATCCTCTTTAAAACGAGCCTCTATAAGTCCGGAGTTAATAAGATAAGGAATACAAAGATCAGCAAACTCTTCGTCGGTTTTATTTTTTAGATACTGACCGTTTATAAAGTTTAACTTATCAATATTAAAGATTGCTCCGCTTTTCTGGCAACGTTCAAGCTTAAAAGCTTCAATCATTTCCCGGAGAGAGTAAATCTCTCTATCATCTCCCGGATTCCACCCCAAAAGAACAATAAAATTAAGTAACGCCTCAGGAAGATAACCCATCTCCCGATATTCATAAGCAGAGACAGCGGCATGGCGCTTACTTAGTTTGCTCTTATCGGGGCCTAGAATAAGAGGAAGGTGTGCGTATCTGGGAACTTCAATGCCCAGCGCTTCTTGTATTAGAATCTGCTTGGGGGTGTTGGACAAGTGGTCTTCTCCTCTTATGATATGAGATATTTGCATTTCATGATCGTCGACCACGCAAGCAAGATTATATAAAGGAGAAAAGTCTTTACGGGCTATTACAAAATCTCCGCCGATTTCTTTTGTTTCAAATTTTATCTTTCCCCTTATCATATCTTCAAACTCTATTTCTTCTTCTTTCGGTATGCGCATTCTTATCACGTAATCATCTTTCTTCTTTAACAGTTTTTCTCTTTCTTCTTTGGAAAGAGCGGAACAATCCCCGTTGTAACGAGGAGGAAGGCCCTTTTCTTTTTGTCTTGTTCTGCTCTCTTCCAGCTTCTCTTTATCACAAAAGCAGTAATAAGCTTTTCCCTCTTCTAATAGTTTATGAACATATCTTTTATAAATGTCGGCTCTTTCACTTTGCCTATAAGGAGAAAAATCTCCCTCCTCTCCTTCTTCTGTCACTCCCTCATCCCAATGAAGCCCAAGCCATTTTAAACTTCGTATAATATCAGATTCGTACTCGCTCCTTGATCTTTCTGTGTCGGTGTCTTCAATACGCAATACAAAGATCCCTTTTTCTTTTCTTGCATAAAGATAATTAAAAAGCGCCGTTCTTACAGACCCTATATGAAAGTAACCGGTTGGTGACGGAGCAAATCTTACTCGAACTTTATTGTTCTTCTTCATTATTTTAAATAAGGTATTCTTTAATATAAGAAGCCACAACTTTTCCCGCTCTCGGCTTGGCAAATATGCCTGTATTGTCTTTCATTGCCTTTAATTGTAAGGGAGGAGAAAATAAGCCTTTTACTCTGTCTAAAAAGAAGTGTGGTGTTAGATTCTCTTCTTCCAGCACAATTGCAGCCCCCGTCCTGCTGTAAAAATAAGCGTTTCTTGCCTGATGATTTTGCGCGGATTCGGGAAGAGGAAGCAGGATACTGGGCTTACCGACAGCTGCAATTTCAAAAATACTCCCCGACCCCGCTCTGCTTATAATAAGATCGGATAATTTGTAGGCGTGTCTTATTTGCTCTTCATTTAGTAAAGAATAAAGGTGATATCCTTTTTTTATTTCTTTATCCGTAATAATCGCGTTAGATTCTGCAGACACGTGTTTATGGTTCTGAGAGCCACACTGATGAATGATTTCAAAATAATCGAGCATTTCATTTAATACATGAAGGATAATGTCATTTATCCTTTCACTGCCCTGTGACCCACCCATAATAAGAAGTAAGGGTTTTTCTTTTTGAAGATTGAACATCTTTTCTCCCTCTTCTCTGCCACCTGTTAAAATCTCTTTTCTTATCGGATTCCCTACAACAACCATCTTGTTGTTATCAACTTTTTTAGTGTCGGAAAAAGAAGTAAATACTTCCACCGAAAAGCGTTGCAGAAAATTGTTAGCCGCTCCCAAGATGCTGTCAGATTCATGCAAAAAAACCGGCACTTGAAAGACTCTTCCTGCCACAACGCAAGGGAGCGATCCATACCCCCCTTTACTAAACACTAAGTCGGGAGAGATAAAAAAGATATAAAAGATAGACTGGATAACTCCAATAGGAATTTTGAAAAGCACATCAATTATATTTTGCAAAGAAGACTTAAGATCCCAATATCTCCTTACTTTTCCCGTAAAAACATGCTTTACTTTTACGCCCTCTTCTTCCATATAGGGCTTGGTTATATTGTCTTTTGGTCCGATGTAATAAATATCCAAGTTTTCCGGAAAAATTTCTTTTAACTCTCGAATTATTGCAATAAGAGGAAACGTGTGCCCGCCGGTTCCTCCGCCAGAAAATATTATTTTGTAACTATTTTTTTTCATATTGTTTTGATGCATTAAACAGAATGCCTATTGCGGCCATCTCTGCAATAATGTGTGATTTTCCGTAACTTATAAAAGGAAGAGGTATGCCTGTAAGAGGAATCACACCTATCATTGCCCCTATATTAACAAATGCTTGAATAAATATCCAGGTGCTTATGCCGATAACAGCAAGCCTTATAAACTGATCTTTATTGTTTTGGGCTATCAAAAATCCGCGCCAGAGAAAAGCTAAAAACAGCAAAATTAATATTACGCCCCCGATTAAGCCCATTTCTTCGGCCATTATGGCAAATATGGAGTCATCCATGGATTGAGGAAGAAACCCGTATTTTTGCCGACTCATTCCAAGGCCAAGACCGGTAATTCCTCCCGACCCTATAGTAATGAGCATTTGCTTCGCTTGATAAGTGGTTCCCAGCGGATCCATGTCGGGATTAAGCATTCCTTCAATTCTTGCCATTCTGTAAGGAGCAAGTTTAATGACGGCCCATATTGTCGCTAGTCCTCCCATAATGAAAGCTATGGTGTGCCAAAGAGGAGTTCTCGCCAAAAAATACATTGTCAAAGCGGTAAAAAGAATCACGACCAAAGTACTTATATCCGGCTGAAGATAAAGAATCACACTTATAACACCGGAAACAACAATAAAAGGTAAAAAGGTGCCGCTTAGAAGAGTGTTCTTTTTGCTTTTTTTACCGGTCCTTGTTGTAAGCCAGCTTGCCAAATAAAGAATAAAAGTTAATTTCAATAATTCTGCCGGTTGGAAAGAAAAATCCACGCCAAAACTTCTAAGACTCAACCATCTGGTTGCACCACCACTGGTTTCACCTAAAAAAGGGACAAAGATCAAAGCCAAAAGAAAAAGATTTATTATCAAAAGCATGGGAGCCCATTTTCTTAATTTTTGCAAAGGAAATTTAAAAAGAAAAAAAGCAATTATTATTCCCGGCAAAAAACCCCCAAGAAGTTGTTGAAGAAAAAAATAATAAGAACTGCCCGTATAGCTTTTCGAAAGCACGGAAGAAGCGCTGGCAAACACAAAAAGCCCTAAAATAATGATAGCTAAAATAATAAAAAATAAGATTTTATCCGGTGCTTGTTTTTTTATTGCCATCTTTTTATATTTTGTTTAAACAAGTCCCCTCTTTCTTTATAATTTGTAAACATATTAAAGCTGGAAAACGCAGGAGAAAGAAGACAAGCCTTTCCAGTTCTGGTATAAGAAAAGGACAGTTTTACGGCCTCTTCCATAGAGGAAGCGTAAAAAACATTTTTTCCCATTTTCCTTAATCCACTCTCTACTTCTTCCCCGCTTCTCTTAAACAAAATTATGCTTTTAATGTCATTGTTATTTTTTATCTTTTCAAAAAGATTGCTGTAATCCGCTCCCTTGTTTGTTCCTCCCAAAATCAAAGTTTCTACATTATTTATATTTTCTATCGCATAAATAGTGGCCTCAGGTATTGTTGCAGCTGAATCGTTATAAAACAATATACCCCTATGCTTTCCCACAAACTCCAATCGGTGTGGCAAATTAGTAAAATTATCGATTGTTTTTAAAAGAATGCTTTCATCTATGCCAAATATCTCTGCTACCTTAAAGGCCGGATCAAGCGGTGTAGCAATGCTCTTTCTTTTCCTTGTCGGTGAAAACGGTATTTTTTTTGATAAGGTTTTTTCGGCAATTTTTCTTATTCTTTGATCCTCTTTATTGTAAATAAAATAATCCTCTTTGCTTTGGAAAAGAGTAATTTTTTCTTTTGAAGACACATATTCTTCAAAATTTTCATGCTTATCCAGATGATCGATATACAAATTAAGAAAAATAGCAATATGCGGACTCTTTTTTACTGTAGCAAGCTGAAAGCTGGACAACTCGTAGACAAAAATATCGTTTTTATCTTCCTTTCCAAGATAACGTAAAACGGGATTCCCAATATTCCCGATTAAATTTACCGAGAATCCGGAGCTTTTCAATGTTTCATAAATAATAGAAGATATCGTGCTTTTGCCCTTTGTTCCCGTTACCCCTATCACTGTTCCTTTACAGTTAGAAAGGAAAATATCACTTTGAGAAGTCACGACTTGATCTTCTTTTATCTTATTTTTAGGAAGTGGAATTCCCGGAGATTTTATAATCACATCGTAATCGGAAAGTGAATCAAGATATTTTTTACCAAAGTGAATGTTTATATTTTTATCAATCTCTTTTCTGCTTTCTGCGGGAATCTTTTCAAAAGGGAGAATATCCCCTACCCCAAGCGATTTATAAGGCATCTTTTCTTTTAAGAAAACAAGGTTGTCTATTCCTTCTTTTCCTATTCCTAAAACCAATATTTTTTTATTTTTTAATTCAGAAAGCAAAGCCATTGAATAATTTTTAACTCAAGAGATGAACAATTACGCCAATAATGGCAACAACTACTCCAATAATCCAAAAACGCATTGTTACTTTATATTGAGGCCATCCCTTCGCTTCAAAGTGATGATGAAGAGGAGCCGCCAAAAGAAGCTTTTTGCCTCTAATCTTTTTTGATAAAAGCTGAAGTATTACCGAGCCGGAAGCAAGGACAAGAAGAAACCCTATTATAGGAAGGACCGCTACCGCGTTAGTTAAAAAAGCAACTACCGTCAAAGTTGTAGTTAATCCCAAAACTCCGGTTTCAGACATATAAAATCTTGCAGGAGGAATATTAAACCAAAGAAAAGCAAGAACACTTCCTACAATAGCCAGGCAAAAGGCGGCAAGATCAATCTGTCCTTGGAAAATAGCGATCGTTGCATAAGCTGTAAAAATAGCGGCAAAAGCTCCTCCCGAAAGCCCGTCGATTCCGTCAATGATTCCTCCGCTATAAACAGCAATCATTACAATAATAAAAAAGGGAATATAAAAAAGACCAAGATCCAAGTCTCCTAGTCCGGGTATAAATATTGCGCTTTGATCCAATTTGAAGAAAAACCACCATGCTCCTACCGCACCAATTATTAAAACCATGGCAAGCCTATAGCGCAAACTTAATCCCCCCGCTATATATGCAAATCTTTCCCATTTTCTGAAAAAAGATATTTTTGAAATATCTAAAACCTGCAATAGATCATCAACCAGCCCTACTAAAGAAGCGGCAACCAACGTAAAAAGAGGCAGCCAGGTTTGCTCTCTGCTTAAAAAATTAAGCTCTTCAACCCAAAACGCATCAGAAAACAAAGAAAGTAGATAGAAGAAGAAAGAAAGAAAAAACACCGTAGTCCAGATAAGCAAACCTCCGAGACGAGGAATTTTTACTTCTCTATCAGAGTGAAATTTTTTAAAGTAAGATATGTCACTACCATCAATCGCTTTGTCTTTTACTCTTTTTTTCCATAACTTATATTTATATAAAAAATAAGCAAGGGTTGGCGTAACAAGAAAAGCAATTAGAAAAGAAAAAACGCCGATAATCGCTATCTTCATTACACTTATTGTTATTTCCGGTCCGTACATATCTTTTTAAAATTGATAGGCTTCATGCGCAAAATTAATTAATTTTTCCATCTCTAAAAAACGATCATCTGCTCCCAATATCACATTTACCAGATAACCATCTCTCTCCGGGCTTTCTACTACAAGAAAAAGGCATCCAAGCGCTCTATAGGTCCAGCCCGTTTTACCCCCCACAACTCTCTCCTCCCACCCATTCTTTCGCGTGAAAAGAAAATCATTAGTATTGATAAAGCTATAATAAATAGATCCGCTTGGAGAATGAAGTTGATAATCTCTTTTTGATAAAATATCAAAGATATCCGTCTCAAGAAGTGCGTATTTTGCTAAACTGGCAACATCCCGTGCGGTAGAATAGTTGGCTTTACCGTCTTTATCTAAACCGCTCGGATTAATGAATTCGGTTTTTTCAAGGCCTATCCCCTCTCCCTTTTCATTCATCTCTTTTACAAAATTTTCCACCGGATCACTTCCATTTTCAAGAAAACGATTGCTTATCGCGGCAAAAGAAAATGCGGCACTATTGTTAGACTCAATAAGTAAAGGATATAACATTTCTTTTATTTTTGTTTGTTCCCAGGCTCGAAAATCACGAAACTCCGATTGAAAAAAAATATCTTCTTCTCTTATTCCTATCGGTTCTTCCAAATTATAATTCTCTAAAACAATAATTGCGGTCATAACTTTGGTAATACTTGCGATAGGCAATATCATATCCGGGTTTTTTTCATAAAGAACTTTTTCGTTTTCTTCGTCAAAATAAAGAGAAAAAGCGGCAGCGGCATTAACGTTTAAATCTATTTCGGAATCAACTCTTTCAGGATAAATTATTTCCTTTATTACCGACTCTTTTTTCACTTTTTCAGTCTCATTTTCTTCGTTTCCTGCAAAGAAAACGATAAAAAGAGCTAAAGCAATTGTTCCCGCCAGAACACTAATTAATATTTTTTTTCTTTTTTCCATCTTTGATCTCTATTTTCAATTCTTCTAACTGTTTTTTGCTTACGTTTGAAGATGGTGATCCCATCATAAGCTCTCTTCCGTCGCCGGTTTTAGGAAATGCCATTACTTCCCTTATATTCTTTTCTCCTCTTAACACCATTAAAAGACGTTCAAAGCCGAATGCAATTCCGCCATGAGGAGGGACACCGTAACTGAAGGCACTAAAAAGATGGCCGAACTTTTCATCAATGTCCTTTTTTGAATGTCCCAGTACCTCAAATACCGCTTGTAAAACATCAAACCTATGAGACCTCAGGCTTCCTCCCGCTATCTCATTTCCATTCAATACTAAATCGTATTGAAGTGCTTTAATTTGCTCAGGATTTTTCTTAATTTCGACCGGATCATCCTCTAACGGCCTGGTAAATGGATGATGGACAGAGCTCCATTTATTTTCTTCGTTTTTTTCAAACATAGGAAAGCCCGTAATAAAAGCAAAAGCGAGCTCATTGTCATCTTTTTTGTTCTCTCTAAGGTCGGGAGAATCAGTGCCCCATTTTTCCATTACTTCATGATAAGTGATCCTTGGAAAAGGAGTTTCTTTAATTTTTTTATCAGGGAAAAGGCTTGTTACCATTTCAATCACCATCTCTTCTACGAGCTCTAATATCTCACTTTCCTCTATAAAAGAGAGCTCCATGTCAAGCTGAGTAAATTCTGGTTGTCTGTCTCCCCTTAAGTCTTCGTCACGAAAACATTTGGCAAACTGGAAATATTTTTCTATTCCACCTACCATCAAAAGTTGCTTATATTGTTGCGGGCTCTGCGGAAGAGCATAAAAACTTCCGGGATAAATTCTCGAAGGAACTAAATAATCTCTTGCCCCTTCAGGCGTCGATTTTGTCAAGACGGGAGTCTCAATCTCAATGAATCCTTTCTTATATAAATAATTTCTTAAATAATGTATTACTTCGTGGCGCATCCTTAAATTTTCTTGCATTCTTTTTCGTCGAAGATCGAGATATCTATACTTCATCCTCATCTCTTCACTTAACTCTCTTCCATCGCTACTTACAGAAAATGGAACAGTTTCTGCCTCGGACAATACAACAATATTTTTGATTTCTATCTCTACTCCTCCTGTTTCAATTTCAGGATTTTTCATTTTATCGGGACGCTCTTTTACTTCTCCGACAATTTCCACAATCCATTCGGGTTTAATTTTTTGAGCGGTCTCGTAATTATTATTATCAGAGGTAACAACTACTTGCACTATTCCCGAGTGATCTCGAACATCAAAAAAAAGGAGGCTGCCGTGTGTTCTTATGGTGTTTATAAAACCAAAAATCTTAACCTCCTTTCCGGCACAAAGGCTTGTATCTTTGATCAGTGTTCTTTTCATGTTCAAAGCTTTATTTTTTTAGATAACCATTTATCTTTTCTAAAATTTCCTCCGGAGAAAGGTTTGTTTTAACCAGGCACTCTTTCGCTCCAAGGCTTGTTGCTTGTTCTTTTATTTCCGCAGCATCAGAGCTAGAAAGGACTATAACCGGTATTGAAGATGTTTCTTTTTCTTTCTTTAACTCTTCTAAAAAATCGGCTCCTTCTTCATGAGCAAGCAAAATATCAAAAATAATCAAATCCGGCCTTATTTTTTTAGATAATCTTATCCCCTCCTCCGCACTAACAGTATAATAAACATCAAAACCCTCTTCCATTAGTTTGCTTTTATACAAGTCTGCAACCATTTTTTCGTCTTCAATGATTAAAATTTTGTTTTTCATAATTTTTTCTTATTTTAACCCAAATTCTTTCAATATGCAATTTTTTGATTATACAATAAATTAAAAAAGAGCGCAAAGCGCTCTTTTTCATGTTTTTTCTTTGTTCTTTTAACTTTCAACCGATAAAATCTGAAACACTTTCTGGTTTTTTATAACGTCATAAACGTAAGCACGCATTTTTTCCATATTCTCTTCCTTTTCTTCTTCCTTTTTTCTTCCCGTCGCTTGAAAGTGTTTTTCAATCTCTTTTTCTATCTCTTCATTTGACACTTCAATATTTTCTTCATTACTTATGGCATGCAATATCAAAGCATAAGAAACGTTTTCTTCAGCCTTCCTTCTGGATTCTTTCCTTAAATCTTCCTCTGTTTTCCCGATTTGCTTTAAGTAATCTTCAAAAGAAGCACCGCTATTTGCAACTTGGTGTTTGAGATTATTTATAATATTATCAAGTTCTTTTTCTATCAGAACTTCCGGAACTTCAAAATCAGTTTCTTTCTTAATGTTTTCCATGATCATCATCTTTTTTCTTTCCTTCTCTTTATTTTTTTTCTCTGCCTTTATTCCTTCTTTTACCTTTTCCTTTAATTCTTTAACATTTTCTATGTTCGGCAAAGAGCTTGCAAATTCATCATTAATCTCCGGTAGCTCGCGCTCCATAACAGACAACATCTCCACTTCAATATTTACTTTTTTTCCTGCGGCATCTTTCTCTTCTTGCATTGGCGGCATTTCTAAGGAAAAGTTCTTTTTTTCACCTTCCTTCATGCCATAAATCTCTTCCTCAAAACCCTTCAGAGCGCCAAGCTCTCCTTTTCCTAAATTCAGTTTAAAATCTTTCTCTTCAATCTTTTTGTCGCTATCGTCCTCAAAAGACCCAACAAAATTAATAGTAACCGTGTCTCCTTCTTGCGCTTCCCTTTCCACTCTTCTTATTTTTGCTCTTGATTCTCTAATTCTTCCCAGCGTATCTTCAAGTTCTTTTTCCGTGACTTCTATGTCTTTACTCTCTTTTTCCGTGACGTCTTTAGCGATTTTCTTATAATCGGGAAGCTTTATCTCCGGCATAATATAAACCTCTGCCTTATAAACAACATCATTGCCGGGAACACACTTCATTAGCTCTACCTTGGGCTGTGAAATTGTAAAAAGATCCTTTTCTTCAACAATTTTTGGATAGGTTTCTTGAATGGCTCCTTTCGCCGCTTCTTCCCAGAGCTTCTCCTTTCCCACGGAGTTCTCCACTATCTCTCGCGGAGCGTTCCCCGGGCGAAATCCTTTTATATCCATCTGATCGGAAAGCTCTTTTGCAGCCTTATTTAAATAATCCTCCATCTCCGCTACGGAAATAACGACCTCTAGCTCTCTTTTGGTTTCTGACTTTTTATTGATTTTAACATCCATAAATATTTTTTATTCTTATAATCATGGTTCATGATATTATCATAATTTTTAAAAATGTAAACAAAAACCGCCGTAAAAAACAGGACGACGGTTTTCTTTCATTGTTTATCCTTCCCACTTTTCCGTATCATGACCTTCTTCTTCCTCTCCCTCTTCTTCTCTGGGCTCTTCTACGCTCTCTTCCATTAACGGTTCTTCTTTTGTTTCTTCTTCCGTTGTTACCGCTTCTTCTTCGGACAACTCTTGTCTACTCATCATATACCATACCACCAAAACTACTACTAAAATAAGTCCCAAAATTAACCAAATTCCCATAATAATATTATAAATTGATTTAAATCGACCTTGTCTTGATTTAAGAGATATAGTCAATTAAACGACTAACATCTCCTGCTCCCATTATAATAAGAATTTCATTTTCTTGCAACACTTCAAGCAAATAGTCACCCGCTTCTTCCAAATTTCCGACATAAGTTGCATCTTTTATGTTATCGGCAAGCATCTCTGCACTTACTTTCTCTTTTATTTCTTCCGACTCTCTTCCGGCAACAGTATAAATATCAGAGATAAGGAGCCGATCCGCCGGAGTATTGGAAAGCTTTGAAATAAAAGAAGGAAAAAGACGATAAGTTCTCTCGTATTGATGTGGCTGGAAAAGAGCGGTAATTTTTTTCTCAGGATACTTCTCTCTTGCCGCTTCTAAAGTGGCTTTTACTTCTGTAGGGTGATGCGCATAATCATTTATTAACTTTACAAGGCGGCCATTCTTCATCTTTATTTCCTGCTCTTCAAATCTCCTCCAAGAACCCTTAAACTTCTTGAGAGAATCATAGATTAACGTTTCTTCAATTCCCAAAACGCGCCCTACATGAAAAGCTGCAAGAGCGTTATAGACATTGTGTTTCCCCGGTACGGAAAGCTTTATCTTCTCTGCTTTATCTTTTTTAAGCCCGTATTTTATAACCCGAGCATCAATGTCTTGCTCTAAAAGTGTTAAGCTGTTTTCATCGTCTTCGTTTAAAATAAGAACCCCTTCTTTTAAATTTTCTTTAATGTATTTGGAAAATATCTCAATTATACTCTCCAGGCTCGGATAAAAATCAAGATGATCCTCCTCAATATTGGTAATTACCGCTATATCGGGATTATAATTCAAGAAAGAAGCCTTCCATTCATCGGCTTCAATGAGTAAATATTTCGATTTTCCTTCGCGGTAATTTGTTCCTCCAAATTCTTTTAGCTTAGTACCGATAATTACCGTTGGGTCAAGATCGGCGGCGATCATAAGAAGTGCAATCATAGAAGTAGTAGTGCTTTTGCCGTGAGTCCCGGAAACCGCTATCGTATAATATTCTCTTGTAAGTTCTCCCAACACCTCGGGAGAGCTTTTTATATTAATGCCAAGCTCTCTTGCTCTTTTGAGCTCGGGATTACTCTTCAAAACAGCATTACTGTAAACCAAAAGTTCAATATTAGGATCTACATTTTCTCGAGCATGCCCTTCAAAAACCGTTATTCCTATCTCTTTCAATTCCGGACAAGGGTTTAAATCAGAACCGGTAACCTTGTACCCTTCGGCAAGAAAGTGCCTTGCAATGGAAGAAACGCCTATTCCTCCAATCCCTACAAAGTGAATACTCTTTTTCATTTTAAACTAAAACTAGAAACTATTTTATACTCCGGCCCCCCTTTTTTTAACTTACTCTCCATAAGCTCAAAAGACTCCGCTTTGAAACTTAAATTTATTTCTTCTTCAAGGATTGGTATTTGAGAAGTTGAAAGTCTTTGCAAATCCCACTTCCTAACTCTGCCTAAAGTAATATGAGGAGTGAAGCCTCTCTCGTCGGGAAGATAGTTCAAGTAGTTTGATGCAATCAAAACTTTTTCTATCTCTTTTTGTAATGTCTCCAGCTCTTTGCTCTCCCCTTTCACCCATATCATCTTTGCCTTTCTTCTTTCCGGAGGAACATAAGTTATTTTATTCAAGAAAACCTCAAAAGGCTCCTTTCTTATTTTTCTTAAATCTTCTTTAAGAGATTCAACATCCCTTTCTCGCAGTGTACCTAAAAATGCCAAAGTGATGTGTATGCAATCCCCTTTTACCCATTTTACCGGATCATAGTCAAACAAACCTTTTATTTCTTCTTGGCACTTTAAAAGCTTTTTCTTTATTTCCGGAGGAATATTTAAAGCAATAAAAACTCTCATATGTTTATATTATGACAAAAATATTTTTATCTTCAAGAATCGTTTTATAAACACATCCAATATGTTATAATTAAAAAATGAAGATTAAAATTAACGATTTACAGGGCAGTATTCTAAACGCAATGAGAAGAGCGGGATATCATCCGGAAAGGACAAATCGAGGAACATCTTTTTCACGTACTTTGCGCGGATCAAGGTATCCTCGTTTTCATATTTATTATATTGAAGAAAAAAAAGAATTAAACCTTCATTTGGATCAAAAAGCTCCACAATATAAAGGAGCTCCCGATCACGGAGCCGAATACAACGGCAAATTGGTAGAAGAAGAAGCGGAAAGAATTAAGTCTCTCTTGTAAAAGTATGGAATCACTAATTAACAACTTTTCATCTTTCTTAAAAGAGTTAAAGAAAAAAGGATACGCCGACTCTACTATTAAAAGAAAGGAAGGCCACCTTTCTTCTTTTAAAAATTGGATCTATGCGGAAAAACTTGAAAATTTCCCGGCAAACAAGATAGAGCAAAAACATATCAAGAGATATGAAAAATCCCTAAAAGGAAAAACAAACAAAGATCATCTAAAAACTATAATATCTTTATTAGAGTACTCGGGAAACAAAAAAATATCCTTTGAAGAAGAAAGTGATATTCAAAAAATAATAAACCATTATTTTAAAACAAAAGGATACTCTTTAGAAGAAATTAAAGAAGATGCAAGAAAGAAAAAAATAATCTATTCTCGCTATACAAAGCCTTCAAAAGATCTTTTAGAGCTTGCCGGTTCCGTGGAAAAAGCGAAGAAAGCAATAGACAAAGTGGCAGAATGGGCAAATTCAAGGAATCTTGATTATGCAATTGAAACCGTTTTTAAAAAATGGCCGGAGATTAACAAGCTGAAACCCAAAGAAAAGAAAAATAGACCTTATTTCCGCGGAGATCCTATGGTTTGGTCAAGCGCAAAACAAAAATGGTACGTCATAAATAAATCCGGGGATTGGCTTGAATTCGCCGGAAAAGAGGAAGAAATCGAGTGGAAAATTGAAGATTATTAAATATGAAAATAATATTCGCAAGTAATTCAAATTTCGGACTAGCGGCTTGTCGCTTACTACTTGAAAGAGAAGTAAATTTATCTGCAATAATCACTTCTTCCGATAAAAAAATAGGAAGAGGTCAAAAAGAAAAACCTCTTCCCCTAAAAGAACTTGCAAGAAAAAATAATATCCCCGTAAAGGAGGCTGATAACACCTCAGACTTTCATTTTATAATTGAAAAAGAAAATCCAGATATAGTTGTAGTTGCCGGTTTCGGGTTAATTATCTCTCCAAAAACATTAAAGCTTAACAGTAAACTCATCAACATCCACCCCTCTCTTCTTCCCAAATATCGCGGGCCAACACCAATTCAAACGAGCATTATTAATGGAAACCAAAGCAGCGGAATAACACTATTTTTTATAGATGAAAAAATTGATCACGGACCCATTATTGACCAGAAAAAAGTCCCTTTTCATTCAAAAATAAATTACAAAGAAGCCGAAGAAATACTGGGAAGAGAAGGTGGAAGTTTTTTTATAGAAAAACTACCTTTCAACGGAGTTAATGCTATCCCTCAAAATGAAGAAGAAGCGACATACACGCAAAAAATTACCAAGAAAGACGGAGCGATAAATTGGAATGAATCGGCAAAGATAATTGAAAGAAAAATAAGGGCCTTTAATCCTTGGCCCGGAACATATACTAGCGCCAACGGAAAAAGATTTAAGATATTAGAGGCAGATGTACAAGAGCAAACGGAAAGCGGTCCGTTTGGAAATCCGGGAAAAATTTATCTCGGGACAAATCACACTCTTGCCGTGCAAACAAAAAAGGATTTTCTTTTGATAAAAAAGCTGCAAATAGAAAATAAAAACCCCGTATCTTCAAAAGATTTTCTCCAAGGTAATATCGGCTTTATAGGGTCAACTTTCTCTTAGGTGCTTTTTTAAATAATCTTTTAATTCCTTGCTCATCTCTTCTCTTTCGAGCGCAAATTTAAAAGAAGTTTTTAAATAGCTAAGTGGGTCTCCGGTAGTGTGCCACTCTCCTTCTATCGGTTGCGCTATGACTCTTTCTCCTTTACCGCAAAGCGCATTAAAAATATCAGCAACTCCAAGCTCACCGTCTTTCCCCGGTAAAGTGGTTGTCACTTCTTTTAATACTTTGGGAGAAAAAACAAACCTGCCAAAAAGAGCCATTCTTGAAGGAGCTTCTTTGGCAGAAGCCTTTTCACTAAACCCTTCTATTTCATATCTGTTCTTTGCGTTTTTCTTATAACGAACGGTTCCGTATTTATGAACCTCTTCTTCTTTAACCTCTTGTACCCCAAACACAGCCGCCGGTTCTTCTTTTTCATAAATATCCATAATTTGTTTTGTAACCGGATTTTGAGAAAGTGTCATATCGTCCCCAAACATATAAACAAACGGCTCATCGGAGTTAATAATTGGCATAACGGAAAACAACGGAGCGGCATTTCCGGGGGGAATGTCGGATCTTTGTCTTGTATAAATAAAATTCGCTAATTTTGGAATTTTTTTAATTTCTTTTAACCGTTCTATCTTTCCACTTTTTTCCAACTTTTGCTCTAACTCTATATGAGAATCAAAATAATCTTCCAGGGCGGTTTGTCCGGTTCTCGTAACCAAAATAATATCCTTAATTCCCGATTTTATGGCTTCTTCTACCAAATAATGAACGATAGGCTTATCGATAATGGGAAGCATTTCTTTTGGTTGATTCTTGGTTGCAGGCAAGAATCTGGTGCCGTAACCGGCGGCCGCAATAACAGCTTTTGTGATTTTAGTCATATATTATTAAAATTTACTTTGTAATTAACGCAAGCATTTTATTAACCTTTTTATCTCTGCGAAAAGAAAAATAATCCTTATCGCAGTATGTGCAAATCGGAGAAATCTTTATGTTTTTTACTCCATTTTTTCTTATCTTTTCTCTTGCAATTTCTTTAAGGGGAAGAAAAAATTTTCCGTTCTTTTCTTGAAAAAAAGAGTTAAAATCTTCAAACTTTTTTAAAACATCTTTTTTAACCTCGTAGTGGCAAGAGTCTATCCCCGGACCAACGTAAAATCGTAAATTTTCTTTGCTCTCCCCTATCTCCTCAACTTTCTTAAAGGCTTCCTCTATGATTCCTCTCTCGATTCCTTTCCAGCCGGCATGCAATACTCCGATTATCTTTCTTGAAAACAAAAACAAAGGAAGACAATCCGCCACGGTAACTCCGAGAATAATTTCTCTTGAAGATGTAATAAGTCCGTCCGTATCTTCCATTACATTGCCCCTGTCTTCCTTATTTACTATCTTTACCTCTTTTCCGTGCGAAAGATCCGCAAAGATTGCCGAGCTTAAGTCAAGGTTATTTTTTTGAAAAAAAACATTTCTGTTTTCAGAAAGATTCATTGCTCCGTCTTTCTTTTTGGAAATTATGATTTTCATAAAAAGATCAGCGCCGTTTCTATTATAGCCGCAATTCCAAGAAGAGGGACTATAATTAAAAAGAAGACATCCATGCAAATTTTTAAAGGTTCTTTAAAGTCTTCTCCATACAGGAAGTCTCTGAATCTTTTCTTTCTAATCTTTTGCCAAAAAAGAGTGCCAAGCCAAATTCCAAAACCGCTACCAATAAAAAGTGCCGGTAACTCAAAAATACCGTGAGGAAGAAGCATGAAAAGAATCGTTAAAAAGCCTATTTCTGAATAAAAAAGGGAAGAGATAACACCGAGCGTCATTCCATTAATAAAAAGAAAGAATAAAGTAGGCAGGGCAATAAAAACTCCAAGCAACATCGCTAAAAAAACTTTTATAGTATTATTCAAGAAGATAAAAATAATCATTTCAAGCGGACCAAGCTCAAGAAAGGGAGCAAACCCCTTTAACACTTCACTAAATATATCTTCAGCTTGAGAGGGATAAATTACAGTAATTAAAATTCCGAGAACAAAAGAGATAGAAAAAATAAAGAAAGAAAAACCTCCATATTTTCTAATAACCTTTAATATTGTATCTATGTTTCTCATGAATTATTATTTAGCAACATTTTTATCTCTTTCTTTCTTAGATCCGCAATATTATCAAGTTTTAATTCAGGATCAATAATTCTTCCCAAATATTTGCCGGATAAGAAATGAGGTAAAAGAATATAGTCTACCCCTTCGCCGTAAAGAGTAAGGGCCTCGTTCTCATTTTCTGCTCGAGAAATAATTTTTATATTTCTGTTAATCGCTTTTATTTTTTTAACCAAAGTTAAGTTGTCTTCCAAGGTGGGGCTCGTAGAAATTATAAGTTTTGTTTTCTTCAGATTTGAGTCTTCAGAGAAATGCGGGTCCTTGATGTCGGCAAACAAACAATCAACTCCCTTTCTCTTAAGCTCATCTATTATAATTGGATCAAATTCAACAACCAAAAGATCGTCTTTATTTAAATTATTTAATACTCCCCTTCCCGTTCTGTGCGCTCCAATTAAGATAATCGGCTTGGAGATATTGAAATCATCTTCTTCTTCGTGAGTGTTTTTCCTTTCAAATATAGACAATAAGCGGGAAATATAGGGAAAGATACTTTCGGCATATATAATTAAATAAGTGGAAAGAGTAATGGTAACCACTCCTACCGCCGCAATAAGAGCAAATATTTGATCGGTAATATGGCCCAAAGCAAGTCCGAGAGTGGCAAAAATCAAACTAAATTCCGATATTTGAGCAACGGTAACTCCGGTCAAAAATCCTGTACGTTTCTTGTACCGCATAATTCCCATGATTGTTATTACAATCAACGGATTCCCGATAAGCACAAATAAAGAAAATAATATTATAGGAATTGTTAATCCCTCAAAATCGGAAACGGCCATTAAGGATCCGAGAAAGACAAAAAACACCAAAACAAAAAAATCACGCAAAGGCCTTACTTTGCTTGCTATGTGATACTTTTCTGAAGAGTTGGCAAGAGCCACGCCGCCTAGAAATCCCGCTATTTCAATTGAAAAACCGAATTGCTCCACAATAACGCTAAAAAACAATAACCACGCCAAAGTGACCAAAAATAAAAGTTCTTGAGAACGGGCAACTCTGCTAAAAAGAAACGGGAAAATGCTTCTTCCGAGAAAAAGCATTAAAATAAAAAGGGCTATTCCTCCTAGTGCGGTTTGTACTAAAGACCAAGTATCAATCGCTCCCTCAATCGCAATTGCGTTAAGACCGATCAAAATTAAAATTACAACCAAATCTTGAACCAACAGAAGTCCTATTGCGGCCCTGCCGTGTAAACTGGTTAAATTTCCCTTGTCGGAAAGAAGCTTTATAATGATAACCGTACTGGAAAAAGTAAGTGCTATCGCAACATATATCGCCGGAAGAAGAGAAAACCCAAAAAGATAATAACCAATTAAAAATCCTCCCAAAGAGGTAAAGATAACTTGCCCAAGTCCGATGGCAAGCGAAAGTTTTCCTATTTTTTTTAACGCATTATAATCCATCTCCAGCCCGACAAGAAAAAGCAAGAACATCACTCCTAAGGTGGAAAAAGTTTCAATGGCTTCAGTTTCTCCCAAGTTTAGATAGCTAAAAGAACCGATAATAATTCCGGTAGCAATATAAGCAAGTAATAGTGGTTGCTTTAAGATGCGCAGTAAAATTCCCAAAAAAGCCGCTAGAACAAGCATAATCGCAAGCTCTCCCATGATTGTTAGCTCAATCTCCTCTATAAAACTAAAAATCTCCATTATTAGCTTTTATCTCCTTTAAATAAGTGAATTGTTTTTGTCGGATATGCAAACTCTATCTTTTCTTTTTCAAATTCTCTTTTGATTTCTAACAATATTTTCTGCTGCACATCCATGAAAATAGTATAATCTCGCGACTTGGTGTAATAAACAAAAGTAAAGTTAAGAGAAAAATCGGCGAAAGAACTAAAATGCGCTCTATCAAATTCAGCCATTTCTTCTTTTTCTATTATTCCTTTAATTATCTCCGGTATCTTCTCTAAAATCTCTGTTGAAGTTTCATAAACAACCCCTATCGTGATTTGATTCCTGCGATAGTCCATCTTCTTGAGATTATGGATTTGTGCCGAGGTAAGCTCTTTGTTGGAAAAAACTATTTCTTCTCCTTGTAGCGCTCGCACTCTGGTGCTTTTTATACCTACCTTCTCCACTACTCCCATTTTGTCGCCAACAATAATAAAGTCTCCTTCTACAAAAGGACGATCAAAATAAATGGAAAAAGAGCTGAAAAGATCCGATAAAATATTTTGCAATGCAAAAGCCACCGCAACACCACCTATTCCAAGTCCGGCGACAAGCCCGGTAACATTTATTCCTAACGCAGAAAGAAAAATAATTACCGCAAAAACCCAAAGCAAGCCCTTAACAATTTTTCCGATAAGACGAAGCGCCATCACCCTGCTTTCATCACCACTTCTTTCAAGGTACTTATAAATTATATAATCAATTATCTGTTGCCCGGCAATTACCACCCGATACGTAGTCCAAACGATAAAAATAATGGTTAAAAATCGAGTAAGAAATTGCGGCGTTACAAGTATAAAGTGAACAAAATAAAAAGAAACAAAGGCGTAATAAGAGAACCTGGCTTGGTTTAAAAGATCCACAAAAAGACTGGCAATTCCCCCTTTTTCCGTATAGCGTTGTATTCTTCTAAAAAGATATTTTCTTATAACAAAGAATACGGTCGTAAGAACAAGAGATAAAACAAAGAAGACAATGTAATCAAAGAGAGTATTGCCGAAATATTCATTTCTCAATATTTCCGGTAAAAAAGTTAATATATTATTCATTTTTTATAAATTATTTTTTAAAACTTTAAATCCTTCCCGCAGGGTGTCCTTTTTTCTCGGGTCATGTACGGCCACTGCAGGATGAAAAATAGGAATTATTTTCACTTTACCATAATTTGTCTCAGTGTTAAATATTTTTCCATGTAATGCGGTAATCGGCTTTAATTCTTTTTCCAATTTAAATTTTGTAAGAATATATTCCGTAGAAAATCTTCCCAAAGAAACAATTATCTTCGGCTGTATAATCTCTATCTGCCTATCTAGAAATAAGCGATAAGCTTCAATCTCTTCCGGCAAGGGATCACGATTTCGGGGAGGACGATCTTTTACGATATTCGTAATATAAGTTTCTTCTCTTTTAAGCCCATTTTCTTGCAGGCAATTATCAAGAATCTTTCCGGCATTTCCGCAAAAAGGCCTCCCTGTCGCCGCCTCTTTAGCTCCCGGGGCTTCACCGACAAACATAATGTCAGCGTCGTGATTCCCTTCTCCGATAACCGGAAAAACATTATTTTTTATTCTCTCTTGATAAAGAGGAGAGCTTTTTAATTCAACAACCTCTTTTTTTATCTCCCGAAGTAGCTCTGTTTTCTTCATTGGCCTAAAAAATTAATAAGCACCCGAAGTTCTTTTGGTGAAAGATTGTCCTTCAACCTCTTCTTTATGGTTTTTACTATTTTCTCACTCTTTTCCGGAGAAAGTCTGAGCTCTTTATTGATTATTTCCATAGAACTGTTGGTTCTCATCTCAAATATCTTTTTTTCTCTTTCGTCAAGAAAATCTTCTTCCAACACTTTTTCTATTACATCCTCTTTCTTAAAAACAAAAAATGTATCTTTTTTTCTTCGCCCTTCTGTCTCTATCATCTCGGCATCTCCTTGAAAAATTTTTTCATATTCATTGCACACGAAACAACGCCCGGGATAATTGCAGGGAAAATCCTGTTTTGATACAGCACTTTTTATATTATAGGCTCTCTCTTTGATTTTTTCCATAGCCAAAGAAAGGTCTCCTGTATCGTGCGTAACGGGATGATCGTCATGCTCAAGATACCAGTAGCTAACTTTTTCGACTTCTCTTGATAAGTTCTTCTTTGATAGGAGAGTGTAAATGGGAAGTTGCAAGGAATTTCCGTTCTCTTTATTGTTTCCCGTCTTAAAATCAATTATATGGGCCTTTCCGCTCGGCAAAATCTCAACCCAGTCAAGATAACCCACCAATTTAATGCTTCCGTCTTTTTCAAGATCAACGGTCGGAAAATCATTTTCAATATTTGTAGAAGGATTGCGGAGAAGAGAAGATTTCTCCACCCTTTTAATCATGGAAAGTCCTCTCTTTTTGAATTTTTCTTCTTTCTTCTTTGAGATAAATCCACCCTTTATCCCGCGATAATTATCAAATATTTTTTCAAACCTTTCTTCTAAGGAAAGAGAGGCTCGTTTTTTTATCGGCATATTGACCAGCCCTTCTATGGTTTCATGCACTGCCGATCCAAGCGAAAGATGAGGGTTTATCGTTTGTATTCTGTTTCCTGTTTGCGGATTACGATATTCGTATTGAAGATAATAAAGATG
>PUMP01000068.1 GCA_003551425.1 Candidatus Nealsoniibacteriota bacterium | reverse complement strand
GACGTGAAAAGAGCAGAACACAATTTGAATCATCGCCCACGCAAGCGTCTTGGTTATCTTACTCCTTACGAGGTTTATGTTTTAGGAATGACTACTGGTGCACCTCAAGCGAGAATGTAGGCTATAAGCTGATAGCGAATATATTTATAAATTTCTCCAAAGAAAAATATTAAAGAAGAAAGCGCCATAAGCACAAATATTTCTTCAATAGGAATAGCTTTAAAGTCAAACACTTCTTGGAAAAAAGGTATTCTGATTATTGCTGTCTGTAAGATTAAAGCAGCTAAAATACTTCCTAAAAGATATTTATTGCGGAAAAATCCTATCTTAAAGACTGATCTTTTTAAGTCTCTCATATTAAGTGCCCGGAAAAGCTGAGTAAATGCTATTACGCTAAAGGCAGCCGTACGAGCCAGCGCTTCCGCAGCTTCTTCTCCCATTCCCTTTTCTATCCCTATTCCCAAATATTGATTAAATGCGAATAAGGCCAAAACGGCCATAAACACAGCAGTAAGTATCAAAAGCGGCAATATGCTCCAAGTTAAAACACCCTCTTTTTTATCACGAGGTTTTTCTTTTAAGATCTCACTATGGCCGGGCTCAGCAGCCAAAGGAACACCCGCAAAACCGTCCGTAATAAGGTTGAGCCATAAAATTTGTGTAGCAAGCAAAGGAAGAGCTCCTCCCAAAAAAATCAACGCACTAATAATAGTGATGTGTTCGGCAAAGTTAGTGCTAATCAATGTAGCACTAACTTGTCTTGTGTTTTTAAAAACAATTCTCCCCTCTTCTATGGCGGCAATGATAGAGGCAAAATTATCGTCGGTCAAAATTATATCTCCCGCTTCTTTAGTTACATCGGTACCGGCTATCCCCATAGCAATACCTATATCGGCCTGCTTTACGGCAGGAGCGTCATTTACTCCATCTCCGGTCATTGCCACTACCGCGTTATATTTTTTTTGAATAGTTTTGGCAATTTTTAATTTCATGTGCGGAGTAATTCGGGCAAACACATCCACATCTCTCACTGCATTTTCAAATTGCTCATCAGACATCTCCAAAAGGTCTTTTTCCGTAAGCACTTTTTCTCTGTTGCTTTTCACTATCCCTGTTTCTCGGGCAATTGCCAGGGCCGTTCCCTTATGATCTCCCGTAGCCATAATCACTCTGATACCCGCTTTATGTGCTTTTTCCAGTGATTCTTTTACTTCCGGGCGAGGAGGATCCACCATTCCCACTACACCGGTTAAAATCAAATCTTGTATTAGGTCGGTATGAACCTCTTGAATATCTTCTGATACCTCCTTGTAGGCAAGACCTATGGTACGCATCGCTTTTTCAGTCAATCCTTCCACGCGCTTTAGCATTTCCTCTTTCTCTTTTTTTGTTATTTCCCTTACCTTGTCCTTATCCAAAATATACTTTGCATTGGCAATTACTTCTTCCGGAGCGCCTACCACATAAAGTTGTTTTTTCTCTTTCTCTCCTAAAAGCACTGCAAGAGAGGCGCGATATTTAAGCTTAGAGTTAAAGGGCATGTCGTCCAATTTTTTTTCTTCTTCGTGCAGAATTTCTTCTTTTAACCCTGCCTTCTGCGCCAGCACCTCTAAAGCTCCTTCCGTGGGATCACCGATAATCTTAAGCCTGTCTTCGTGCTCTTCTTCTCTGGTAAGCTTTGCTCCGTTACAGGTTCCGGCGACATAAAGAAGCTTCTCCAGTCGCGAGTCTTTTAAGGGGTGAATATGTTTTTCTTTGATATAAAAATCCCCCTCCGGAATCCACCCCTCACCGGTTACAGACACTTCTTCCATTCCGGAAAGAAGAATAGTACGCACATTCATTGTATTTTGAGTCAAAGTGCCGGTTTTGTCTGTTATAATATGATTTGTAACCCCTAAAGTTTCCGTAGCAGAAAGCTTTCTTATGACCGAATTTCTTTTAGCCATACGTGTAGCACCAATAGCTAAAAGCACCACTAAAATCGTGGGAAGTCCTTCCGGAATACCGGAAACAAGAGCGGCAACAGCAAAACGAAGTGCCTCTCCAGCTTCTTCAATTCTTTCCGTAATCTGGTGCAATCCAATCCCGTGCAAAAACAAATAAAGCAAAAAAATAACAGAGGCTCCCGTAAAAGCAAAAAGAGCCATTTGTTTGGCTAAAGTAGATGTCTTCTCTTCAAAATGATCTTTTACTTTTTCAACACTTTCAATATCTTTGGCTATGTTTCCAAAGACAGTATAATCTCCCGTAGCCGTAACCAATGCTTTACCCTTTCCTCCGGCTACAAAAGTGCTCATCCAAACCATATTCTTACAATCTCCTAAATCTGTTTCTCTTGGTAATTCTTTTGTTAGCTTAGGAACAGGACTAGATTCTCCGGTGAGAGCGGCTTCGCTTGTTCGAAGATTTCTGGACTCAAAAATACGCCCATCTGCCGGTATCCTGTCCCCTTCTTCCAAGAAGATTATATCTCCGGGAACTATGTGTTTGGCGGCAATCTGTAAAAATTCACCGGAACGATAAACCTTTGCCGTGGGAATAACCATTTTCTTTAAAGCTGCCATCGCTTTTTCCGCTTTGTATTCCTGCACAAAGCCCATAAGAGCGTTAAGCAGAATAATTGCCGCGATAACATAAACATCTATCATTTTTCCAAAAGCAGCAGAAATTAGTGCAGCGGCAACAAGAACATAAACAAATCCGCTTTTAAATTGTCGAAGAAAAATAAGCGCGGCATTATCGGCGTCTTTCTCTTCTATTGTATTGGGTCCGTATTTTTCTATGCGTTTCTCCGCTTCTTCACGAGAAATTCCTTCTTTACCCGAAGAAAAGTGAGTGAAGGCATTTTCTATTGACAGTGCGTGCCAAGACTTTATTTTATGATTTTCCCTTTCTTTTTCTTCCATTGTTTTATTTTTTTATGATCTCCGGAAAGCAATATCTTCGGTACCTTCCAGTCCTTTTCTTCTCCACTAAAAACTTCCGGTCTTGTATATTGCGGATACTCTATGAAGCCCTCCTCCTTATTTCTTTCATCCAAAAACTCTTCTTTCCCGACAACTTCGGGGATAAGACGAGAGACAGATTCCATAACAACCATTGCCGGAACTTCTCCGCCCATTAAAACATAATTTCCGATGGATATCTCCTCTTCTGCAATATATTTATGCACCCTTTCGTCAATTCCTTCGTAACGGCCGCATATCATGATGATTTGCTCGTGTTTAGAAAAACGAAAGGCTGTTTTTTGATTAAACTTTTTCCCTCGTGGAGTAAAAACGACCACTTTCGAGTTTAGATTATTATCTTTAATCTCGGAAACCGCTTTCCAAATAGGCTCTATTTTCATAACCATACCGCTTCCTCCTCCAAAAGGGCGATCATCCACTTTTTTGTGAGGATCATCGGTCCACTTTCTAAGATCATGAATGCGTATATCAAGAACCTTCTTTTCGGTAGCTTTTTTAATTAAACTTTCTTTTAAATAAGAGGTGAAAATAAATGGAAATATTGTAATAATATCAAAGCGCATAATAAAAAAACGGCACTATAATTTATAAAATAATAGCACCGTTTTCGAAAACTGTAAAAGTTTTACAGCTTAATATCTTCGAGTCCTTCCTTTTTATTTTCGGAAGTATTTTCCTTTGGCTGATAACTGCCACCACCTGGTTCTACGATTTTTAAATTGACCCTGGCTTTTTGCTTAAGGCCAATAATACGAACCAAGTTTCTGATTGCTCGCGCTGTTGATCCTTCCTTTCCGATTATTTGTCCCATATCGTCAGGATGAACCTTCAGTGAAAGCAATACTCCCATTTCATCAACTTTTCTTTCTACTTCTACTGAATCGGGATTATCAACCAAGTTTTTCACGATAAACTCAAGGAATTCTTTATCAGAAGCTTCTTTACTCATATTTTTTTGAAATCAAATACACTGTAGCTCGACCTTTTTTCCTACAAGAAATCTCTAGAAAAGAGAATCTCGAAGCCACTATCTCCAATTTTACATCTATTCTATTAATAATGTCAAGAGGGAAAATTATTTATCCCCTTCTTCCTCCTTCTTAGCACTTTCTGCGCCTTCTTCTGTAGATGGTTTTTTAGCTTCTTCCTCTTTCTCGGAAGATTCTTCTTTCTCTCCTTCTTTGCTATCTTCGGAAACCTCCTTCTCTTCAGGCTCTTCTTTAGTATCTTCAGAGGGAACTTCTTCCTTTTCGGAAACCTCATTTTCTTTGGTATCTTCG
>PUMP01000053.1 GCA_003551425.1 Candidatus Nealsoniibacteriota bacterium | reverse complement strand
GATCAGCGTCGGTCTGGACGACCTCTGTGCTGACGGTGATCGTCTCTGCGTCGCCGTGTTCGACGGCGTTTTCGAATAGGTTCTCGAAGATACGCTGGAGCTGGCTTTCGTCGGCCCGCAGTGAAGCTCTCGATTCCTGACGTTGTATTCGGTGCCACACTGCCACCGACACAAATAGCAATGAGACAATCGCAGCATCGTTCCCAAAGCCGGGGATGAAGCTCTCTGTTTCATCAGGTTCGCTACTGGCCGAAGTTATAACTCTAATCTCGCCGGCCGAAACCTCGTTAACTCGGACCTCGTAGGTGTCGGCTTGGAGGGACTCGTGGTCGAAGATCATTGCCCGCGTGCCACTGGAAGCAATTGTCAGCATGTCGTCTTCGACGACTTCGTCGCTGACGATGACCTCGGTTCTGAACGTGCCGTCAGCACCAGAGGTGTAGTGATGATCGCTTCGACACGGACTGTCTCGCCCAGAGTATCTCTAGAACATCGACAATCGCGTCGCTGAGTTCAAACTGGGCGTGTTTGATGACGCTGGTCGAACTTCGAAAAGCCAGGCGGCGGAGATCACGCCGGGACATCTGTAGACCTTTGTAACCCACTGTTTGGAACGTTTAGAGATTTAGAACTAGTGGGTTACAGTGTCGTCATCACCGGTCGAAGGTGTTGAGCCAATCGCTCCGAAACCTATTCCCAAATAATCAGAGATCTCTGAACAGCACTAACCACTGATTTCGCCATAGAGCACATTGTCGATATCGCCTTCACTCACAGTTTCCTTACTGGGTATTGGATTTGTTCCCCAGATGGTGTCTTCCGGATTGAGGTTGGTGACATCGCCTTCTGGTTCAAGCCAGTAGACATTCCGTTCAGCTGTCTTTCGTTTGCCGAGCATTCCCCCTGCATGAAGCTCATTCAATTTCTGGCGAGCAACTTTAGCCGTCACATTAAGCTCTGATGCAATATCTGCGCTGGTTACAACTGGCCCAGCAACAGTTCTGAAAACACGCCGAACACGGTCGATTGTGACCGTCTCAGCGTACTGCCCGGAATCAGTTCTTTCTCGGCTCATGACTGAGAGTATTCCTTTCTATCCTTATAGCCGCAGTGGGCATTGCCACGTCGTGTGCCTAAATTGGGCTCGCAAGTAGATATATACGATCTATCGATATTGACCGGATGTTAGCCCAAATAACTCGTGAAAACTGGTGTGTGGTGGTCAGGGCAGAGTCTCTCTACCGGTTGAATTGCGGATATTTACACTCAGCATCTGGGGGTGTCGACTGATCGGAGATAACAGACGAAACGTATTCTCGGCGCGCTCGACCACTCACTTGTTCTGTCGGATCTCTCTGGTCAGCTGTGTACTCGGTTCACTCAGTGTGAGTATCATTTAATTGGGCTCACACTGTCTCTCTGCCGTGGACTGGACTTATGGGAATATCACTGCGGTTGCTTTCGGCGTGTTCATTGGGCTTCTCCTGCTGGTCACAGTCGGTGCCGTTGCGTATTTCGCGGTCGGCTACGGCCCCGACACTGACGCGTTGAGTACTGTTGAAGATGATGAGTCCATAATCCTCGAGCAATTCGGCAGCGGGATCGTCGTCCGAAGTGGGACAGTCACCGACGACACCGTTGGCGTCATCTACTACCCTGGAGCACGGGTCAACCACGAGAGCTACGTGCCGACCGCCGCGGCGATCGTCGCGGAACGCGATGTTGTGGTAGTTATTGTCGACATGCCGATCAACCTCGCGGTTCTAGCACCGGACCGCGCCGACGATGTCATTGAGACCCAGCCGGCAGTCGAGTCCTGGTACATCGCTGGCCACTCTCTTGGTGGTGCCATGGCGTGTGGCTATGCCGCCGCCAACACGGCTGAGATCGATGGGCTCGTTCTTCACGCAGCGTACTGTGACGCCGACATCAGTGGCAGCGATCTCCAAGTGTTGTCCGTCCTCGGCACCGATGATGGTGTCATTGACGCCGAACAAGAACGTGATCGACGAGCGTTACTCCCCGCAGAGACAGAAATCGTCGAACTGGATGGTGCGAACCACGCCGGCTTCGGTGCCTACGGGCCACAGCGCGGCGACACACCGACTCCTCGCGAACCTGCTGCAATGCGGGCTGATGTGGCCGCCGTCACCGGTACTTGGCTCATCGGAACTGACACCGACACCACAAATGAGACGGTCGTGACCTCTTGACGGGCTGACATCCTACACACGGCTAGGCTTTCGCCTCGTTACCTCTGTAATAGTAGTCTGCAGCAGATGTCTGTAATAGTTGTCTGTAATAAAGCTCTGTTATTAGAGTTTGTTGCATGTCTTCTGCCAATATATCATCTCATTATATTGCCCTCCCTAATTGGAATGCTGATCTAGTTGGATAATCATAGTACAGAACCGCCACAGACGTCCGTAACAGACGCCTGTAACAGACAAGTCTGTTAATTTTAATTGCAGATGCTAGTAACAGATGTTCATAACAGAATTGTATTACAGAAACTAGTTACAGACGACTGTTACATATGTCTGACACAGATTTATGTATAGGAAAGTCATGGTGTTATGTATGATTACAGCCGTAGTTTATTCAGAATCGGGCGGAACGTACAAAACGACCATGACAGCCAATGTAGCAGTCGCATTGGAACGAATGGGTCTGAATACGCTTGTGCTTGATCTGGATCCACAGGAAGGCAACCTGACTAGTCTCTTCGACGCTGGTGCGCACCGAAGTAATCCAGATGCAGACAATTTGGTTAAACATATACTTGATATGCCCGATGGAGATTTCCACGATCTCATTGAAACTACCGATGAGGGCGTCGACATCATCCCAAGCCACGATATGTTAGGTGATTTTACTTCGAATTTAGAACAGAAGATTTCCTACGAAACCGGGATGAAAAACATGAGTCGAGATGAGTACCCACGGTTCGAACTCTTGCATGAACTACTTTGGAAAAGGCAAGAACTACACAAGGAGTATGATGCTATCCTTATTGATCCTAACGCCCGTGCCGAAGATTTGCTCTATAACGCTATTTTCGCACTCAGAACACTTGTAGCACCTGTCAAACCAGCTGGTAAAGGGAATCTCAGTCTCGAAGGGCTTGACGAGCTCGTCGGTAACATGGAGAGTCAACTCGATATCGAAATTGGACTGTCCTGTGTTGTCCCATCAGGTGTCGGTCAGACAAACGCTCATCGGCAGTATCAACAACAGTTCGAGAACACTGACGAATTTGCCACTCCTGTCTCGATCGGGGACCGAGAGAGTCTTATGGACGCTATGTGGGAGGCCCGAGGCTCGGCTTTCAAAGTGGTTGAACAGCGTTGGAAGACATTTGAAAGAGACGGTCAGATGGTGAGTGAATCCGGTCACCGGAGAGTCCATGACAGAGAAGTCGACACGCTACGGAAGCTGTATAAATTGGCGTGGTTCATTGCAACCGAGACGTTCGACGCGGATGTTGATCCCGTACTTGAACTCGAAATTCTGGATCACGAGAACAAAAAGATCGATCTACGAGCAGAGGATAAAACGGAGGCAACAACCGTATGAGTAATTTCAAATCTGGCTCAGGGAACCTCGATTTCGGCGGTAGCGGCGATGATGAAGAGTCTAAAACAACTGGTGAGTCCTCTCAATCAAAGACACAGAATAAAACGAGGGATCAGTCCACCAGCAAACAGACACAGTCTACCTCGCAGGATGAAGTGGCGACGGATTCTAAAGATTCCACCAGTTCTTCAGAACCGAATGACGAGTCGACGAAAGAGAGCCCCCCTAAAGACCAATATCCGTACTTTATTCGACGAAACAATGTGGGTGATGAGCGCGACAAACGGCTTGAAATCCATGTCCGGGATAAGGTAGCCGACCAGGAGTCGACATTTCGGAGTGAGCTCGCTGAACAGCTTGGTACAAACGAAGTCTCGAAAACAGATGCTCGTGAGTTTGCTCTCCTCGCAGCATTTCAACATCCTGAACGCGTTGCTGAACTGATGGAAGAAGAGGGATTCGGGACTTTTTGACAGATCTGTTCCTATCTTTCTGCAAAGAGAGAATTCAGCCGTTCACGATGGGGAGGAGGCCACGCCTTCACTTTCTACAGACACTAAGAGGCCGATGAACGGGCCAAGCAGTCGCTACGGTCAAAACTAACTGCACTGTTGAGGATCGGATTTGAAGGAATCTCAGCTGGTCTCTAGCTGACTCGATGAAATTAACGGCGAATAGGCTCACGGCCTGTCTGTTCAGTCGTCGCCCGCCAGTGGGGCACTCTGTACAGTCGTCTCCAGTTCAGTTTCCGTTTGGCCGCTTGCCCCGGTCGTAAATTTCGAGGTGAGTTCATTGAG
>PUMP01000019.1 GCA_003551425.1 Candidatus Nealsoniibacteriota bacterium | reverse complement strand
GGCGGGCCGACCAACCACAACATTTTGCCCCGCCACGCCCGCGGCCCGCGCCCGCAGGTTGCCGGAGGCCGGCAGGTGTTTCTGGGGCCCGACAACATAGCGGCGCGCTGCGTCTACAGCGGCCGCGAGCTGTGGGAGCGGGAGTTCGAGCGGATAGGCGGCCCGTTCGATACCACCGCTCACCAGGCCGGAGCGGTATGGGTGGGCAGCCCGTTCGTGACACTGCCTGGTAGCGTATATCTGCGCTATGACGGCGTGGTGTATCGGCTCGACCATGAGACCGGCGAGACGCTGAATAAGTTCGAGCTGCCTGGCAGGTCTGCAGTGGAGATATACGGCGCGGATAAGCTGGCGGGGCTTCTCGGTCGCGGGCGCGGTGGTGAGAAGGCGCTGGACTGGGGACATATCAGCGTGCAGGGTGATTACCTGATCACCACTACCGAGCCGCATATGTTTGAAGATGAACAGATGGGCAATCTCAATAGTCACAGCGGCACTTCGAGCCGCCGGCTTGCCGTGCTCGACCGTCACGACGGTGAGGTGCTGTGGGAGCGTGAGGCAGAGAACGGATACCGTCATAATGCTATAGTAAGCTCAGACGAGACCCTTTTTGTAGTGGACGGAGTATCGGAGGAAGTAGTGGAGCGTCTGGCACGCCGGGGGAAGACGCCGGATGAGGAGTCCATGCTGCTGGCGCTGGATATCGAAAGTGGGGAAGAGGTGTGGTCGCGCAACAGCGATGTTTTTGGTCGCTACCTGATGTATATAGAGGAACGCGATATGTTAGTTGAGGGAGGCGCTTATGATATTGACGGTCGTCGTCGGAGCGGTGTTTTAACAGGTGAGCCGACGCAAGCTTCGGCACGCCGGGGGGAAGATGGCGAACTGCTGTGGGGCGGGGCTGATTTGAGACTTCCGGGAGTAGTCGGCACCGAAAAGCTTATTTCCGTTTACGGTAGAGCCCGCCGTGTTGTTTCGCTGCAGAGCGGTGAGCAGTATGAACGGGAGGAGAAGCATTCGGGGGCCAGCAGCCGCTGGAGTTATTCCCGCAGCGGCAAGGGCTGCGACGCGGTGAACGCGAGCGGGCATTTCCTGCTGTTTCGGGGCGGTGATGCGAGCTATCACGACCTGAAGTATGACTCGGGGCAGGGTCATTTCCGGGGTTTTCGCACTGGATGCACTTCGAGTATGATTCCCGCCGATGGTGTCGTCAACGCGCTGGATTATACGCGCACGTGCAATTGCGCCTACGCGCACCAGACTTCTCTTGCTTTAGTACATATGCCGGAGGATCCAGCCGTTATGTTCTGGACCCGTGGTTCTGGGGCGTTCCGTGATCCTGAAGGACACGGGCTGAATTTCGGTGCTCCGGGCCGGAGGGTGGACGTTGCGGGGACGGAGCTGATTTGGTATGACGAGGAAGGAACCGATCGCCGCTTTCCCACAGCCGTGGACGCCGGCGGGGACGGCATTGCCTGGGTGGTCTCGTCGGTCAGGGAATTTGACTCATCGAGCGATTCCATTACTATTGACGATCTTTTGGAGGCTGAATACACAGTCAGGCTGCATTTTAGTGAACTTGATAAGGATGTGGAGGCCGGAGAGCGTGTGTTCGATGTGATAGTCGGCGAGGAAACCGTTGCAGAGGATTTTGATATAGCGGCGGAGGCCGGCGGTGCTTTGCGTGCGGTGGTGAAATGGGTTACGGCCGAAGTCGAGGATGGGGAGCTGAAGGTGCGCCTGGAATCTTCCGATGATTCCGAGCACAATCCGATGATCAGCGGTATCGAGCTCAAAGCAAAGAGTGACTGATAAGTGACTCCATGACTGCATTAGGCCGGGTATGGGGCAATCAACGCGCTAAATCCGGCGTCATAAAGTCACGAAGTCAAGAAGTCAGCCTGAAAGAAGGCCGCAGCACAAAAAATCGTGTAAGAGATCTAATTCTTTTTCAAGACGGAGCTTGAAAAAGAATTAACAGTACGACAAAACGACAAAAGACAAACGGCTTACGTAAAACGGCTTAATTTTTTTGGGCAAAGCGACAAAAAAATGTTAGATTGGCTATGCTAAGCGCTCAAATGAAAAGGAGACAAAAATGAGTGCGCCAAGTAAAGCTAATGTAGACAAACTGGACAATCCAGCCCGGCCAAAGCCTAACCAGCAGGTCGGAACTGAACCGGGCGGGCGAGGAGGTAACGAATCGCGCGAAGCCCCGGGGAGGATGTGATGTCAGCCACAACGCAAGTGAAGGTATTGAGCCCCGAAATTACTCGAACCGCATTGGGCCAAGGGTTTCATGTCCTGGAAGCCAGCACCGATGTCAGCGCAACAGGTAAGTTGCCTATCGGCGAGCCGGGGTCTGAGTCCGTGGCGGGCAAACGAACGGTCTATATTGGAACTTGGGAGAACCGGAGCGCTCCACGAAGTAACCCCCGAGAAGCCGAAGAGGCGGGGAGGGGGTATCGCGCTTCGGTAGTCGGACCGACTCGTAGTAGGGAAGCAGGCGGAGTAAAATCCGCTGAGGCCGACAGGCCGCCCGAAGGGGTCGGCAGTTCAACGGAGAGAGATGGAGGACTGACATGCTGAACGCTGAATCAGGTAAAACATGGAGTAAACTATCTCTCATAACGGAACATGCCCGTCGGGATCCGGAGTTTCAGTTTACGAGTCTTGCTCATCTGCTGAACAAGGAGTTCCTGCGGGACTGCCACAATAGCCTGAACAGGAATAAGGCTGTGGGAGTGGATGAAGTAGGATGGGAAGACTACAACGCGAATTTGGACGAGAACCTTGAAGACCTGGTAGGTAGGCTAAAGCGTAAGGCGTTTAAGCCCCTCCCGGCGCGTAGGGTCTACATCCCCAAGAGCGAAACGGAGCAACGCCCGCTCGGGATATCGGCCCACGAGAACAAGGTGGTCGAGCGAGGAATCACGTGGATACTACAGAGTATATACGAGGTTGACTTTCTGGACTGCTCATATGGGTTCCGTCCGAAGAGAAGTTGTCATCAGGCGCTCAAGACACTGAGTGACACTATAACCCGCCAACCGGTGAACCACGTAGTGGAAGCCGATATAAAGGGATTCTTTGACAATGTCAGCCATGAACACCTCATGGATTTTCTCCGCATAAGGATAGTGGATACGTCATTGTTACTGCTAATAGAGAAATTCCTGAAGGCGGGGTATATAGACGATGAACAGCTGGTAGAGACAGAGCAAGGGACGCCGCAAGGTTCCGTGCTCAGTCCGCTGCTGGCAAATGTCTTCCTGCACTATGTACTGGACGCATGGTTTGAAGAGACGGTAAAAGCCTATGCGTCGGGTTTCTGTGATATTGTTCGGTACGCGGACGATTTCGTCTGCGTCGTGCAATACGCAAAGGATGCGATCAGGATAGAACGGGCCTTGAAAAACAGGTTCGCCAGATACGGGCTGGAGATACACCCAGAGAAGAGCCGGAACATTAGTTTCGGAAACTTCGAGCGGGAAAATGCGGCCCGTCAGAAGCGCAGAGCCAACACCTTTGACTTTCTTGGTTTTACCCACTATTGCGACACAACCCGTAAGGGCAGGTTCAAGGTGGGCAGGAAGACCAGCCGGAAGAAGTTTAGATCCAAATGTAAGGAACTTAACGCCTGGTTGAAGTCCGTAAGAAATCTTGTAAAGACGAAGGAATGGTGGAAAATCCTGAAGGCAAAACTCCGGGGACACTACCAGTATTACGGGGTAAGCGAGAACTACAGGGGCGTGCTGATGTATTATAAAAAGGCGCTTGAGCTGACCCTGAAATGGATGAACCGCCGCAGCCAGAAGAAGAAACTGAGCTGGGCAAGATTCCTCAGTTACCTGGATAAATACCCTTTGCCGAAACCTAAGATAGTACATAATTTCTACACAAATCGCATGCAACGGGAGTTGTTCTGAAGAGCCGGATGTGGGAAATTCACAAGTCCGGTTCTGTGAGGGGCATTGACAACTTCTCACACAAGGTAGAATATTGTGACACTCCGCAGACCGAAAGGGCGGAGAAACAGGGAATACAAAGCATACCTAAATGTAGGAGAACATATTATGTCTACTCGACATGAAAAAATCACATGTATTTTGAAGGCTTTTGTATTAGTGGCGGTGTTGTTCTCTATAGCGAATCTGCGCGCGGACCAGCCGCCGCAGCACCGTTTCCGCGGCCCCGGGCAACATTATGCTGAGGTTTCGAATGTTTCAATAGCTCAGGACGATGCGCCCGGGGTCGAGTTTGACATCACCTGGGACCATGCCTGGCGCGACGAAGAGAGCCATGACGCCGCCTGGGTGTTTTTTAAATCGCGTGATCCCGAAACAGAAAATTGGAAACACGTGCGGCTCGCCGGCTCGGGGCTT
>PUMP01000024.1 GCA_003551425.1 Candidatus Nealsoniibacteriota bacterium | reverse complement strand
GGTGGATTAAAGCCGTCGGTTGTCCAGAATCCGTCCTCCTCAGGGTCATAAGTTATTCCGCGGATACTGAAATTAGCTGTAGTAGTAAATTGATCTATCAATTCTTCGTTGGCAAGGCATATCTCATAAATGGTATTACTGTTATCCGAGCCATAAAAATAGGTGCCGTCGTAAGTAAGGTCTCTCAAATTACCTGTTCCGGCAATGGTAAATGACTCAACGAAATTACCATCCATGTCATACCTTTGGAAGGTAACGTCATTCCAGTGAGCTGTATAAATATACTCACCGTCTGTTTCAACGGGATATTCGCCATCGGCAATATGATGAGGGAATTCAAACAGTAAGTCAAACATTTCCCTTGCAGGTGATGGTTTAAGAGATATTGATGATTTGTCGGGATCAGTATCATTGATAAGCTGATCCATTCCGGGTTTTTGTTGTTCATTGTGATCAGTTACTTCTGCCTGACCAAATGCCAGCATTGTAATGAAAACAGAACAAATTAAAATCGTAATTTTCTTCATAATTGATAAATTTTTAATGAAACATAAATTAATAAGTTAATAAGGTTTAATACTTTTACTACAAAGATAGCCAAAAACAATTTTTTTTTTAAATAAGATATTTTGCTGTTTTTTAATTTAACATCAATCATTAAATTAAGGCAGTTTAATTTTATATTAAATAAATATTAAAACTGATAAAACACCAAATATTAATTAATGTTAAATTAGTGAATTGTTGATCCTGTTTTTATTTTTACAGTTTGTTTTTTGTTAATTTCTTAAAAAGTTTTATCAAATACTTTTGTTGGTTTATTTTGTTAATTGCAATTTCGCCTGTTCGTATCTGTTAATGGCAGTTGTTTATCGAACCACATTATTAGAGTGATTAGATTAATAACATGCCCGATTTGCTTAAGTTGTAATTTTTGTTTGTTCGGGTTAGACTAATAAAAAAGGGGAAGGCAATTTTTTGCCTTCCCCTTTTTATAGTTAAACCACCTGAGGTTTTTAAAAACCTTTTCGGTTAAGAAATTTAGCGTGATATTTGAACACGTTCAGTTACTACACCCTCATTAGTGTGTATTTGTAGTAGGTAGATTCCTTCTTTCAGGTTGCTAACATTAAATTTGGTTTCAAGGGCATCTACAACAATTATTTTGACAACTTGCCCGCTAACGCTTATCAGCTTAATTTCGTTAATTAATTCGTTTGATTTAACTGTAAAGTTGTTTTTTGCGGGGTTAGGGAATACTGACAACATAACTTCTTCGGCTTCTATGGTTGCTGTGACATCCTGGAAGTTGGCAGTCAGGCTGACATCTTCACCGGGCATAGTTACAGTTGTTTCGGCTTCTTCTGGGTCGTTAACATGATCTGTATCACCTGTCCAGTTAACGAATTGATAGATTTTTTCGTTTTCTGATGCTTTAGCAATAATTTCTACTGTTGTACCCTCTTCGTAGTAGCCTGCGCCGGTTACTGTACCTCCTTCTTCAGGGTTAGCTTCAAGTGTGTGAAGCGGTATTTTGTAAAAGTTAGCTGTAAGAGTAACATCTTCACCTGGCATTATGAAATCAAATGTCAGCTCATCACTCACTTCTTCGCCGTCTTCGTCGGTCCAGTTTATAAAACCATAACCTTCTTCTAGTTCAGCTGAAACTTCTACTTCTTCTTCATACCTGTAATCGCCATCACCGTCTACTGTACCACCTTCTTCCGGGTCAGCTTCCAGGGTAAGTGTATAAAGTTCAAAATCCATAATCACTTCTACGGTTTTGTCATCATCAACCGTGATTTCGCCCTCTACGGTAACATAGTGTTCTTTTTCTACCGTATAATCGTAATCTCCTTCAGGTACAAGGAATTCATAATCGCCCGGATCGTTTTCAGTATCGTTCAGAGTAACAATAGCCTCTTCAATTGCATTGCCGTCTTCATCTTCTATTTCAAAAGTAACTGTGAATCTTTCGCTAAAATAAGTAATTGCAAAGCTTGTGTACTGTTGTTCGGGAAAAGGCCCAATCAAAGAGAACTGTCCGGTTTCGAGGTCAACAGTATGCAGTTCAGCACCAAAAACGTCTGAGTTAAAAACCGCTGCATACATGATATCATTGTCTTTATCATACGACATATCCTGGCCAAAGTTGAGGTTTAAACCGGTATGGCCGATTAACGTACATGCCCCGGTGCCGGTGTCAACAGAGTATAGACCAGAAGATCCGATTCCACCCAAATCATATCCATATAAATTACCCTCATTATCAAAGTCCATGCTTATCCAGAGACTTTGAATACCTGTGAGAGCTCCTACAGATGTGGCATCACCGGTGCTCATATCAATGGTATAGAGATGATCAGCAGTTGCCCCATATAGCATGTCGGTTATATCATCATATGCTAAAGTGTTTAATCCTACACCTGCACTTCCAACAGAAGTAAAATCTCCATTGGTTTCATCAATGGTATAGATATTGCCGTCAGTATCAGTAAACCAAAGTACACCATCGCCGTCAAAGCATGCACCTTGCGGAAATTGTCCAAATGGATAGTCTGCAATGTAATTGATATCTCCCGGATCCGCAACATCAAACCAGTTGAAGGTATCGTCGGCGGAACAAATAATATATGATTCTTCACCACCTAATATTATAGGATGAGATGGTGTAGTGATATCCCCATGCGATGGTAATGGTTGTATTGATTGATCTACACGCCCATCTTGTATAGGAATATCAGACCTGCTTGCAGGATCAGCGTTTTGTTCGGAAACATTTTGCCCGAAAATCAAAACGGTTGAGAAAAGCACAAAAACGAGTAATGTAATTTTTTTCTTCATAACTAATTTTTTTAATTAATAAAATCAATAAATTAATAAAACCAAGAAAAGGTTAACTTTTTTTAACATTCAATTAAACAAAAATAATAAAAATAATTATAATTACTTATATTAAAATAAATTTTTTTCATGTAAAATACCATTTTTTTTGATTTTTTTTGATTTTAAACAACATTTTAAAATTGATTTTCAGCTGAGATAGTTGTTATATGATTATATATTGTTATGGTATTCTTTGATAAAAAAGGGGGAAGGCAATTTTTTGCCTTCCCCCTTTTTATAGTTAAACCACATGGGGGTTTCTAAAAACCTTTTCGGTTAAGATATTTAGCGTGATATTTGAACACGTTCAGTTATTACACCCTCATTAGTGTGTATTTGTAATAGGTAGATTCCTTCTTTCAGGTTGCTAACATTAAATTCGGTTTCAAGGGCATCTACAACAATTATTTTGACTACCTGCCCACTAATGCTTATCAGTTTAACTTCGTTAATTAATTCGTTTGATTTAACTGTAAAGTTGTTTTTTGCGGGGTTAGGGTATACTGACAATTCAACTTCTTCGGCTTCTGTAATTGCTGTAACATCCTGGAAGTTGGCAGTCAGGCTGACATCTTCACCGGGCATAGTTACAGTTGTTTCGGCTTCTTCAGGATCGTCGACATGGTCTGTATCACCTGTCCAGTTAACGAATTGATAGATTTTTTCGTTTTCTGATGCATTAGCAATAATCTCTACTACTGTACCCTCTTCATAGATGCCTGCGCCGTGTACTGTACCTCCTTCTTCAGGGTTAGCTTCAAGTGTGAGAACCGGCATTTTGTAAAAGTTAGCTGTCAGAGTAACATCTTCTCCCGGCATTATGAAATCAAATGTCGGCTCATCACTCACTTCTTCGCCGTCTTCGTCGGTCCAGTTTACGAAACCATAACCTTCTTCTAGTTCAGCTGAAACTTCTACTTCTTCTTCATACCTGTAATCGCCATCACCGTCTAATGTACCGCCTTCTTCCGGGTCAGCTTCCAGGGTAAGTGTATAAAGTTCAAAATCCATAATTACATCTACGGTTTTGTCATCATCAACTGTGATTTCGCCCTCTACGGTAACATAGTGTTCTTTTTCTACCGTATAATCGTAGTCTCCTTCAGGTACAAGGAATTCATAATCGCCCGGATCGTTTTCCTGGCCGTTTAGTGTAACAATAGCCTCTTCAATTTCATTGCCGTCTTCATCTTCTATATCAAAAATAACGGTAAACATATCTTCTGCAAATGCCAGTTCAAGGCACCAGATCATATCATTTTGAGCAGCCCCCAAAAAAGCCCATTTGCCGGGGTAAGCCAGGTTGGTTATTGTCAATCCGCCTGAAGGTTGATCGGGATTTAACGAGGCTGCATCCTGGACATTAAATGTTTGAAGTACATTACCTGTAGCTATTTCTACCTGTTTCAGGATATTTCTATCAGGAGCAAATCCGGGATGCGCATAAACCCATAAGTAGGGGCCGTCGCCATCACTATAATTATCCCAGCCCAGGCCTGTAAGACTTCCGATGTTGGGGTTAATCTGATCCATTTGCTCACCGTCGCGGTCAATTAATGTTATTGGTGGATTAAAGCCGT
>PUMP01000005.1 GCA_003551425.1 Candidatus Nealsoniibacteriota bacterium | reverse complement strand
GTTAAGGATTGAATCCAGTTCCCTGGGAATCTCACTTGCCGCTTCTTCATCTAACTCTATACGTGATAAAAAAGCTAGTTTTATTATTTCTTTTTTAACAAACATGGGTTTCTAAATTATTGTTTAGGTGGATCAATGTCTTCTTCTTGTAAAATAATCTCCGTATGATCATCCATATGCTCTAAAGCATATCCTGCACCGCGTACCACAGCCGTAAGAGGATCATCTCCAATTTTGGTCTTAATTTTTGTTTCTTCTTCAATTAGAGTTTCAAGCCCCCTTAAAAGACTGCCACCTCCAAGAAGATATATTCCTTTACTCATAATATCTGACAAAAGCTCGGGAGGAGTTTCTTCCACCGTATCTTTTACTGTTTTCACAATCTCACGAATTGATTTTTCCATTGCTCCACGTACATCCTCTCCTGTAAGAGAAACTTCTTCCGGAAGCCCAGTAACTAAGTTTCTTCCCCTGATAGAAGCCTCCATCTTTTCTTCTGTCGGAGAAGCGGACCCTATCTTAATTTTTATATCTTCCGCGGTTCTTTCCCCGATAAGTAATTTATGTTTTTTCTCCGCAAAATTAATTATATCTTCGTTTAGCTTGTCTCCCGCAACACGCAAGCTTTTGGAAATTACTATTCCTCCCAAAGAGATTACCGCAACCTCGGTCGTTCCTCCTCCGATATCAACCACAAAGTTTCCTCCTGGATCTTGAATCGGTAAATGAATCCCAATAGCGGCAGACATCGGTTCTTCGATAAGATAAACACTGCCAGCACCCGCATTCTTCCCGGCATCTTGCACCGCCCTCTTTTCTACTTCCGTAACACCGCAAGGAATTCCTATCACCACTCGAGGTCGAGGACGAAGGGGGAACTTGTCCTGATGAGCTTTTTCTATAAAATAACGGATCATCTGTTCGGTAACGTCAAAATCAGAAACAACTCCGGAAACAAGAGGACGTGTCGCCACAATGTGACCGGGTGTTTTACCGACCATTCTTCTCGCTTCTTCTCCTATCGCTAAAATTTGTCCGGTCTTATTATTCACCGCAACTACCGAAGGCTCGGACATAATAATCCCTCTTCCTCGCACGTATACAAGACAGTTTGCCGTACCAAGGTCAATTCCTATGTCATAAGATAATTTTCGTAAAATTCTGCTAAACATATTATAACTTTAACCGTTTAATAACAATTACTAAAACCCTAAATCTTTAAAAGTGATAAAAATCATAAGAGACAAGAGCAAGATAAAAAATATGGCATTTAAACTGTATTCTACTTTCTGTGGTATCATACCGCCCTTGATCTTTTCTATTCCAAGAAAAACCAACCTTCCTCCGTCAAGTGCAGGAATAGGAAGAGCATTCAAAACAGCTAAAGAAATAGTGATTATCCCAACAAACTGTAAGTAAGCGGGAAATCCTCTTTCAAGCTCTTCTGCTCCCATCCCGACAATTGCCACGGGACCTCCAAGCTCCATATGGTCAGGAAGATCCCTGCCCGTAACGGTATAAGAAATAGCAGTATAAAATCCATCTATAACCATATACGTCATCTCTCCTGTCATTTGTAACCCTATAAGTGGCGCCTTGTGAAGAGGAAATCTCTTTTCCGCAACACGGATTAACTCTACACCTACCACGCCTTCTTCCTTGCTGGGAACAAGAGAAAAAGAAACTTCTTCCCCAAGTCTTTCCATTACTACTTCTACCTCTTCTCCTTTTTTCTCCGAAAAAATATCTATTACTTCTTTTTTCTTCGTAACTTCTTTGCCGTCAATCTCTTTTATTATATCACCTCTCTCCACTCCTGCTTTTTCGGCAAAAGACCCTTCTTTAATATTATTTATAAAAACATGAGGGTTTCTCCATTCGTTTCCCGTATCGTCCGTAATAGCGCCGCGTACTCCCGTAAAAGCAACCGTGGAGAAAATAACTACCGCTATCAAGAAAAAAGCAGCTATGCCTCCAAAAACAATAAGAGCTCTTTGATAAACCGGCTTAGAGGAAAAGCTTCTTTCATCATCAACCCGAACATCTTCTCCGTAAAGCCTTACAAATCCCCCCAGAGGAATCCAGTTTAAAGAATAAATGGTTTCCCCTATTTTCTTTCCCCAGGCTCTCGGAGGAATCCCTATTCCGAACTCTTCTACTTTCACACCGTATTTTTTGGCAAGCAAAAAATGACCGAGCTCGTGAAAAGCGATTAAAAATACAAGCGTTAAAATAACAATAAGAATAGGGGGCATGATTTTATATTTGTTTCAGCTCTTCTTTTCTTTTTTCTATTAATTCGTCAACCTTCTCATTGTACTCGTCAATAATCTCCTGTAGCTCGTCCTTTCCTTTAAATTTTTCGTCCTCCGTAATTTCTCCATCGTTAAAACCCTCCTGAATTTCTTTCCACGCCTCTTCCCTTACTCTCTTTAAACTTATTCTCACCTCCTCCCTTTTTTGGGAAAGAAGCTTTAGGAGGCTTTCCCTGTATTCTTCCGTAAGCGGAGGAAGAGTTATGCGGATAGATTTTTCTTCCGGCACCGGGCTTAAATCTGACTCCGCTTTTTGAATCGCAGCAATAATGTCCTTTATATAGTTTTTGTCCCAAGGCTGAATCAATATCTGTCTCTTCTCCGGACAAGAAATAGCGGCAAGCTGTTTTAGAGGGAGCTTTTGGTCAAAACAATTCACAATAATATCTTCCACCAAAGAAGGAGTGGCCCTATCGGTCCTTATTCTTTTTAATTCCTCAGTAAGATAATTAATCACATCATCCATTTGAGGTTTTGTTTTTTGAACAATATTTTTATAGTCAATCATAATTTTATCATTATTTTTTCTAAAGCGAGTTGTTTGTTTATGTTTGTTTTTGAGCTTAAAAAAACCGCTCTCTCTATCTCTTTTAAAACTTCTCGCAATGCATCCGTTTTTTCTTTCTTTTTAATCTTTTCTCTCATTCTTTCTCTTATACAGGAAAGCCAACACTTTAAAACTTCTTCCATGTTGTCTTCTTTGGATATCGACTTAGCTTTGGTAAAACGATACGACAAACCCTCTTTGATTAGCCGGTCCAACTCTTCTCTTGAGCTCTTTTCCTTTTCTTTCGTTTCCGGAAAGTTTAAATAATCAAGAGCTTTTCCGGGCTTTCCCAGGGCAAAAGAAGCGCTAAGACGATCTTTTGTAAAAGACATTATTTCTTCTTCCGGAACAGGCAAAAATTTCATTTGAAGGGTGCGAGAAGTTATAGTAGGAAGCAGCATGCTGGGATATTCGGTAATAAGTATAATAATCGTGTTTTTTGATGGTTCTTCCAGTGTTTTCAAGACAGAATTTTGAGCTTGCGTATTCATAAGATGGGCTCTGTCTATTACTGCTCCCTTGAAAGAAGACCTGATTCCTTTCATCGACATCTTCCCGATTAATTCTTCTATTTGTTTTAACTGTATCTCCTTTTCGTGAGGATAAACATTAATTATATCCGGATGTATGTCTTCGGTTATCTCGTAGCAATTGCGACACTTCCCGCACGGAGCATTCTTGTTTTCACAATTTATCATTTTCAAAAACCATAAGGCAACAGTTCGTTTCCCCAATTTTTCTTGCCCGGAAAAAAGAAGTGCATGAGGAATACTGCCTTTTTTAAAAAATGTGGTAAGTACTCCCCGTTGTTTTTCGTGTCCTACGATATTCATTATTATTTGCTCATAATACTTCTTTTGTAACTGTCCAAATTATCAAGAATTATTCCCGCACCTTTTGCCGCAGATAAAAGAGCGTCTTCCGCCACAAAAGAAGGTACTCCTGTCTTCTCCGTAACAAGGACGTCAATATTGGAAAGCAGGGCTCCACCACCGGTAAGAACCATTCCCTTGTCCATAATGTCCGCTGAAAGCTCGGGAGGGGTGTCACGCAACACTTGTTTTACTATTTTTATAATCTCTTCCAGTGTTTCTTCCGATGCTCCGGCAACCTCGTTGGAAGAAATCTTGATAATGCGCGGTAGGCCGGAAACAAGATCACGACCTTTTACCTCCATTGCTTGTTCTTCCTTTTCTTTCATTGCCGTTCCGATATTGGTTTTTATGTCTTCCACGCTTTTTTCTCCTAAGGCTATATTATACTTGTTCTTTACATAATTTGAGATAGCTAAGTCTATTTTGTCTCCCGCAACGCGCAAAGAACGAGAAGACACTATGCCGCCAAGAGAGATAACGGCTATTTCGGTCGTTCCTCCTCCGATATCAACAATCATATGCCCCGAACAAGAAGAAATGGGGATGCCTGCCCCGATGGCGGCTAAAATAGGCTCTTTCACGGTATAAACCGCACGTGCTCCCGCAGATATTCCTGCTTCAATAACAGCTCTCTTCTCGGTCGAGGTTATGCCCACCGGGACGCCGATCATAAGATCCGGCTTAATAAAACGCCACCCGGGAGACTTTTCAATAAAGTAACGTAACATCGCTTCCGTAATACGATACTCGGCAATAACTCCGTCCCTAAGCGGACGATAAACTCTGATCTCATCAGG
>PUMP01000009.1 GCA_003551425.1 Candidatus Nealsoniibacteriota bacterium | reverse complement strand
TGACATTTGCACTTGCTCACGATCTGATCAACGCTCATAGTGACGGTGATGTCACGATCCGACAAATCGCTACGCTGACCGACCTTTCCCACGGAACAACCTACGATCTCCTCGAAGGACTGTACGAGATTCACGATCTCGGTGGCGACGATCCAAGCCCGACTACATATACTCCCGATGACGTGGTCGACAACGATCTGCAGTCAGAGCTGACCGACGAATAGATGACTCGGTCAGAGCAACTGTACACGGCGAATATTGTCGATACAGTCGTCTTTCGGAGCCTAGGTAAATCACCAAGCCCTCAGTTATCGTCGTTGAAACAAGCCGTCGCTGAGGCGGATACAGAACTCTGGGTTTCACCATCAATCTACCGTGAGTTAACGAATTATGGGGAAAACCCACCGAGCAATCCGTATCTTGATACAGGCATTGAGGATGGATGGATTCGCGTCGCAACTCCGTTACCGAATAATCGGAATACAACATTTGACTCGGTTACTGACCCTATTGAACAGGCACAGCATCTCGCAGATGAGTATTTGAACCAACAGAGCAAGTATCCAAATACGAATAACTGGCGAGACGCATCTGTGGTTGCGTTGGCTGTACGATTGTTTGAACAAAACACTCGAATCCGCATTATCACACACACAGCAGATACAGCTCTGGCTCAGGCTTGCGCCCGTATTCCGCCTGAATTCGGGTACTACGATATTGAATCACGGTACTACAACCCACCACAGAAAGCGAAAAAACAGTTCCCAACCGTCGAATCGCTTTCGTGGAGTACAAAATAGGAATAAGACCCCTACAGCGCAAGATTCAGAATGGCCTAATCGGGGTGAGATTGGTTTTGGGAGATCGATAGAGATGATGGAGCGATCTAATCAAGCTTTGCAACACTTAGAGGTTCAGTCTTTCACAGGAACACTGAGAGAACTCATCCTCGTCGACCCATTCTTTTCACCCCTTGGTGTCCAAACAACTGGTCTCTGGCTACACTGCTGTTACTCTCGTTGCCGTTGCCTTCCACGTGACGATGATCTCACGCCCTACCTGTAGGTCGAGCTGATCCACACTCTCAGCAGTTACGAGTGCATGGAAGATCGTTCCCTCAACGTCGATATGCACCGTCGCGACCGTCTCGCCATGGTTAATCCCACCTACCACACCGCTCTGTCGGTTTCGTGCACTTGTCGTGTTTGGTTCAGGATCAACTACCGGATCAAGTAGTGTGAGTGCATCCGCGCTGATCCGGATCTGTACCTTATCGTCCGGCTCCAGACCGTCGTGGAGTCCGCGAACCGTCCCAATCGCAGTCGACACGTCTGCCAGTTCTCCGCACATCGAGTCTACCTTTCCCTGAAGCACCGTCTCGGGAGCCTTCGCGGTCGCAGTGATCGCAGCTTGGAGTCGCTCGTAGCGAGCCAGCAGCTCAGTCGCTGTCGTGGTCAGTCGGCTCCCTCCACCGGCAGTGCCACCGCGCTGGCGGTCGATGAGTTCACCGAAGGCAGCTTCGAGCGTTTCAATCCGCGAGAGAGCACGAGGTCTGGATCGACCCAGTTCGCTGGCTGCCTTCGCTACTGATCCCATCTCGTCGATTGCGCGAAACAGTGCAGCATCGCGGCTCTCGAACTCAGTTTCGTCTGCCACGAGAACCGCCGCTCCGCGGCCACTCGTCTCAGTCATTGTTGGTTGAGGTCTCAATCATTGTTCCGATTCCCGTTGTGTGATCAGCGGTTGTGGTGTGTGTTCGCCGCGCTGGTGTCGTGATAGCTACTCTCAATAAATCAACTCCCCGTTAATAAACCGCTGGGTGCGGCGGTCGTCAGGATCAGTAAATATGGCTTCAGTCGCCCCGACTTCGATTAGTCGACCATCCAACAGCACCGCGACCCGGTCGGCAATGCGTTCGGCCTGCTGCATGTCGTGGGTCGCGATCACGACGCCAAGTCCATCAGCACGAGAGGTTTCGATAGCCTCCTCGATGACCGCCGTATTTCGTGGGTCTAAGTCTGATGTCGGCTCGTCCAACAGGAGAAATTCAGGACCAGGCGCGAGTGCTCGGGCAAATGCGACTCGCTGGGCCTCGCCACCCGATAGCGATCCGGCCGGTCGGTTTGCTGCATCGGCGAGTCCGACCGTCCCCAGTGCCGCTTCAACAGCTGGCATCGGTGGCTGCCTGACGAGCCGTGCAGCCCACTGTCGGAGCCGTGTGCGCCATCCCTGACGCAACCGGAGCCCGTAGCTCACGTTCTGCCGAACCGAGGCCGAAAACAGGTTCGGCGATTGGAACACCATCCCGATCTGTCGCCGTTCAGTCAATCGGTCGTCAGCTGATACCGACCAGAGATCCGTGCTATCGAACGTAATCCGCCCCGAGCGAGGTGGCTCAAACAGTGCCAACAGCCGCAGGAGCGTCGTTTTCCCAGTTCCCGAGGGACCGATGATTGCGAGGGTTTCACCCCGCTCGACCGTCAGTGATACATTTTCCAACACAGTCCGTTCCTCGAAGCCGTGACTGACGTTCGACAGCGAAATGGTAGTCGACTGGCTCTGTTGAGATGATCGAAAGGCGGGACGCTGAGCCATCAGTACCGTCGACCTCCCAATCGCAGAACGAGTCCATTAATCACGAGCACGAGCGCGACGAGCACCCCACCAAGCAGCAGCGCGATCTCGAAGCGGCCCTGTCGAGCCTCCAGTTGGATTGCCGTCGTGAGCGTTCGGGTCACCGAGCTCCCGTCGGCACGCACGATGTTGCCGCCGACGATCAGCACCGACCCCACTTCACTGATTGCCCGCCCCAATCCGGCAAGCACTGCGGTAACAATCCCGGCTCTGGCCTCCGAAATCGTCGCAAGCGCAACGTCCAGGCGCGTGCCGCCCATCGCGTAGGCGGCATCCCGGAGACCATCGTCGACGCTTGTGACCGCAGCGAGGCTAACCCCGGTAACGACCGGCGTTGCGAGAACGAACTGTGAGATGACCATCGCCTCCCTAGTGAACACGAGATTGAGCGAACCCAGTGGTCCTTGGTTGGAGACCGCAAACAGCACCAGCAAGCCAACGACGACGCTGGGTAGCCCCATCCCGGTGTTGATCAGCGCGACAACCAGCCGCTTGCCGGGGAACTCCGTAAAGCCAACCGTCAGGGCGACCGGCAGGCCAACCAGCGTACTCAGCACGACTGCGGTGAGGCTCACCGACAGCGAGACACGAATGATACTCTCGATGTATCCTCGTTCGAACGGGAGATCGGCAAACAGGACGATGGCGTCAAACAGGTAGTCAGCACCGCTGAGTCCGACAAATGCAGTCTCGATCATCGCTGGTTAGCTTTCGGTAGACGGTATGTATTGGTCGAAGTTCGGATCGGCAGAGAGACCGTCGGGATAGAACACCTGCTGGCCGTTGATAGTGTATTCGTCAATGATTGCCTGCCCTTCGGTTCCGGTCAAAAAGCCCACGTAGAGCATTCCCAGCTCGTAGTCGACATCGTGTCGTGCTGGATTGACAACGATAACCCCGTAAGGGTTGTCCAGCATTGGATCGCCGTCGGTGACTGGTCCATCCACGAAGAGTTGTAGATCGAGTCGGTCCTGGAGATCGATGTAGTTGCCGCGAACCGAAAGCAGGTACGCCCCACGCTGGCCAGCCTGGATCAGGGTCTGGCCCATGCCCAGTCCGGCTTCAGTGTACCACTCGCCCGCGGGCAATGCCTCGCTGTCGTTCCAGATCGCTCGTTCTTTGACGTGCGTTCCGGAGTTATCGCCCCGTGAGAGAAACGTCGACTCGGTGGCTGCGATCCGAGCGAACGCCTCGCTGGCCGTATCGGCGTCCGCAACGCCGGCTGGATCGTCCGGTGGCCCGGCGACCACGAAATCGCCGTACGTGAAATCGCGGCGGTTGATACCGTGGCCCGACTGGATAAACTCGTCTTCCAAGGATCTGGCGTGAGCCATAACGACATCGACATCGCCGCGCTTGCCACGAGCGATCGTTTCACCGGTCCCACCTGCTACAGATCGGATCGTCACGCCGTAGGTCGACTCAAAGGCCGAATGGAGTATATCGAGCAGCCCTGAATCGTACGTGCTTGTAGTAACGCCAACTGTGAGTTCACCAAGCTCTGAGGGAGCGTCGGCTACACTGGAGCCAAGACAGCCAGCCAGTGAGACTGCCGTGATACCGGCGGCACCAAACAGGAACCTACGTCGTTGTACCTCCATAGGAACATCGACAAGACATCAGGAAATAACTATTCTGCTTTTGAAACCGAACACAGCAATAAAATAGCAAAATGAAATCCAATCTGGTTTCTCACAATCGACACAGATCACAACTTCGTGCTACACTCGCGCTGTGCATCTTGCAGAGGACGTTCTGATAGAATACAGATAGGTTAGTTGGTCACGTACCATGATCGAGCTATGCTAACCGCTAAGTCAGACTTTGTACTTTATAAATAGACTCCTCAAAACAGTTCATCGAGCGTTCGATCCCCGTCTGCGCCCTCATTTAGCACACTCGGATCAGCAGGGGCAGCATCCGCGTAGAACGTCTGTTCACGGAGTTCTGCAATCGAATC
>PUMP01000017.1 GCA_003551425.1 Candidatus Nealsoniibacteriota bacterium | reverse complement strand
TTCTTTGCTAAAATGTTTGTACATAAGTGTCCGTAGTTAAGTTAATAATTCCTTATTACTTATCTTACTCTACGGGCACTTGTGTTTTCAAGAAGTGGTGCACTTCAGATGAGAATTCGCGGAAGAAGCCTTGACAAATCTAATAATTATAATATAATATAGCCAGTAAGTTTTTCGGGTTTGTCTGTGAGCGGCTCCTTTTCGTTTTTTCTTTTAAAGAAATTACGAAGAGAAAAAATAAAATCCCTCCTTTTTTTATTATACGAGCCGGTATTCGAAAGAATGCTTCCCGCTTTTGAGCCGTAATCGGTCGCGAAGACGGGCTCACAGGCAGTCCCGAGAATACTTACTTTAGACGCACAGTATAAGAAGAGCTTATCTCAGAAGAGATAAGTTTTTTTAATTCTTCCGCTGCTTTTTTCTCAATCTCTCTTTTTTCTGAAGAAAGATCTTTCAGTACTATTTCTTTTGCTTTTTCATCATCTTTCCTTATACCAACCCGTAAGCGTATAAACTCCTTGCTTTTTAGATGATTAATAATTGATTGTACTCCTTTGTGTCCCGCGGAGCCTCGAAATACGGAGATTCGTAATGTGTAAAGAGGAAGGTCGGAATCATCATGAACCACTATAATTTTTTCGGGAGAAAATCTTTGAAATGCTTTTCTTGCCGCTTCACCGGAGCGGTTCATGAAGGTAAGAGGGAGAAGAATGACAATCTTTTTTCCCTCTACCTCCCCTTTCGATTTAAGTGAATTTAAGGTGTTATCTTTTTCAAAGTAAGGTAATTTTTCGTTGTTTCTTAGGTGAGAAACAATACGAAATCCGCAATTGTGTGCGGTTTTTGCATATTTTTCTCCCGGGTTTCCAAGACCGACAATAAGAAATGAAATATTTTCTTTTTTTCTTTTTTTCCACCACATATAGTTATTATAACCTGTCTTGATAAATTTAGGAAATTCTGGTATCATTACGTGCAATGAAAAGCCAGAATTTTTTTATAGAAACCATAAAAATAATTGTTATTGCCTTGCTTATAGTGTTGCCTATACGTCATTTTCTGTTTCAGCCGTTTGTAGTAAGAGGGTCATCTATGGAGCCCAGTTTTCAAGAGGGAGACTATCTTCTTATCGACCAGCTTTCTTACCGTTTCTCGGAACCACAAAGAGGAGATACGATTGTTTTTCAGTATCCTAACGATCCGAGCAGAAGATATATCAAGCGTATCATAGGTCTTCCCGGTGAAGAGTTGTCTATAGAAAACGGAGACATTTATATTGAAGGCGAAAAATTACCGGAAGAATATATTTTAGAGTCGAAAAACTTCTCCAAAAAAATGATTGACCTTAAAGATGATGAGTTTTTTGTAGTTGGAGATAATCGTAGCGCTTCTTTTGATTCCAGAGAGTGGGGAGCTCTTCACAGAAAATATATATTGGGAAGAGTGTTTTTTCGAACATCTTTTTCAAATAGTGTTTTTGCACGTGTAGAAGCACCATCTTATTAATATGCCCAAAAATTTTCAAAGCCCAAGCGGAATGCACGATATTTTTGGAGAGCAGTATGATTATTTTGAAAGAATACGCGAAGTTTTCTTTAAAGTAGCGAAGATTTACGGATTTGAAGGCATCGAAACGCCCGTTATGGAAAATATAAAAGTATTTACCAGGGGAGTGGGTGAGCATACCGATATTGTAGAGAAGGAGATGTATTCTTTTAAGACAAAAGGAGGAGACCAGGTGGCTTTACGGCCGGAGGGGACGGCGGGAATAGCACGTTCTTATATAGAGCATAATCTTTATACCAGAACTCAGCCTATAAAGTTTTTTTATTTCGCCCCCTTTTTCCGCTATGAAAGACCTCAGGCGGGGAGATATCGTCAGTTTTGGCAGTTCGGACTGGAAACAATTGGGAAAGAGAGTCCGGTACTTGATGCACAAATTATCGCCGTTATGTATAATGTTTTTCAAGAGCTTGGCATTAAAGATTTGGTAGTGGAGATAAACAGCATGGGAGATTCAAGTTGTCGTGAAGAATTTGAGAAAGTGCTAAAGAAGCACTTTAAAAAAGAAAATTCTTCTCTTTGTGCGGACTGTAAAAAAAGAATAAAAAAGAACCCTCTTCGCGTTTTGGATTGTAAGAAATGCATAAAAGTGAAGGAGAGTGCGCCTCAAATCGTAGATTATCTTTGCATTCAGTGCCGTGATGATTTCAAAAAAGTTCTTGAATATTTAGAAGAACTGAATATTCCTTACGATTTAAATTCTTTTTTGGTGCGTGGGCTTGATTATTATACTAATACGGTATATGAATTTTTTGCCTCCGGATCGGAAGAAAGATTGGCTCTTGGTGGCGGAGGACGTTATGATGGTTTAATTAATCTCTTGGGGGGAGAAGAAACTCCTGCAACAGGAGCAGCAATGGGAGTGGAGCGAACGATTCTTTCAATGAAAGAGAACGAAATTAAGGTAGAAAAAGAAACCCCTCGAGTTTTTATCGCCCAGCTTAGTGATTTGGCAAAAAGGAAGTGCTTGAAATTATTTGAGGAGTTTCGAAAAGCGAATGTTCCTGTTTCCGAATCTTTCGGGCAAGGCTCTCTGAAAAGACAAATGAATAAGGCGAATAAAATGAATGCGGAATATGTTCTTATTATGGGAGAAGAAGAAGCGGTAGAAGACAGGATTATTATTCGTGATATGCAGTCCGGTCAGCAGGAGAATATTAAAACCAAAGAAGCCGTAAAAGAGATTAAGAAAAAATTAAAGTAATTTATGGAAAACTGCGTTTTTTGTAAAATTTTACGAAAAGAGATTCCTTCCGAGATCATATATGAAAATAAGAAAGTAATCGCCTTCAAGGACCTTAGCCCGAAGGCACCCGTTCACCTTCTTGTAGTGCCCAAAAAACATATTGCTTCCGTCAACGATATAAAAGAAGAAGACAAAGAGATCGTGGGAGAGCTTTTTCTTGCGGCACGCAATGTAGCAAAAATAGCGGGGATTCAAGATGAAGGATATAAATTAGCGATAAACGTAGGGGAGGGAGGAGGACAAGAAGTATTCCACCTGCATGTTCATTTGCTTGGAGGATGGAAAAATGTTAAAAAGTTGTAATAATTAAAACTTATGCCATTAGAAGTACACAGGAAAGACAAAGAAAACAATAGCAGTATCGTGCATCGCTTTACTCGTTCCGTAATGCAAAGCGGGATTATAAAGGAAGCGAGATCAAGGAGATTTCGTCAACGTCCTTTAAGTGATACAGCTAAAAAACGTGCTGCCCTTAAAAAAGAACGTACCAAGGCGGAGTATGAAAAGAAAAGAAAAATGGGGCAAATAAAATAATGGAGATAAACAATCTTACTTCATTTTCTTTTGACGAGGACAAGCTCCGCAAGATAGCGGAGTTTGTATTTAGAAAGGAAGAACAGCAAGGAAAAATTTCCATTGTTTTTGTTGGTCTTGAAGAGATAAAAGAGCTTAACAGGATTTATAGAGGCAAAGATTATTCCACCGATGTTCTTTCTTTTATTCTTGATGAGCGTGATTTTCGTGGAGAGGTAATAATTTCGCCGGAAAAAGTAAAAGAAAACGCGGGAAAAGACACTGATTTTTCAAAAGAGATTTTACGTGCTATGATACATGGGATATTACATATATTGGGATATGATCATATAAGAAGAGAAGAGGAGAAAGAGATGAAAGAGAAGGAAAGACTTTATCTCTCTCTAGTTGAAAATAATTTTTTAAAAAGCTACAATAAAAAACAATGAGTAAATCTCCTACAATTGCTGCCCTTGACATAGGGACGGGAACCATAAAAGCGATTATAGCTCAAAAAGGATCTGAAGAACCCGGTTTTAAGGTTTTAGGAAAATCAGAGAATATCGCTTCGGGAATTAGAAAAGGAGTGATAACGGATTCGGAAAGAGTAAGCCGTATCATTCATACTACTTTAGCGGAAGCGATGCAGGAAGCAGGATGTACGATAGAGGAAGTTTATGCGAATATAAACGGAAGCCATCTTTTTTCCCTTTCCTCTAAGGGGCTGGTTTCTGTCTCCAGAGCGGATCAAAAAATATCACAAGAAGATATTGACAGAGTGATTGAAGCGGCGAAAGCATTCTCGCTGCCCTCGAACAAGGAGATTTTAGAGATAATTCCTCGTGAATTTACAGTAGATAAAGAGGGTGGAATAAAAAACCCCCTTGGATTGCAAGGAGTAAGACTAGAGACGGAGATTTTGGCAATCGGAGGTTTTATTCCTTACTCTAAAATTCTAACCCAATCAATTTTAGGGGCTAAATTACAAGTAAGTGATATCATCTTAAATCCGATAGCTAGCGCAAAAGCCGTACTTACAACAGAAGAAAAAGAGCTTGGAGTAGCTGTTGTTGATATTGGTGCGGGCACTACCGGTTTTGCCGCATATGAAGAAGAAGAACTTCTACACACCTCCGTTTTACCCATAGGAACAAATAATATTCGAAATGATATTGCGATCGGATTAAAGATTAACATCGAAACCGCTGAGTTTGTAAAAAATAAATTCGGTGCCTCTATTCTAGGAGAAAGAAGCAGTAAAAAAGAGAAACTAAAGATTCCGGAAGGAGAAGAGATTTCTTTCCAGAGGAGCGACCTTAAAAAAATAGCGGAACCGCGTATAACGGAGATTTTTGATGAAATAGAAAAAGAATTAAAAAAAATATCGCGTAGCGGATCACTACCGGCAGGATTGGTTTTAACAGGAGGTGGAGCAAAGATACCTTATTTAGTTGATTTTGCTCGTAAAAAGCTTGGCCTGCCTTGCCGAATAGGAGTACCGCGAAGATTTTTCCCCTTAGACGAGGACCCGTCTTTATCTGTTTTATGCGGATTGGTTCTTGAAGGATCGGAGATGGAAGAGGAAGAGAAAGGAGGTTTTGATTTTTCCAAGGGAATTGGCGAAAAGGTTAAAAAAATATTCAAAATTTTTATACCATGAAGAACTTACCAAAGATCAAAGTGGTTGGTATCGGAGGAGCCGGAGGAAACGTTATATCTCGAATGGAAAGATGCAATATAAAGGGAGTCGAGCTTGTCGCCATAAATACTGATTTTCAGGACTTAAAGAAAGTTAAGGGAGATAAAAGAATTCGTATAGGGAAAAAATTGACGGAAGGGATCGGGACCGGAATGAACGCGGAAATGGGGAAAAAAGCAGCGGAAGAAAATAAAGAGGAGATCGCCGAAGAGTTTAAGGACTCCGATATGGTCTTTCTCACTTGTGGTCTTGGAGGAGGTACGGGCACGGGAGCTCTTCCTGTTGTTGCAGAGATTGCAAGAGAGAGCGGGGCCCTTACTATTGCCGTAGTAACGACACCTTTTTCATTTGAAGGAAAAGAAAGAAAAAGAGTTGCGAAGAAAGGACTAAAAAAAGTTCAAGACAAGGTGGATACTTTGATTCCGATATCCAATAACAAGCTTCTTTCCACATTTAACGCCAACATCTCACTTTCTGATGCTTTTTGGGCTTGTGATGAAATATTAAGGCAAGCGGTACAGGGAATTTCGGACCTCATCGTTCTTCCGGGAATTATTAATATTGATTTTGCAGACGTAAGGGCAATTATGGAAAACTCCGGCCCCGCCCTTTTTGGGAAAGGAGAAGCAAAAGGAAAGCGTCGTGCAAGAGAGGCGGCCTTGCGAGCTTTAAATCTTCCTTTGGTTGATTTGTCATGTAAAGATGCAAAAGGTATTCTTTTCAATGTAAACGGAGGAAGCGATCTAAGTCTTTCTGAGATCAACGAGATTGCGGAAGTTATTAAGGAAAAAGTTTCTCCGGGAGCAAACATTGTTTTTGGGGCCGTAGAAGATAAAACATTAAAAGAAGGAGAAATTAAAGTCACTGTAATTGCTACCGGTTTTTAAAAATAATATTCGGTAAAACAGATGATTATATGTTTGATTCTTCAAACATATTATTTTTTGAAAGATTTAATTTATAAAAATACATGATTTCCCAAGTTGAAAAAAGAAACGGAGAAAAAGTAGATTTTGACATCTCAAAAATAGAAAGAGCCACTCATAAAGCTCTTACTTTTACTAAAGAAGGCGATGAAATGAAAGCAAAGGAGGTCTCCGACAAGGTTTTCGAGCTTTTGCTTAGAAGATTTAGCAAAGATGAGGTTCCTCAGGTAGAGCAAATCCAGGACATTGTAGAAGAAGTACTCATTATGGAAGGCCTTACAGAAACGGCTAAAGCCTACATTATTTATCGAGAGAAAAGAAGAGAAGTGCGTGAAACCATGATAGAGCTTGACGACTCCTCGGAGATTATAAAGCAGTATGTTGATGAGCTGGATTGGCAGATAAAAGAGAACGCCAACATGACCTATTCTCTGCAAGGGCTAAACCAGTATGCAACTTCTCATATTTCTAAAAAATACTGGCTTAATAAAATATATCCGGAGAAAATCCGGGAAGCGGCGAAAAACCAGGATTTTCATATTCATGATTTGAACTTGCTTGCTACCTACTGCAACGGTTGGGACCTTCATGACCTTTTAATGAGGGGATTTGGAGGGGTAGCGTCTAAAGTAGAATCAAAGCCTCCCAAGCACCTTCGTCCGGTTCTTGGGCAGATTGTAAATTTCTTTTTTACCCTGCAAGGAGAAAGCGCTGGTGCAACGGCAATGAGTAATCTTGACACCTTGCTTGCTCCTTTTATAAGGAAAGATAACTTGGAGTATAAGCAGGTCAAACAAGCTCTGCAGGAGTTTGCCTTCAATTGCATGGTTCCTACTCGTGTGGGTTTTCAATGCCTTTCTGAAGATACGGAAATTTTAACTAAAGAAGGATGGAAAAAATATAACGAAGTTGACAAAGGGGAAATAATAAAAACCTTTAACACAAATAAAGCAATTATAGAGGAAAAAGAGGTTAAAAAAGTGTTTAGAAAAGAGTATAACGGCAAGATGTATAATGTCTTAAACAGAATTCAAGATCAACTTATATCTCCTGGTCATAGAATGGTAAGAAAAAAGTTTAACAGTAACAGTTATTGCCTTGAGGAGGTAGAAGAAGTTTTAAAATTGAAGTCCCCACAAGCAATTCCTATCGCTGCGCACAATAATAATAAAAAAGTAGACTTAAGTGACGAAGAGATAAGATTGATTGCTTGGATAGTATCCGAAGGAAGCATGGAAAGCAAGGGCAACTGGAAAAGAATAATAATCTACCAATCAAAAAAGAAGAATAAAGAGAAGTACGAAGAGATTTTATCTCTTTTAGAAGTGCTTGGAATAGATTACTCTTTACAGGAGGGTACAAAATCGTTAGGAGAAACTGTAATGCAGATTAGGTTTAATTCAGACAATACAAAAAGAATTCTTAGTTGGTTTGATGAAAAAAGTAGCGTTAAAGTTATTCCACAAAAATTACTGGAGATGGACCAGGAACAAAGCAAGCTATTTTTAGAGACTTACATCAAGGGAGATGGGCACGAAGGATCAAAAATTACAATATCAGAAAAAAAGATATTGGAAGATTTGCAAAGAATTGTGGTTAATGCTGGATATGGATTTACTACAGCAAAAAGAAAGTCTTCTGGGGTAGGTAATAAATTACTGTATATTTTAAGAATTATCAGACATCAAGAAACTTATATCAGAGAAATTAAAGAGGTTAACTATAAAGGAGTTATTTGGTCGGTTAACACAGAAAACGAAACTGTTATTGCAAAAAGAAAAGGAAAGGTCTTTATTACTGGAAATACTCCATTTATAAATGTTTCTCTTGACGTAAAGGTCCCGCAACACATGAAAAATCAACCCGTAGTGATCGGAGGAAAGCTGCAAAAAGAAACTTACGGAGACTTTCAAAAGGAAATGGATCTTTTCAACAGAGCTTTTTATGAAGTCTTAATGGAAGGAGATGCAAAGGGCAGGCCCTTTACATTTCCAATCCCCACTATTTCTGTGACCAAGGATTTTGATTGGGACAACGAAGCGCTTGACAAGATGTGGGAAGCTACCGCTAAGTACGGAATAAATTATTTTTCCAATTTCGTTCAATCGGATATGAATCCGGAAGATTTTCGTTCAATGTGCTGTCGATTAAGACTGGACAACAAAGAGCTTATAAAAAGAGGAGGCGGTCTCTTCGGAAGTCAGCCCCTTACCGGGTCAGTTGGCGTGGTTACAATAAATATGCCGCGAATAGGATATCTTTCCAAGACCAAAAAAGAGTTCTTTTCCCGACTTGGTGATCTTATGGATTTAGCGAAAGATAGCTTAGAGATAAAAAGAAAAGTACTTGATGATTTTGCGGAAAAAGGACTTTATCCTTACAGCGCGCATTATCTTTCTTCCGTTAAAGAGATGAGGGGAACTTATTTCGGTAATCATTTCTCCACTATCGGGCTTCTCGGGATGAACGAAGCGTTGTTAAACTTTACAGGCAAAAATATCACCACAAAAGAAGGTAGAAATCTTGCCTTGGAAATATTGGCATTTATGAGGGAGAGATTAGTTTCTTATCAAGAAGAAACAGGAAATCTTTATAATCTAGAGGCAACTCCGGGAGAAGGTGCGTCTTTCCGACAAGCAAAGATAGATAAGAAAAAATATCCCGACATTATTACTGCCGGAACGGAAGAGAGCCCTTATTACACCAACTCTATCCATACTCCTGTTGGATACAGCAACGATCCGTTTGAGATTCTTGACATGCAAGATGATCTGCAGTGTGCTTTTACCGGAGGAACGGTGGTTCATTTGTTTTTGGGAGAAAAAGTTTCCAGTCCGGAAGCGGCAAAAGGCTTAATTAAGAAAGTGTTTGAAAACTATCACCTTCCTTATATTACCCTTACCCCCACCTTTTCAATTTGCCAAAATTGTGGTTATCTTAAAGGGGAACAATATTATTGTCCTCATTGCAGTATTAAAGGTCCTAAAGAAGTTATAAAAAAAATAAAATAAATATGGAAAAACCAATATTTAAGAATATAGAAAAAGCGTTAGAGACTAGAAAATGTTTTGATTGCGGTACTGAGATAAAAATGGAAGGCGATGATCTTCAAGATGGGTCTATTTTGCTCTATGAAGATGCAAAAGAGAAGTTTTTTGTCTTAAAATGTGACAAATGTTACTCCAAAGATCCAGGAATATCCGGTTATAAGAAGTGCGAGGTTTATTCTCGTATTGTAGGATATCTTCGTCCTGTTCAAAACTGGAACGAAGGAAAGAGAAGAGAGTACGAAGAAAGGGCTACTTTTAACCACTAAATGCTAATTGGAGGACTGCAAAAATTTACTCTTATTGATTATCCGGATAAAACGGCCTGTGTGGTTTTTCTTTCCGGATGTAATTTTCGTTGTCCTTGGTGCTACTCTCCCGAGCTTGTACTTCCCGAAAAAATAAAAAAACATCCTAAGATTGAAGAGGAAGAAGTTTTCTCTTTTCTTTTAGAGAGAAAAGGTAAACTTGACGGAGTGGTGCTTTGTGGCGGGGAGCCTACCATACACCGGGAAGTTGTTGATTTTTCGCGAAAAATAAAAGAGATGGGGTTTCTTCTTAAGCTTGACACCAACGGATCAAATCCAGAAATGATAAAGAAGTTAATGAAAGAAGGATTTATAGATTATATTGCAATGGATATAAAGCTTCCCTTTTCTCGTTATCAAGAGATTAGCAGTGTTAATATCGACAAAATAAAGGAGAGTATAAAGACGATAAAGAAATCCTCTGTGGATTACGAGTTTCGCACTACGGTAGTGCCGGGAATTCACAGAGAAAGCGACATAATAGAGATTGCTAAAAGTATTAAAGGAGCAAAGAAGTATTTCTTGCAAAATTTTTTTCCCGACAAAACGCTTGATGACAGTTTTCTTCAAAAAAATCCTTTCTCTAAGGAAGAACTTAATAAATTAAAGGAAAAGGCGGTTCCTTTTGTGGAGATGTGTCAAGTACGATAACGTTATCTAAAACAGTCTTTCTCTTTTGCCTGGCATTTATCGCCGGGATATTCTTTGCGCCGATCAGTATTTTGCTCGGGCTTTTTGTTGTTGGGAGCTTTTATCTTTTTTTCAGGAACTTTCTTCTCTCTGTCTTTGCCGTCTTGTTTTTTGTCATCGGTGCTTTTTATTTTCAATTTACGATTTACAGCATCCCTGAAGTGGTGGAAACTCCTGTTCAAGGGAAAGTGTCGGAAGAGCCCTTTATTAGGGGAAACTTGAAGAGATTAACTTTTAAACATGAAAAAGGGACGGCGTTTCTTTATGTCGGCCGGTATGAGGACTATAAATACGGGGATATATTGGAAGTGGACGGGAATTTTAGAAAACCTTCTTCCGAGTACAAAAGTTATTTCAAAAAAGACGGCGTTTATCATACGTCCTTTTATCCTCAAATAGAAAAAATAGGAGAAGATTCTCTCTTGTGGCGCAAGGCCACTATTTCTTTAAGAGATAAAATGAAGAGCAACTTAAGAAGAAGCGTCCCTTCTCCGCAAGTGTCTTTATTGGAAGCTATGGTATTGGGGGACAGAAGCTCCTTTACGCCAGATATAAGAGACAGGCTCAGCATTTCCGGAACATATCATATTACCGCCATCTCGGGCATGCATATTGTTATTATATCCGCTATTCTTTTTTATATCTTTTCTTTTTTAGGAATTTCAAGAAGATGGTCTGCGCTTTTCTCTTTACTGGGAATCATCTTTTTTATCTTTTTTGTTGGAGCTCCCGTTTCTGCGATAAGGGCCGGAATTATGGCGGGACTTCTTCTTTTGTCTTATGCATTTTACAGAAGAGCGCGTTCTTTTAGAACGATTTGCTTTGCCGCAACGGCAATGCTTGCTTTGAATCCTCTTCTTCTTTCTTATGATCTAGGATTTCAGCTTTCTTTTCTTGCCGTATTGGGAATTATCTATTTTCAACCTAAAATTAAGGAGATTATTGAAGAAAAAAACGCATTTTTAAAAGAAAAAGAAACTCTCTGTAATCTTCTTTCCGTTACTCTTGCCGCGCAAATGTTTGTTTTCCCTCTTATTTTATATAACTTCGGCCATATTCCCGTTTTTTCTGTTTTTGCCAATATTCTTATTGTCCCTCTTCTTCCCTTTATTATGATTTTTGGAATATTTACCGCAATTACCGGGCTTTTAGTCTTTTCTTTTCCGGTTTATTTATTGCTTTCCTTTGTTCTTTTCGTGATTAGCCTTATCTCTTCGCTTCCCTTTGCCGCGCTCACTTTTCACGGGATTTCTGTTTATTTCCCTTTTCTTTTATACTTTCCAATGCTTTATTTGATTTCAAAAAACTTTGTGGTAAAATGAAACGAGCAATATTAAATTTATATGAAAAAAATACATATAGTAGTCATTATTGTTGTTTTGATTATTCTTGGAGCTTTCTTTCTTGGCAACAGTCAAGAAGAAGAGAATTTTATTGAAGTAGAAAGAGGAAGTATAGTGCAAGAGATTTTTGAAACAGGGACGGTCAAAAGAGGAGATGAGGTAAGTCTGGGATTTAAAGAAGCAGGAAGAATAAAAAGTGTTTTTATAAAAGAAGGGGACTTTGTGGAAAGAGGAGAAATTATTGTCACGCAAGAAAGAGAAAATCTTGAAATATCGTTAAGAGAAGCAAAAGCAGGGCTTTCTTCCGCTCAAGCTGCTTTAGAAAAACTACTTGAAGGCGCTTCCAAGGAAGAAAGAGAGGTTGTCAGAGCTGCGGTAAGAAGCGCGGAAAGCGGACTTCATTCGGCGGAAGAGAATCTTGAAAAGCAAAAAAAGGTAACGGAAGAGATGAAAGAAGATGCTTACAAGGGAGTTTCTTCTTTGCTCGGAGAAACTTACTTGGATGCAAAAGAAACCAAAGAACTGGTTACAGACTTGGCGAGAGAGCATTTCGGCGGTTTTGTAGTCTCGGAGACTGTTTCCGGAAGGAGAAGCCGGGATATTATAAGAAGAAGTGCAGAAGAGATTGAGAAATACAGAGAGTTGGTGCGCAAGAACTCGGAATATGAGGAGATGGATGTGGCTCTGGAAGAAACAAAGAAAAATTTACAAAAAATTGTGGCTGAAATGGATAACATGCTTGATATCGCCGAATCGGATTTTTACGAGAACAAATTTACGGATACGCAAGTTGCAAGTTTAAGAGAATACCGTCGATTAATAAACAGTAATTTGGGATCGGTAACTTCTACGCAAAGAGCAATATCTTCCGTAATGGCAGAAGTTGACTCTATGCTTTCTTCTGCCAGAGCGCAAGTTGATTCTGCGGAAAAGAGTCTTGATCAAGCGGAAAGAGAGCTTTCCAGCATAGAGGCTGATCCTCGGGATCCCGATATTCGTTCTCAAAAAGCGGCGATAGAACAGGCGGAAGCGAGAGTGGAGATACTCGAGAGAAGAATATCCGACACGCAATTAAAGAGCCCCGTTTCCGGAACCGTTTCCGCTGTTACGGCAAGAGAAGGAGAAATTGTTGCCGCAGGCTCTCCCGCAGTAACACTGGTGCCTGATGAAGATTTTTATATAGAGGTGGATATTTATGAAGGAGATATGCCTCAAATAAGTTTAGGAGACCCGGTTCTTGCGTCTTTTCTCGCTTTTGATGATAAAGAGTTTTTCGGAGAAATAATTTCTATTAATCCAGTTGGCAGAGTAGTAGACGGAGTTGTTTACTATCCCGTAAATATTATGCTGGAAGATTATCCGGAAGAAACAAGAATAGAGATGACAGTTGACGTAACCATTAGAACGGCAGAGAGAGAAAACGTGTTATTTTTGCCGGAAAGAAATGTTCAAAGAAGAGAAGGAAAGAGCTTTGTAACTGTTTTGGAAGATGGAGAACTTATTGAAAAAGAAGTGGAAACGGGAATTAGAGGGGAGGGAAGGATTATAGAAATTGTTTCCGGCTTGGAAGAGGGAGAAAAGATTCTCATCGATTAAAAAAATGGAAAAAATTATAGAGCTACAAGATGTTTGGAAGACATACTTTTTAGGAGAAATCAAGTTGGATGTTCTGAGAGGAATTTCTCTTGAAGTACTTAAACAAGATTTTGCAATTATTTTAGGTCCCAGCGGTTCCGGAAAATCTACCTTGCTTAATATGGTGAGCTGCTTGGATATTCCCACTAAAGGAAGTATTTTTTTAGAAGAAAAGGATGTTTCCAAGCTTTCGGAAGATGATCTTGCCATGGTGCGAGGCAAAAAGATCGGTTTTGTTTTTCAACAATTCAATCTTTTAACGCATCTTACCGCCTTGGAAAATGTAATCATCCCTACTGTTTTTCAAGGAACCTCTAAAGAAAAAAGAGAGAAAAAAGCGAAAGAATTGCTTTCTTCCGTGGGGCTTGAAAAGAGAATGCATCATCGCCCGGCGGAACTCTCCGGAGGAGAAAAACAAAGAGTTGCTATCGCAAGGAGCCTAACTAATGAGCCGGAAATAATCGTTGCCGATGAACCGACAGGAAACGTGGATTCCAAGACGGGAAATGTTATTATGGGAATTTTAAAGAAATTGAACGAGGAAGGAAAGACTGTAATTGTAGTAACGCATGATACGGAACTTCAAAAGTTTGCCAATAAAATTATAAGAATTAAGGATGGTCAAATAAATGAATAGCGAATATTTCGGGATTGCCGTACGCAATCTGAAATACCGTTCTTTACGAAGCTGGCTTACTGTTCTGGGAGTTGTTGTCGGGGTGTTTTTAGTGGTTTCTTTATTTTCCTTTTCGGAAGGTCTGAATAGGTCAATAATGAGAGAGCTTCAAGTGGTGGGAGGAAGAATAGTTATGGTGATTCCCGGCGAAGGCCCTTTTGATGTAACTACTCTTGCCGGCGGGATAGAGCTGGAGGAGGCGGACATGAATGAAATAAAAAGGGTAAGCGGAGTGGAGGCAGTGTTGGAAGTTCCTTTTAAAGCGCAACAAATAAGGCATGAAGGAGTCACTGGAACGATTTATCTTTGGGGATTGGATTATACGGACGGAATGCCTTTTTTTGAAGAACACATGGGGCTTAGTGCTTCTAAAGGAAGACTCCCCAGGCCAAGAATGAGAGAAGTGGCTTTGGGGCGGCTGGTATACGAAGATATGTTTCCGGAAGCAAGGCCCGGTGATGAGGTTATAATCTCGGGAAGAAGATTTACTGTTTCCGGAGTCTTGAATTCTTTAGGGCACAGAGAAAACGATAGTTCGGTCATAATTGATCTTCCCGACTATAGAAGTATTACGGGAGATGTAGGTGGAGCGCCTTATGCTATGGTCATTGTTGAGGAAGATTATGATATTGACTTGGTTATTGCCGAGATAGAAGAAACCTTGGAAAGAACAATGAGAAGAAGAAGAGGAGAGGACAGTCCTCAGTTTTCGGTTCTTTCCAGCGAAACGGCGATAGAAATGATAGAGTCGGTTTTAGGAAGAGTACAACTCGGAATTTTAGCGCTGGCGGGTGTTGCTATTGTTGTAGGGGCCGTAGGAATAATGAACACAATGTTTACTTCCGTGCGAGAAAGAACAAAGGAAGTGGGAATATTAAAAGCGGTAGGAGCAAGAAAAAAACAAATAATTCTTTTATTTTTGATAGAATCGGGTATTATAGGTTTTTTAGGGGGAGCATTGGGAGCTTTTCTGGCAGTAACTTTTGTAATTTTTGTAGAGTGGATTATGATTCAATCTCCCGACATAACTTTTGCCATAGAAGCTTATTATTCCCTCAATACGATAGGAATCGTTTTATTTTTTTCTTTTTTAATTGGATGTTTTTCCGGGTATCTTCCGGCGAAAAGAGCGGCGGAGATGAAGCCGGTTGACGCTTTGATGTATAAATAACTTATGTTTGGTGAATATTTTAGAATCGCATTAAAAAATCTCAAGTCACGCTCTTTGCGAAGCTGGCTTACGATACTGGGCATTGTAATCGGTATTTTTTTGGTAATCTCTCTCCTTTCTTTAAGTGAAGGCTTGAAGCAATCCGTAATGAGTGAGCTTCAAATGATGGGGGGTGACATGATAGTGGTTATGCCCGGAGATATCTCCGATATGATGATGGCAATGGTGGGCGGAGTAGAGCTTGACAATCGGGATATTGATGCAATAAAAAGAGCGGAAGGCGTGGATACCGTGCTGGAAATGCCTTTTTCGGGCGCGACAACGAGACATTTCCAAGAAACGGAGACTACACTTATTTACGGAATAGATTTTAACGAAGGGCTACCTATTTTAAGAGATGATATGGGGTGGGATGTTGTTGAAGGAGACTTTCCAAGACCGGGGAGAAGAGAGGTGATGGTTGGAAACCTTGTTCCGAGAGATGTTTTCTCTGATCTTGTTTCCGGAGACAGGATTGTTATAAAAGGAAAAGAATTTACGGTTACCGGAGTTATGCGTTCTCTGGGAAACAGAGAAGACGATTTGGCAATAGCAATGGACTTACAGGAATACAGGGAAATTACGGGAGAGAGAGAGGGCACGCCGGTGGCAATGGTTAAAGTAAAGTCAGGCTATGATCCCGATATTGTGGCGGAAAACATAGAAAGAGAACTTGAAGAGTCGGTCATAAGAAGAAGGGATGAAGATAAGCCCGCCTTTACGGTGATGACGAGTGAAGCGGTGACTGATATGGTGGAAAATATTATGGGAGTGCTTCAGGCGGGAGTTATCGCTTTTGCCAGTATTGCTATTATTGTTGGAGGGATAGGAATAATGAACACGATGTACACCTCTGTAAAGGAAAGAACCAAAGAGATAGGGATACTAAAAGCAGTAGGAGCAAGAAGAAGGCACATTACTTCCATTTTTCTTTTTGAGGCGGGAATTATCGGCTTTATTGGAGGTGTGGGAGGAGTTATTTTGGGGGTTTCTTTAGCTCTTCTTGCGGAAATGGTCCTTGCCGGATCGGGAGCAATGTTCCATCTAGAGGCGCACATCTCTTTGTGGCTTGTCTTTTTCGGATTGGCGTTTTCTTTTACTGTTGGCTGTCTTTCCGGATTTTTGCCGGCGCGGCAGGCCGCAAAGTTGGAACCAGTTGACGCTTTAAGATATGAATAATGATTAGTATTAAAAAATTAAAAAAAAGTTTTTCTAACGCTTTTTTAGGGATAAAGTCTGCTTTTACCGAGAATACGTTTCGCATTCTCTTTATCATTGCTTTCGTAGTTTCTTTTTGTATTGGCTACTTTCCTTTTGAGCCGACAGAAAGAGCAATCCTTATTTTGGTAGTAGCAGTAGTTCTTTCTCTGGAGCTTATAAACTCCCAAATTGAGCGGGTTTTAAATATTTTAAAGCCGGATTATAATAAAGAAGTGCGCAAAATAAAGGATATTTCCGCGGGAGCAGTGCTTGTAATAAGCATTGGAGCAGTAGCAGTGGGAGTGCTTCTTACTCTTCCTTATATAATCGATAAATTCCTATGAAAGAAAAAATTATCATTATCGGATTAGTCTTTTTTATCATCGGATTAGCGATAGGAGTTCTTGTGTTTGACTTTGTTTCCCATGAACTTTATAAGGAACAGCCTAATCTTACTTCTCAACCTGAAAAAGTTTATCAGGTAGATCACGAAGAAGCAGTAATAAAAGCTGTGGAGAAAGCTCTTCCATCAGTGGTCTCTATTGTGATTAAAAAAGAAATGGAGTACAGCAGAGCAGATCATTATGAATTTTTTAGATTTTATGAAGATTTTCCGGAAGGAGAAACGGGAGCGGGAACAGGATTCTTTATTTCTTCCGACGGGATTATTATAACTAACAGGCATGTTATAGAAGAAGGGGCCGGGCATCTGGTTATTACTAATAAAGGAGAAGAGTTGGAAGCAGAAATATTGGCAATTGATCCTATGCAAGATATAGCCTTTCTTAAAGTTGAAGGAGAAGGTTTTCCTGCGGCGACTTTAGGAGATTCATCGGAGATAAGGATGGGGCAAACTGCAATTGCCATAGGGTATGCGCTGGCGGAATTACAAAATACAGTTTCTGTAGGAGTAATATCCGGTATAGGAAGGCGTGTAGAGGCTACCGATGGCAGGATGATGGAAGTTTTAGAAGATGTAATTCAAACTGATGCTGGAATTAATGTAGGAAACTCCGGTGGTCCCCTTTTAAATTTAAAAGGGGAAGTTGTTGGGATAAATACTGCCAAAGGAGTAAGGGCCCAGAATATTGGCTTTGCTATTCCCATAAACAAAGCGGAAAGAGCAATTAGAGGGGCCATAGAAGAGGGAAGGATTGTTTATCCTTTTCTTGGAGTTCGTTATATATTGGTAGATAGCGCGATAAAAGAAGCGAGAGACCTTCCCGTAGATTACGGAGCGCTTATTGTAAGCGGAGGTCGTTTAGAGCCGGCCATTGACCCCGGTTCGGGAGCAGAGAAGGCAGGATTACGTGAAGGAGATATTATATTAGAGTTTGAAGGCGAAAAAATTACTACTGAAAATTCTTTGGCAAGCATCATTATTCGTTATGAACCAGAAGAAGAGGTAGAGCTAAGAATAATAAGAGAAGGAGAAGAGAGAGTTATTGAAGCCGTGCTTGGGTCTCGGGAAGGATAAGAAATACGGGGCATAAAGTAGCGGGGCCTTTGCCCCGCTTTTGTTGTAATTCTTTGACAAAAAAAGAAAAAAAGTGCATAATAAAGTATGATTGATGAGAAAAAAAAGAAAACTCTTTCAATAATTTTAGCTCTTTTGGGGCTTTTTCTTGTTCTTTTTTACTTTCTAGTGGATCGTAGCAATTATAGTTCTAAAAAAGATACCCTGCAAAAAGCAGCTACAAAATATATGGAAGAAACCGGATGCTATCCGGCGATAAGAACCGTTTCTTATGGAAATCCTTCTCCTCTTAATTTTCAAAACGTATATCCCTTTTTACCGGATCATTTTAATTTCTTGCCGGATTTAAAGTATTGGGTAAGCGCAGATGGAGAGGTTTGGATCTCAAAAGAGGAAGCTCCTCTTGTATTTGTAGAAGAAGGCTATCTTTTTTTTGAAAGGGAGATGGGTTTTAATTACTATTTTCATTTTGAAGAAGAAGGTGAATACAAGAAAGAAAGAACAAGAGTAGATAAAACGGAAAAAGATGCTCTTGTATCAAAAAGTGAGGGAAAAGGACTTGAAACAGCTCCCGTCAACTACACTTATGAAGGATATGTAAAGCAGGGGCCGATAGTAGATATTAAAAGTACAAAAGACAGTTTGCTGGTTTATGAGTCTATTATAGAAAAAGAACCTTCTTTTTTTGCTTCTCTTGTGGCTAGAATGAGAATTTCTCCCGAGCCCGAAGAGTGGTATAAAAAACATGGATTTGATGTTTACGGAGAAGAGATAATAGAAGGGGAGTATAAAAAGAGAGAGCCTTCCTCTATCTTGGAAAGCGTACGAATTTTATCTTCAGATAACAGGTGGTCAAGATGGGTTAATGTCTATGACCCTTTAAAGCCCGAAGCTTGTTATAAGATAATTGATAAATAATAAAGAAAAAAGCCGATCTTATTAAGACCGGCCTTTAATTTAATGTGCAAATGTGCTGTTTCTATTCTTCGCATTCTGCCCCGCTCAAAGTAAGCAGGGCTGGGTTCCATACCCAATGCCATGTGACTTGGCTGCAATGACTCTTATCAGCATGTTCACTACCGTGACCTTCCCATGTGATGGTCTCTTCGTTAGTGGCAGTTGCTGACTCTACCACTGTTCCGTGGTGAGTGACGTAAAAATGGATTGTTCCATTTTTTTTCTCACCACAGGTTACGGTTTGACTACCATCTTCGTAGTTAACTGTTATTTCATAACATTTTTCTACGGGATCTTCCTCGAAGTGGGCGACAAGATGCCTGTCTTCGGTGACGGTGAAGCTGTAATCCCTGTTACTTGACACTTCCGTGCCGTCTTCTGTCCATTTTACAAAGCTCCACCCG
>PUMP01000033.1 GCA_003551425.1 Candidatus Nealsoniibacteriota bacterium | reverse complement strand
CCACATCTTCATAGAACAAACTGGCCACCATCGGGACCGACAAATAGAACATATCATTCACCGCGAGCATAGCTTGAAGTAAATTGTGTTTTCGCAAGGCGAAATTATCAGCTGAAGAGTTAACTTCCAGGCGCTTTTCATTCAATTGCACTCCAAAGCCGTTCAATGTCATTTTTAGCAGGTCTTGCCGTTTTCGGCTATTCAGGTTGCATCCACTCTGCTCCAGTTCGCCTATGGTGTGTCCGTCATCCGTCAAGATATACGAATCGGTTTTTTGGCGAATGTAAATTTGCAAATAATCGTTGTTTCTATCGAGATAGGGCGTGGTGATTTCTATCCAATCATCAACTTGGCGCAGTTGCGTTTTATCCTTCAACCATATTAGATAAGTGTCTAAAAGCTTTTGTATGTCTTGGATCATATAAACAGCCCCCTCTCAATAAGCGGTGGATTTGTAATGTTGCAGTACTTCATAAAATCCTCCAGCGTGCTCCACAAATCGCTTGTCCGGGGGAACCATTCCATCGGCACCGGCATGGCCCATTTATGCCCATATCCCTCTTGATATACATGTAAATGCGGACAATCTACTTCGGTATCGTCAGGATTACGGTGCGGCGGTCCACCAAAATCAAGTCGGACCAGAATAAGAACCTGGCGGGCTCGGTTTTGATATTTGCCTCGCATGAGGTCAATGCGGCCCCGGCTGATGTCCAGTAGAAATTGCTCTCGCTTATCACAGGATTGTAGCGGCAAACTAAGCGATTGCCCATGCATAGGAAAATCGCTATGTTCATCTGATACCCGGTGCTTTTCCATCTCGATTAAGGTTTTGGCTTCCGCTTGGGTCAGGTTCATATCGGACATGGTTTTTCTCCTCAGACTAAACTCAGATATCCTTACCCGGTGTGCTCAAATAGCGGATTTACCGGGAAAATGCAAGTGGCACCATTTTTATCGTCAATCGTGATTAAGTAGACCGGGTATCCGAACCGGTTAAAATAATTTACCGTTGGTCACGGGACAGATTCCCGTGCTACATCAAGCGCTAATGGGTACCACTTTATTTTCCAGGGATCAAAATTCCTGAACCTAAAGTACAGCATCTATTTATCTATAGGCATATTTATGCTTAGTCATGCATACCTCTCTGCAATCCGTTCCGCATCCGGCACCCGCAACTCCCCGGAAATCAGCTTTGGTAGCAGTGTGTCGCGGAGGGTGGCCAGCGTCTGAGATTGATCCTTTACAAGTAACGTCCTATCTATGGGTGGTTTGGTTCGACTACTAAAAGCTTTTAGCAATTCAGTAGTAGGAATTGGAATCTTATAGGCGAGAAAATCTTCTTGCCGGACACGCTGATGACTATTTGATGTACCGGAGGCAAAACTAGTCAAATATTTTGAAAACGAAGCATTACAAACCAAGCAGTATAAATAATTTCGGTCTGCTTTTAGATTGGCATTTGGCGCACAAACAAGAAACTCGGTGGATGCAATTTGTCGTGATTGATTGCTGGTAAGAGGAAGCCAAACTCTAGGAGTTTTTGGATTGAGCTTTGACACCAGAACACACTCTTTTTGCAAAATAAATTTCTGACTTTTGATTGAAGCTCCAGTATCGCGTGTAGGAATCTGACCAGCATCGTATGCAGGAATACTGTATAATTCAAATATCTCTTCTGGGAAATCATTAGGCAGAAGCGAATTGCGTGAAATTACAATTAAATCTCCCAGGTTCTTCACTCGCCACCCCTTCGGAATCTTTCCGAGTTCAGAATCTTCAAACTCATCCGGAAACAAGTCAAGAATGTTTTGCGGTAGACGCTGGATTTCAGGAATTTCGCGATAGCGCGCGGCTGTGTCGGCAAAACGTTCCGGTATAGGATTTCCAGCTTGGGCCGCGTTGTAAACCACCGGATCAAACTCGATAAACCAGCTATTGAAGATGGCACTTGCCGTATCTTCCAATGTTTGGTTAATGCGCCGGTTCAACTCGATCTTGTCGTCCAGTGCGCCGAGGATGCAGGCGATGGCCTCGCGTTCCCGAGAATTACCAGGCCAGGGTAGCGAAAGTGTGGAGAGATCCTGTTTTGTTGCATTACCAAAGACTGATCCACCGCCCTCAATAACTTGCCACTGTTGCTCCATGCTTCTCAGTACAAATTCGATAAAGCGGTGATCCTCATGCGATCTCGCTCGGATAATGGATAGGCCTCGCCCGATTGAGCTTTCAACCTCCGCAATATTGACTCGACCAATGGGAGCACGGACGCTAAACAGAATATCCCCAGGTTTGGCAACCCTAGTGGGCTTAGAACAGAAGACACGAATCGATGGATAGCGGTAGTTGAAATCCCTAACACCTTGAAAGAATGGAAGACCTACACCAGATTCGTTATATGTTGAACCCGGGGGAGATTGTCCCATGATTATTTCAGCTACATCACTGAGCTGGACCTCACCCACCATACCCAATATCCTCCAGGTTGGCCCAGATGTTCTGGTCGAGTTTCCGGGATTGTTCAGTTTGTTCACGCAAAGCCGCAGTCAAGCGGGCCATTTTTTCTTCGAACGGCTCGCCGTCGTCTTCAGCTTCAGCGGCTCCTACGTAGCGGCCGGGAGTAAGGATATGGCCGTGGTGTCTGATTTCGTCCAGTGTGGCACTTTTGCAGAAACCAGGAACATCCTTGTATGCAGGAAGCTGTCGTTCCTGGGCAAGTGGTGAAGGGACCGCGGTGTCTGCCGAATCGTGTTTCGCCCTCCAGGCGTGGTAGGTGTCGGCAATCTTGCGGATGTCCTCGTTTGCAAGTTCACGATGAACACGGTCAACCATTTCACCGAATTTGCGGGCATCAATAAAAAGAGTTTGACCGCTCCGGTCGCGGAAGCGGCCGTTCTTCTTGTCTCGGGCGATGAACCAGAGACACACTGGTATCTGGGTAGAGTAAAAAAGCTGGCCGGGCAGTGACACCATACAATCGACCAAATCAGATTCTATGATATTCTTGCGAATTTCGCCTTCGCCGGATTGATTGGTCGACATTGAGCCGTTGGCCAGCACAAAACTCGCCAGACCGTTCGGAGCCAAGTGATAAATGAAATGCTGCACCCAGGCGAAGTTGGCGTTTGAATTAGGCGGTGTGCCGTACTGCCAGCGTTTGTCATCCTTGAGCAACTCGCCGCGCCAGTCACTATCGTTGAATGGGGGATTGGCCAGTACGTAATCAGCCTGCAAGTCAGGATGCAAGTCTCGATGGAAGCTGTCGGCATGTTCCTTTCCGAGGTTGCCGTCTATACCGCGAATAGCCAGATTCATCTTCGCCAGTCGCCAGGTAGTGTGATTGGACTCCTGTCCGTAGATGCTGATATCGCCGATATTACCGCCGTGAGCTTCAACGAATTTCTCTGACTGGACAAACATACCGCCGGAACCGCAGGCCGGGTCGTAGACACGTCCCTTGTAAGGAGCGAGCATTTCCACGAGTAATTGCACAATTGAGCGCGGAGTATAAAACTGGCCGCCCTTCTTACCCTCGGCACTGGCGAATCGGGAGAGAAAATACTCGTAAACCCGCCCGAGGATATCCTTGGAGCGATTCTCTTTGTCGCCCAGACCGATATTACTCACCAAATCAATGAGCTGGCCAAGGCGATACTTGTCAAGGCGCGGATGGGCGTAATCCTTGGGCAGTACACCCTTCAGCGATTGATTGCATTTCTCTATGGCCAGCATAGCATCGTCCACAATTGTGCCGATGTTCGACTGCTTCGCATTGGCCTTGAGATTAGGCCAGCGGGCTTCCTTCGGCACCCAGAATATGTTGATTGCCCGGTATTCGTCCGGGTCTTCCGGGTCGGCGCCTTTATCGCGTTCAGCTTCAAGCTTGCTATGCTGTTCCTCAAAAGCATCAGATATGTATTTGAGAAAGATCAGGCCCAGCACAACATGCTTGTATTCAGCCGCGTCCATGTTCGAACGTAAAGCATCAGCCGCCTGCCAAAGACGGCTTTCAAAACCTAAATTCGCCCCGTTGTTGGAATTCTTACCCAATGACATTTCTCCTGTTCAGTTGTAAAAAAACAATTTTATGAAATCTGAAATTATAATCAATAAGCTACCCAAACATTTAAAAAATAGCAATTAAGCCAAAGATTGCAACCCAGAAGAACCGGCTAACAAGTTGAAAATTGAGTTTACTAAAATTCAATCGGGTTCAGCCACGGTAGATTTATATATTTGAGATCAGGAAAAACTTTCATATTTCCGATTGACATTCCGCGGAAACTTGGTATAATTAATTACATTGCCATAAAATAATAATTGTAAATGTCATGCATCGACATTGATGTTTTGCCTTTTGCCTTAAGCCTATAAATACTGTTGGAGGAATGAGAATGAACAAAGGTTTGAAGTGCCCATTGTGTGGCTCATGGTACTCCACTGATCCTTCGGTACTAAACCTAGGAGTTTCCGCAGGTGACATATGTGGAAACCAAGCGATGACAGGATCTAATCCAGAAAAGTGTTCACCGGAACATCCGTGTGAAGGCATCCTTGTTCCTGTTAAAGATGATCAAGCGGACTTAACTGACGCTCAGAACGAGTGATGAAGTGTGCCTTGGGGCCGGACCGGAACAAGTTTTTTGAGATCAGACAGATACGAAAAAATGGGCACTATATATTGTTTAGAGGGATCTAAGCATTGTCGGCCAATTTTGCTAAGTAACGGCAGGCATT
>PUMP01000007.1 GCA_003551425.1 Candidatus Nealsoniibacteriota bacterium | reverse complement strand
TGAGATTCTGGCCGACTCTCGCGACGACCGACGCAACGGGATTCGGTGGTCGGACGTCGACATCGAGAACAACCAGATTTCGATTCTCGGCAAGAACCAACAACGCGAGTCACTCCAGCTACCGACCCAAACGCACCACTCGCTCGAACAACTCAAACGCGCGGTTGAGCCAGCCAACGACGAGTGGCCGGTGTTCATCTCCCATCACGCGCCCTCAATGTACCGACAACTGCCCAACGACTTTGAGCGGCCCGAAAACGACGACCGAAGCCTACTCGACCACTGCCGAACCCTTGGGGTAGTGCCGCCAGCACTGTCTACAAACGGTGCTCGATCAGTGCTCAAGCGACTGTGCCAGGACGGCGAGATCGACGTCGACGGTGACGACGAGTATCTCACTCTACACGGTGCACGGCGAGGCGTCGGCGAGAAACTGTACCGCGAGCGTGGGGCCGCCGCCGCCCAACGAACGCTTCGGCATGCTGACCCAAAGACGACCAGCGAGATGTACTCGCATATCGAGACGAGCGAGACTGCCGAGAATGTGAGCGAAGTATTTAGCGATGAACGATAGGTCTACAAACCCAACACTCACGCTGTCGAATTTGTTTGTCAGGTTGGGATATGTACTGTGCGTCGAATTTTCAGGTGTGGTTCGAGAACACAAACCACTGTCTCGACGGCTCTAAACCGTCGAGGTCAGATGATCGAACAATGTGATTCCCCCCCCCATTCATATACGTATACGAAAACGTATACGAATACGAATACGAATACATAGACGCAAACGTAAACGTAAACAGACATATGTGCGAGTACAGGAACAGATACAGAACCAGTAGCCAAAGCCAGCCGCTCAGTAGTCGTCTTCGATCCGCTGCATACGTGCCTGTTTCTCGGCGTCGGCCAGTCGTGGCGTCACCTCATTCAACCCGAGTCGCACTAACAAGCGGAGTAACTCACTGCGGTCGCCTTCCGAATCATCGTCGACGCCAGCAGCGGCGCGGGCGTCTTCGACCGCCTGTTGCAGTTCGTTATCGTTCTCACCCAGCGCGTTGAACAGTGCCGCCGTGCGCCCGTCTCGAAATGAGACCGTTTTGGCTACGTCGCCGCGTTCGACCGCTCCCAGGGCCGCAGCAAGGTCGTCGACAAAGCGGTCGGTCGCTTTGGCCTCCTCGTCAAGCGTCGAACCCCGATCGTCGGCCATGCCCTCGGGAATTTTGAGATCGTCACTCATTGCCCAGCACCTCCGAGTCGCTCAACCAACTCGCGAGCATTAGCGAGGTAGGCTTCACGCGCACGGGCGGCAGTGGTCGACGGTTCCTCAAGTTCGAAGATGGTCATACCTGCTTCAGTCGCATTGCGGATATCCTGTGATTTGGCGATTGGATCAGGAGACATGGCACCGTTGAACTCAGAAGTGTAGCGTTCCATGTAGTCGTCGGCAAGGTTAGTACCGCTCTCGAACTTGTTGGGGATTACCATCGAGAGTTCAGCATCAATGCCCCAGTTCGATCGATACTTTTCGACGTCGTCTCGGAGTTGCTTTGTTTGGGCAAACTCGTAGCTACCCATCTCGACGGGTGCAATCAAGTTCTCGGCAGCCCAGACGCCGTTGTATGGGACAATACGAGACAGCCCAGGTAGATCAATCAGGATGAAATCGTATCGATCTTCGAGGTACGTCTCAACAAATTTCTTAAGTCGACCGTAGCGTTCGGTGCGATCCTCAACGTTGTTGAGTTCACCGTCGACGCTGTCGAGACCAGGGTGGGCTGGAATAAGATCGACGCCCTCGTCGGTCTCGTAGATCAGGCGGTCAAGTATCGCGTCAACGCCATTCATCTGGACGAGCTTGTCAAAGTCGTCGTCGAACACCGACGAAAGATTCGGGAAGTCCTCGCCGTCGGCAATCGCCTGCTGTTGGGCCTCGTACATCCCGAACTGTTTGGCGAGGTCTGACTGTTTACCGGCCAGGTCGATCAGTACGCCCTCATGGCCGAGTTCAGTCAATGCCCGCCCGAGATGGGCTGTTGTCGTGGTTTTGCCGGTGCCGCCTTTGTCGAGAAACACCGCTGCTTTGAGCGCCATATGCTTACGTATACGTATACGCAAACGCATATAGATATAGATACGGGTGGCAACAAGTCAGATCAGAGGGTGTTGTCGGCTGTATTCTCACCTCACTAACCAAGGCCAGTGACTATCGACACCCGGATCGACGGCTGGTAACCCCACATTGCAGTCGGCCCGTGGGATCTCGCCGGCGACAGCCACCACTCGACGTGCTCGAAGTTCGACTACGAGGGCGCGAAAAAGTATGAGTCGACCATTCCCCACGAGGTCTTCCGTGGGCTTGGACTCGACGCCGACAGCGAGAGCGCCAACAGCTTCTTTGTGTACTGGGAAGGTCCGCAGGGCAATCAGGCCCAATTCAGTGGGCGTGGTATCTCGTCGCTGCTAGGGCTTCATGAGCAGTTGGACGATGAAGCGGTCGACCTGCGATGGGTTGTACGGGATGACTACGCCGTGGTGTACGCCGAGGAGTGAAATAAATGGCGGATAGTATCGATTCCCGCGTTGGCGAGTATGGTGACGACCTCGACCAGCTCATCCAGGCCGTGTGCGAGTTTTTCGACAGCGACCAGTGAGCATGGACCGTACTGAACAGACCACTATTTCAAAACTAATTACTGGTGCTGTTCTGCTGCATACTGTTCTAAATCTGCTATAGTGCCTATATTGAGTTCCGGGTCTGCTACCGGGTGTATATCCTCGCAGTCTGGATTTACACATCCATATGTAGTCGGCCCTTTGTTCGATTTGATAATTGAGTGTTGTTTCTCGTCGCACGCATCACATGATAAATAATTTTCTTCGTGACCTTCTGTTTCCAGTTTTTCAAATGATTCGGGCAATTTTTCTAAAAGTTCATCTGGTATCTCATCCGTATCAATTTCTTCATCTGGATCTAGGAAACTAAAGCTTCGATTTGATTGTCGCTTGTTGCGATTATATGGTTTTCTTTTGTGTTCTGGGATAATCCATTTGTAGCCTCTTGACACTGGTTTGGGTGTCCGATACGTATTTTCAGATGTTGCGTCGTCGTCACCGAATAAGTTTAGTCTATTTCTTTCTTTTCTAAAGAACGGGTCGACAACCGAATCTCCCTGCGAATCGTGCTCTGCGACATGGTCGACGCAGTCTTCCATATCCTCGAACAGTCGGCCACAAAGATTGCAGCGAACTTGACCATCGTAGTTTTTTGGCTCTGTCTCGATGTACTCATATCTAAGATGTCGAAGCCAACTCTGGTCATACGCCGGCTGCTCAATATCCTGTTCTGATGCGAACAAGGCCGAAACCCAACAGCGAAATCGCTCGAAAGCACCGAGATTGTCATTTGAAACCATTTGTATGTCAAATTTTGATACGGTAGAAGACCACTTAAATACCCGCGCGTGATACAAACGCGATTTGCGATGTGTTGAATTCGCTATTTTGGTCAACAACAGATGAATCACAGCTAGGCCAAGTGGCAACTGAAGAAACTAAGACTTAGCAAATTTTTCACTCAGCAATGTCGTAGTTGACTAGATCGTCGTCGTAACCTAGTTTGTTGTCAGCAGATCCATTTTATTCACATTCAAAAACAAATAGGTATGGCAACAACAGACACCATAGGCCCAACAGTCGACGAGGCGCGTGGTTTTGGTTGCATACGAGGGTATGTAGACGGCGAAATCCGTCTGATTAAAATGTCGGGTAATCTAGGTACAAAGGCACCGCCGACAACTATGAGAAAAGCAGTATTGAAATCTGAATCACACCGACCGCCACAATCAGAACGGAAAGACCCGCAGCGATGTATTGTGCATATCGAGGTCGTAGGTAGTTGACTCTATAGTAATCCCGGTCGTAGACCATGAACGTGTACATCTTGTATATATCCTTTTTTCTGTTTGTCTGGATCTCATCATGCCTTTTGTATATGCGAAATTTTCTGAGAACTATAGAAGCCGTCCCTTGGTGTAACAGCATATCCTGTGAAAATTCCTTTGTGACGCTTTGTCCCGGTTCTAGATCGAACTCTATAGTCTCTCCTTGATCTTTCTCATAATCGTTCTCAGATTCATGGTACGATAGATACAGCCATACGACGTAGTCGACTCGCTTGTCATAGTGATTTGTGATCGTACATTCAAATGTCGGTGATTGATCTGTGAAATAGACCGTTTTTGAACGAAAGGGGATTCTTGATGATTCAAGATCGCCCGTTATGTCGACCGAAATGGCCTCTTTATCGCGGCTATGATAGGTCCTGCTCGCTGGCATTGAATGTCGACCTGATTAGTTGGTTGGGTAGTAAGTCTGGCCCCTATCTCACTAACCAAACAGTCCGCCTAAAACGCTTTTGTGGGTGCAACGTTTGGTTAGTGGCATGGGATCGAAGTTGCCCAAGCCGCCGAAAGGCTGGCCGAAATATCTGAAAGACGACCTGACGAAACAGCAACCCGAGACGCTACGGGAGATCGCCCAGTTTGCCGACGAGCTGGCACTGGCGAAGCTCGAAGCCGAAGACACCGACCACCGCGATCCTAGTGAGACACCCGAGGATTGGGATGACGAGGAGTGGGACGACGCACTCGACGACGCCTACGATGAGGTCGAAGCTCCGCGCCAGAAAGGGTCGGTGACGGTCAACGTGATCGACGGTCGTGGCTACTACTACCTGAAAGGTAGT
>PUMP01000046.1 GCA_003551425.1 Candidatus Nealsoniibacteriota bacterium | reverse complement strand
ACGGGAAAAACCCGCTTGCGCCCTAAACTTGCTGTATGTTATGCCCTCTCGGGCTTGTTATTAAGAGTCCTGCTGCTTGCGTTCTACTGACTCGGCCATAACTTTTGCCGCTTCCCGCAGGTGGTTCATGATCTTGTTGCCTGCAACAATACCCTGGACAAACTCGTCGAACTCTTCTTCGGTTATAGTATCCGGTTTTTCGGGTTCTGTCGATTCTGTGTGTTCTTGGTCGTATATTCCCAGTGGGTCGTATATTCTCAGTCTATCCCACTTTTTTATCGCTTGTGACTGACCTGCGGCTTTTGGTCCTTTTAAGTTGCAGTCTGGGCATCGAACCTGACAGGGGGGAGACATTTTTAATACCGGTCTTGCTCCACAAAAAGGGCATAGACGCATTAATGGCTTTTCACCCTTCTGCTCGCCGTCATCTTCCCCTCTGACCCCACTCCACCAATAAGGATAGCCACTACCAACTCCACAAAAAAACTCTCCCATTTCTTTCCTGCTAACCAGATCGAAGTTAATTATTGCATATTGTGAACAGTCTTCACACCTCAAAAGAACCATATTGTCACAAGTGTCTTCTATCTTCATTATGCTGTCACAATGGCACTCCATTTTTACCGGCCCTCCTTCGGGGCTCCGTGTTGTCTACCACCACACCTACCGCATTCCACCCAAAAGCACCCTCCTCGCTATACTCGCAACCTCCCTCGGGTCCTGCTGTCCCACGGCTGCGCCTGTAAGGGGCCAGGGGCGCCTGTTTTCCTCCTGCATCCTTTCTGCAGGTAGCACCGACCTACCCCTCGCCCTGCCCAAAGTTCCTCCTACCGCCCCCGCTGTACCCGGTCCCATTATACCCGGAGAAGCCGTCATGGCCGTTCTATAGGGCTGCCTATCCCCGTTCTCTCCGTTCTCCCTATCACCTACAGCCCCTGTCATCAACCCCGCTGCTGCCGCTCCCAGCATTCCCGGCGCTCCCATGCCCTGTACCGCTGGGTTCGCAAGTGATCTTGTGATAGCCATTGTTAACACCTCTTTGAAAAAGTCACATCAATACCCGGTTACACTGCTAACCTTCGGTTTCGCCCGTTTTCTCCGCCTCTGCCTGCGTTCCTGCTTCTCCTCTTCGTCCTCTGACTTATTCGGTGGCCTACTCATAACACCGTATCTGATAGCCTCAGGACCGTGGGTGATGCTATGGGGTTCACTTGCGGCGTCATCGGGGTTGTTATCGTCATGCGTGAGGGCAGGAATATCTGATATAAGGTGCCTGCATGTAGAAAAGATCTGCATCTGCGCTGTAACTTCTTCCTGCTCACCCCTATAGGGAGCAAGATACTCCCGGAACACCCGCCACCCCTCAACTCGCCGGTTATCCGCTTTTCTCATCGGAAAATCCTTCCCCATCTTCCTAGCCTGCTTGCGCATAACCTCAACGCCCGCCATGCCTGTATCCTGGTTGCGGTTCCATAGATCTGGACCGGCTACCGTGTAACTGATACTCTCACCCGGTCCTGTCATCTCGATGATCTTCGCTGCCGCCCCTGAAAGCCTACGATCGGGCTGCCATAGCTCGCGATATACATAAAGCTGGCCTGATCCTGATACTGCTATCCAGTAACAGGCCGTACAGTCCAGGCCATAGTCAAGCGCCCTAAACCTCTGCCAATATCCGGGGAGTTCGAAGGGTTCCACTGTGTGGATGTCTCGACGCCATTCGGGGAAGAACTGACCTTCAAAAGCTGACCAATCGCCTTCCAGTAGCTGCCTGCGCTCCTTCTCGGGGCTTGCTTCGAGGGTCTCTCTGTATCCAGGATCCCGCTCCTCGAGTTTCTGGTTGTCCTCAAGTTTTGCGGGGATGAAAATATGGGACTCGAACCTGTTCGGCTCAACCTCCACCATGTGGACTTCCTCGGGTTCTCCGGGGTCGATAAACTGCCGCTTGAACCACATATGCCCGACATTACCGGGGTTTGTCCCCATAGCGCAAAACGGGGTAATACCGTCCACCGTCGCCCGGTTCCTGGTCATCAAGTAGCGATACTGAAATTTTGTAAAGTGTGTGGCCTCGTCGAGAAGGAGGAAGTCAAACTGCTGGGACTGGTAGTTATAAACGTCGTCCTCGCTGTCGGCATGACAGAACTCAAGCACTCCATCACCGGGGAAAGTCCACCGCCTGTTTGTCCCGTGCCAGTCAGCGAAGGAGGAAAAAAGCTCCTTCGAGCGCATGATCGCCCCGCCCGGTCCTTCAAGCTGTGTGTACTTCCGACGGAAAAACCCTGCATTTGAGCCGGGAAATGCCAGGCAGGCTATAGCCCCGGCCATAAGCAGGGAATCGGTCTTTCCGCCGCCTGCAGCTCCTCCATAGCCTATCACCTTCGCCTCGGGTTCCTCCGGTCTCTTCCCTTCGAATACGGGAGCCAGGCCGCAGGCTTTGAGGAAGGTTTCCTGCCTGGGCTGGGGCCGCCATTTGATAGTAATCTCTTTGGCCATCTGCTTTCAGTCCTCTTTCAGTCCTCAGTCTTCGTCTTCCTCGTCAACGAAACGGATCGTCATTTCTCCGGTATTCTCCTGCTCAACCTTCTGCCGGTCCGCAAATTTGTCCGGCTTGTTGCCTTTGAGTAGGAAAATAAGCAGGGTATCGGAGTACTTCATTTTTGAACCGACGAGTTCGCCGCCTTGATATACCGGTTCCTCGATGCCCTCGACCGCCCTCCTGCGGGCTTCCTCCTCCAGCTTGTCGGCCGCCAGTCTCTCAGCTTTTTTGAAGGCTTCTGCGTATTCGGGGTCCTGGGACATCCAGTTATAATGTGTCTGCCTGCTGATATCGGCCTCTTCCGTTGCCCTGGTTATATTGCCCATTTCTGAGTAGGCGGCCAAAAACTTCCGCTGGTTGGGTTTGTGGATATTCTCAAAAAGTTTTTCCATGCCCGATCACTCCTTCCAGTCTGTTAGAACGGCACCGTATCCTCTACAAGTTCTCCATTCCCACCGGGTTCGGTTTCTTCTGCCGCCTTGTCAATGGGCTCTTCCAGGTGATCCATATCCTTCGTATACCTTGCGGCCACAGCACAAAAATGCCAGATATTGCAGTCGCAGTGTTCGATCTTGCCGAATGTCCGAAAATAATGAGGCAAAACTTTCTCCCGCCAAACGTCTCTTTCTAGTTCCTCGATAATGGCAAAGAGCTCTCGATCTACCTCTCGGGCTTGTTCCTCGTCCGGGTAATATTCGGGTTCCTCGGTGCAGTACATCTGCCGAATATGGTAAAAGGTTTGTAGGTCTTCCGGGTAATCCTCTAAAGACTCCGCCCCAGAAACCCTTGTTTCAGTCCTCTGCTTTTCTTCCAATTTCTGGGGTTTCTGGGTTGTACTACTTTCAGGAGGTAGTTCTTTATACCCTAGTTCTTTATTGGGTGCATCCTGTGCACTAGGTGGTGCATCCTGTGCACTAGGGGGTGGTGCATCCTGTGCACTACCCCCGGAAGGTTTTGCGCAACTGGCGTCCTGCAAGGCCAGAAGGTCATTATTGACCGTATATATGTTTGAGGTGTGGCGATCTGGACCCAGCCGACGGCTGGTTTTTGATATTAGATCTTTTTCTATTAACTTATCGATCACATAAACCGCCTTTCTCCGGCTCATGCTGCACTTGTCGGCTATGGTCCGGTAGCTGGGGAACGCCTGCGAATTATTAGCACACCTGGCCAAATAGATATAAGCGGTTTTTTCGTAAATATCAAGCCCCAGATCAAGATCAAAAATATCGTTGGCAACCTGAAAAAAAGGCACGTCCATTCTAATTTGATCGGTTTTCGGATCTGGCATTAGGTATGATCTCCCCTGAAATAGTATTTCTCCCCGTCCGAAAAAATAGGATAATGGCGGGAAAAACCAGCTGGGGAGCCGACCGGTTTTTTCGGTGGCCAACCTATCCCGCCGAATATTGAGTTGGCTATTCTGTCAATTCTTCGATCTTTTCCCGTCCCTCCTTCAGCAGGCCGCTGAGTACTTCCCTGTTTTCCAGAACCCTAAAATGTCGATATTTTGGCATCGGCACCGGGTTTTCTCCGGTATCTTTGACTTTCTTTTCTATCAAGCCCAATGAAACCAGTTTTTCTATAGCCCTCTTCTGCTGTCCGTATGAAAGTCCGGTTTCAGCTTCCAGATCCCGAGCGGTGAAAACAAAAAACCCGTCACTGCTAACAAGTTCAGGATCCTTGTTTTTTAATTCAAGATACCGATCTATGATTGAAACATAAACCATGGCCACATTCAGGCCCAAAGAGTGCGCCAGTTCGCGAGGTAAAAGGATCTGGTCTCCAGCGCGGGAAGCAATAAGGCTGATACTGCCCGTTTTAAAAGGTTTGAACGTCATTTTACCGCCCCCTGAAATAGTTTTGCGCCCTGTAATGTAATTGGTGGGCAGCTGACAGGACGGGATCAGCTTTCGGGGGATCCTCCCTAGCCCACCACTTTTTATGTCGTAGAGAATTGCAGATAAATTTCTTCTAAAGCAACTCTCCCGTGATCCTCACCACCCTCAGTCAACACACCAACAAAAAAAATAACCAGATCCTACCATGTAAGATACTGGTATCAACCACAAGTAAAATAGCGCCGGGCACTCCCACCGGGAGACACTCAGCGCATTGTAATGATATTATAGCAAATATTTGACACTTTGTAAAGCAGAAATATCCAGATATCGGGGAAAAATAATTATGAGATACACAGAAAAAGTCCGAGAAAGTCCGAAAAAGTCCGAGATAACCAGCTAAACTCCCCTAATTAACTT
>PUMP01000018.1 GCA_003551425.1 Candidatus Nealsoniibacteriota bacterium | reverse complement strand
CGACAGCGTACTGGCACCGGTTCTTTCCTTGTTGAATGAATTGGTAGAGAGAGGTTTTCTGACGATGTATGCGATAGGCGGGGGGATCGGGGTCATGTACTATGTGGAGCCAGTGCTGACTTACGATTTCGATGTCGTCTGCCATTTTCCCGGCGAAGGGCCGCTAATCGATCCCTCGCCATTGTTCAATGAGCTGAAACAGCGAGGAGTTGCCTTTGGCGAGGAAGACCGGGTAATGATCGCAGGCGTGCCGGTTCAGTTCATCCCGGCGGAGCCCGGGCTCATGGAAGAGGCTCTCCGCGCAGCCACGCCGGTGATGATCGAGGGAGTACCTACGCAGGTTCTAACGCTGGAACATCTGATGGCAAACATGTTGCGATTGCACCGGCCAAAAGACCGGGCCAAGCTCGCGCTGATTGCCGAAAGCCATTGTGAAGCTTTTAATTCCGTCGTTTTGAAAGATATTCTGGATCGGCATGGTCTACTGGAGAAATGGAACCGTGAATACAACCCTGAACCAAATGCTTGACCGCAAGGCGCAAGCCCGCCGTGAATGGGAGGATGCGCCTTTCGAGGAGAAAATCGCCGCCATGATTCGAATGCAGGAGATGGCGCGGGCGATGGCGCGGGCATCCGGCCGCCGTTTCGAAGGTATTGTCTGGAAGTCGTCTGTGTTCCATGAAACCAACCGATAATTTCTAGCCTGAATAATTCATGAGCCATCTACTGCGAGGCGCCATTGCACGCGATCTCAACAACTTGCAGCCGCCGCCGATCTTGACTTACGTCAGTACGCCCGCGCCCGGCTTGCGGCTGTAAGTTGTTGATCTCACGCACACTGGCTCCTCTCGTGACGATGTTCATGAATTAATCTGCTGGCGATGATGCCGGAGGCGGATTGGGAGAAAAAAAACGGGTTTGTGGTATGTGTTTTGACGCGGAGCTTGAGATTGGACGAATCATTTCCGTAATTTGTCTGGATAAAAACGCGTTGAAAAAAGTACGCTCCGCAGTTCTCCGCTTATGCGCAATGCCCGGCGGGAGGGAGTTTTGCAATGACTTCAGAGATGATGATTTTGTTGAACCAGAGCGAGAACAAGCCGAGGAGATAGTTGCTCACGCCGTAGAGTTTCTTGCCGAAGCGGACCGGCTCTGGACAAAGATCAAGCAAACGGACAGTCCATAGGTTCCCGCGCCAACGGCGCCCGGCATACCAGACCGGGGCAACGCCCCGGTTGCAAGGCAACAATAAAATGTGCGCTGAAAGCGCACTGCATAAAAACACCCAAGGACAGTCATACGGCTACGGCCGGGGACGACCGTAGTACTATAGAGCAGTACAGGAAGTTACGCGCGCGAGCTGACCACTTCGGAACGGGTCAGGCGGGCTGAACGCAGAACAATCAAATAATCCGATACAACCTTTTGATGACAGCAACAAGAGTCAGAATTTTTATGCTTTACTATAATCATTCAGTACTGAGGTTTGTTTTTGTTTTTCTTCTGGGTGCTTTGTCGGCCCCACTTCTATTCGGCTTTGCCGGCGGCGACGGTTCTTCCGATAATCCCTACCAAATATCAACTCTCAAACATCTGGAGTCGGTGAACGATGACCTCGATGCCCATTATATCCTCGTCAATGATATTGACCTTGGGGGAGTTACCTATTCCGGTGCGGTGATTGCAACAGATCGTGATTCGCATTTTAACGGGTCATTCGATGGGAATGAGTTTGCAATAAAAAAATTGACGATCGAATCTGGGGGCACTGCGGGATTATTCGGTTATATCAGCGGAACTGCCTTGATCAAGAATTTGGGGATTGAGGATTCCAATATCACCAGGTGCGGCATTGTCGGGGTTCTGGCGGGACAGAACAATGGCACTATACTCAATTCCTTTGCTACGGGAAATGTAAACCAAGACGGCGAGCATTGCGGAGGATTAGTGGGTGACAACACGGGCATTATCAGTAATTCTCACTTCGCAGGTACTGTCAATGGGTATGGATGGGTCGGCGGACTGGCGGGTTCAAATAGAGGTGTTGTCGCTGCGTCCTACGCCACAGGAACCGTAAATGGACAGCATACGGTTGGCGGATTGGCGGGCTTGTAGGCACTAATGATAGTAGAGGTACCATATATAACTCTTACGCCATGGGACTTGTTAGCAGTGTCAAGTACGATGACGATATCGGAGGCTTGGTGGGAACTAACGTCGACAGCGACTGGTTCGGTACCGGCACTGTCACCAACAGTTTCTGGGACATTGACACTTCCGGGCAACATACGAGCGACGGCGGCACAGGCTTAACCACAGCCGAAATGCAGGAGAAAGCGACTTTCCTCAATGTGGGTTGGGATTTTCACGATGAAGAAAATAATGGAATACACAATATTTGGCATATGAACTCGAACGGATATCCTGAACTTTACCGTTTGAGCGATTCCTATCAAAAAAGAGAACTTGAAGGCGAAGGTACCGAGAATGCTCCCTACTTGATTTTCGATAAGTACGACTTAGTCGCCGTTACTCAGGATGTTACTGCGTATTATAAATTAATGGAAAACATCGATCTTGGAAACATTACTTTTACCAATGCTCAGGTGATCAATCATTTTTGTGGTTCGTTCAATGGAAACGGTTTTGCGATTAGAAATTTGGCAATCGAAGCTCGACAAAATTTTGTCGGTTTTATTGGTTATATTGGCGGTGGCGCTGTGATCGAGAACTTGGGAATTGAGAACTGCGATATAAGGGGAGGAGGGGCTGGCAGTGGGTATGTCGGCGGCTTGGCTGGCTATAATTCCGGCACTGTCGTCGAGACCTACGTCGCTGGGAACATAACCGGTACCAGCGATTCTTCCTGGAACATTACAGGAGGATTGGTCGGGCGAAATAATGGTGCAATCACTTATTCATATGTCCACGGAAACGTGAGTAATACCCAGTCACACCTCGGAGGTTTGGCAGGGTTGAATAGGGGGGATATTTCAGATAGTTATGTTAGGGTGAACGTGGATGGCACTAATTATGTCGGTGGTTTGACTGGTAGAAACTATGGCACCGTTGACCGCTGTTTTAGTACGGGAAATATATCGGGCACAGATGATGTCGGCGGTGCGGTGGGCGATAACAGAGATGGCACCGTGACCAGCAGTTTCTGGAATGTCGAAACTTCTGGTCAGGATACAAGCGACGGGGGTAAGGGGTTAACCACACCCGATATACAGGATATAGATATCTACCTCGAAGCAAATTGGAATTTCGACGATATTTGGAATATAAATACCCACTTAAATTCTGGTTATCCTTATCTTCGAAACAACCTGCCTCTAATTGTTGAAAAACCTACTTTCGAACCGGCTGGGGGAAGCTACACCGGCGACAGCATAGAAGTAACAATTCAATGCGCCACCGAGGGGGCGATCATTCACTACACCACCGACGGCAGTGAACCGACGCAAGAAAGTTCAACCGTCACCTCCAATGAATCCGTTTCTGTGCCTTTGCCAGGCATTCTTAAAGTTAAAGCCCGGAAGGAGAAATTCACCCCCAGCGATATCAACAAAGCAGTTTACAGACATCCCCCCGTTGCCGAGAACAACGAATATCATAGTTTCCGAAATCAGACTTTGGAAATCTCCGAGCCGGGAGTGCTGGAAAACGATTATGCCCCAAGCGGCGAAGAATTGAGCGCGATCAAAACAGACGCCCCAGAAAAAGGAGAGCTGACATTTCATTCCGATGGCTCGTTTATTTATATCCCTGATTACGATTTTGTGGGTATCGATACATTTACCTATAAGGCGGATGATGGAATTGATAAATCGAACGAGGCGACAGTGACGATCACTGTCGAGAATCGTCCGCCGGAAGCCGAAGACATTTCTCACGAAACATACCGCAATACTCAGCTTGACATCGATGCACCCGGCGTTCTCGCTAATGATCATGATCCGGACGGAGATGAGCTGAAGGCGGTTCTGGTCGCGGGACCGGAGCATGGTTCTTTGAACCTGAATCAGGATGGTTCGTTTGTCTATACCCCGAATCAGGGTTTTGTCGGGACCGACACCTTCACCTACGAGGCGAATGACGGGATCGATGATTCAAATGTGGCAACGGTGACGATCACAGTCGAGAATCGTGCGCCGAGGGCGGAGGATGTGGACTATTTTATGTTCGAAATTCAGGAATTGACCATCCCCGCACCGGGTGTCCTGGCCAATGACCATGACCCGGACGGCGATGCACTGACCGCCATCCTGGTCGCGGGGCCGGAGCATGGCACTTTGACTCTGGGAGAAGACGGTTCGTTTGTCTATAACCCAGACCAGGGATTTGTCGATGTCGATTCGTTCACCTACAAGGCCACCGACGGAATCGACGATTCAAATGTCGCGACCGTGACCGTCCAGGTCGCGCAGGAGCTCTGGTCCGAGACCATGACCATCGACAATGCCGAACCGCCCACTCTGACCTTCGGCATGACCGAGGATGGAATGGCCGACTTCGGCCACGGCCTCGATATCCCGGCGGAAGAACCGGAGGAAGGCGGCTATGCGCGGCTGGCGGATGCGGAGTTCGCTGAATACTACCAAAAGGACTACCGCGGTATCAGTGACGAGGCGGACTACTTCCTGATCGTCGAGGCGGGAACGGAAGAGGACGTAAACGTTTCCTGGGCCGCCCCGGAACTGCCCGATGACCGGTATCTCAGCCTGTGGGAGACGGAGATTGATATCGACGGCGATAACGGCGATGTCGTTCTCACGCCGATGGGTGATTCCGCCATCGACATGGCGCAAGCCACCGAACTGACGGTGCCTGCCAATGATCTCCGGGTTTATGTCATCCGCTACGCCGATGACCTTACCTTCGACTG